>DUCT01000071.1:1900-5402 GCA_012959665.1 Myxococcales bacterium | reverse complement strand
TCTTTGTGATTGGGGTCATGAAAGCGATTTGTTCGATCTGGCCGCGAAGCGAGCAACAAATGGCTTTCGTTGCGCCTTTGCTGGCCGGCGAATATGCGCTTCCCTCCCAGGCGGCCATCGACCGGGGGAGTTACAAGATCCTCGGCGTGCCCTTTGGGAATTGTCAATTCTACACCGCGGATTTGCAGCGGGAACTGAAGCGGGGAAAGCGCCGGGCGGCGCGTCGCAACGGCCGCCGATCTCTGATCCCCCGGGTTCCCGTCGCCTGAACCGGCCCGTCGAGTCCCGTACTCCCCCTGGCAATTTCTTCTGAGCCTGCCACCCTTTCGGATTCTCTATTCGCAGAGGTTGCCCATGTCCAATGTCCTGATCATCAGCGCCGACTGCCATGCCGGTGCGCTGCCCTCCATCTATAACGAGTACATCCCCAAGGCCATGCACGCGGCCGCCCAGGAATGGTGGGTCACATACGTCAAGGAATTGATCGCCCGGACGGGGACGTTCTTTGACCAGGAGGCCATGGACGAGCTAGCGGCCAAGACCGGGGATGCGGGCCAGTACCAGGCTCTGATGAACCAGGCCCCGGGCCAGATCGAGGACGAACGGCTCTTTGCCATGCTGAGCGATGGCGAAAGCCCTTTTGCGCCGCGCCGGGGCGAATGGGACATGGCGGTCCGGATCGAGGAACTCGAGGCCGATGGCGTTGTGGGCGAAGTGATCTTTCCGCAAATGGCGCCCTTCGGCGCCGGTCTGCTGCAATACCGCAACCCGGTGGATCCCGAGCACAACCTGGCGGGTATTCGTGCCTACAACCGCTGGCTAGCCGACTTCTGTAACGAAAACCCCGGCCGACACGCCGGGGTGATCCTGATCAACATCGACGACATCGAGGTGACCTGCCAAGAGGTGCGGGCCGCCCGGGAAAACGGGCTTTGGGGGGGCGTGCTGTTGCCCACCAGTACCGGCGATTATCCTTTCTATCATCATCCGCGCTACGAGCCGCTCTGGGCCACCTGCGCCGAGTTGGGGATTCCGCTCCAAGCCCATTCGGGCTGGTCACCCGATTACGGCGACGTGCCGAGTGCCACGGCCATGTACATCAGCGAGGTCGACATGTGGGCCCAGCGCGCCTTTACTGCGCTGCTCTGGTCGGGAGCCTTCGAGCGCTACCCGGATTTGAAACTGATTCTCACCGAGACCGGCACGGCCTGGATCCTCGAGCGCCTGCGGGTTTTCGAGTTCAAGGCGAATCTTCCCTTCTTCCAGCATTTCTCCAGCGGTTTTTCCCTGACGCCCACCGAGTACTTCCAGCGCCAATGCTATATCGGGGCTTCCTTTATGCCTGGGCACGAGGGCGAGGAGCGGCACCGGATCGGTCTCGACAAGGTGTTGTGGGGCTCGGATTATCCGCACTTGGAAGGCACCTGGCCCAATACTCGGAGCTACATGCAAGAGACCTTTGCCGACTACCCCGAAGGCGAGATTCGCGCGATTCTCGGCGAAAGCGCCGTCAATGCGTATGGCTTCGATCCCGAGGTGCTGCTCCCCGTTGCCGAGAAGGTGGGCCCGACGCTTTCGGAGATTACCGGATCCGGGCAACCGAGCGAAGGCTGAGATGGCGAAAACCCTCGCCGGCCAACTGGTGGAATGCTTCGGCCAACCCCAGGCGATGAAAGCCCTCTACGCCGAAGATGTCCGTTGGTCGCTATCGCCCTCCCTGGGCAAGATCGCCGGGCCCCATGAGGGCCTCGCAGCGGTGGGTGCGTTCAACCGCCGCATCTGGGAAGCGGTTTATTTTCCCGAGGTGGAGGTGGAACTTCTTGATGAGTTGGGGGATGAAAACGCCAGCGCCGTGCGCTTCCTTTATCGCGCTACCTACCGAAACAACGGGGCGCCCTATGAAAACCAGTATGCGCTCTTCGTTCGGAGCCGGGACAACCGCATCCATGAGATTTTCGAATCCCTGGACACCCTGGCTTCCATCAACGCGTATGCGGGTCATCCGGTGGACCACAACCCCTACCGTTCGTGAACCTCCTATCGTTAAGAGCTTCCTATCGTTAAGAACCTCCTACCGTTACGAACCTCCCCGCCCGAGTGGGCCCCCCATTGCTAGTCCATGTGAGTCGATCCCCTCTTGCTAGAAAGTAGGCCTATGCCTTCTCCCGATGAGCCGAGCCCGGAAGTTCGTCTTCAACGAGGGCTGCGGCGTGCCTTTCCCATTTATGATTATGTGGGCCTTGAAGTCGAGTCGGCGAGGGACGGCATCTACCGCGTCTTTGTGCCCTTTCGGGCGAGCAACATGAACCATATCGCCACGATTCACGCGGCGATTCAATGGGCGGCGTCCGAGGTCCTGGGCGGCCTCGTGATGATGTCCGCGCTGGAGGGCGAGCCCTTCTTTGCGGTGGTGAAGAAAGTGACCATCGAGTTCAAGCGTCCCGCGCGCTCGGGGATTCGCGCCGAGGCCCTCTTCGACGAAGGGGCGGCGGAGCGACTGCGGGCGGATTTCGAGGGGGAAGGGGAGGCGGGGTTCACCTTGCACGCGGTGGTGCGCGACGACCAGGGCGTGGAGGTCGCTTCGGCCGAAGCCGAATACCTGGTGCGCCGGCCCCGTTAACCGTTGCGGCAGAAATCCGCGATGCTGAGCGCGGTTTCCCGGCTGATGTCGGGGCACGCGATGGGGAAGATCTCGGTGCCGTGGATGGTGCCCATCACCTGACGGCAGCGGGCGGACACGCCGGCGCGGAGAAGCAGGCGGTAGAAGCCGACGCCTTCGTCGCGCAGGGGGTCGCACTCGTTGACGCTGATGATCGTAGACACCATTCCGCGCACATCGTCCTCGTTGGCAAAGCCCGGCCATGCCAGGGGATTTCCCTTTTCGAGTTCCTCGATGCCATACCCCATGGCGCCCTGGTTGTTGTGCAGGTCGAGGAGCAGGCCGTTGTTCTCGGTGGACGAGGGATTCTCGGGGAGGGGCCAGCGTCCGGCGATGTAGGGGCACAGCGCATACAGCCCCTGGATCAGGCCGAGGTCACCGTCCTGCTTGAGGCGCAACCCGGTGGCCAGGGTGAGATTGCCGCCGCCGCTCTCCCCCGCCACGATGATGCGGCCGGCGTCGATGCCGAGTTCATCGGCATGGGCGGCCAGCCATTTGACCCCGGACACGCAGTCGTTGAGCCCAGCCGGGAAGGGGGCTACCTCGGGCAGGGCCGAGGGCGTGACGCAATTGCGGAACTCCACCATGGCCACGGCGACGCCCTGGCCGGCGATCATGCGCCCCCAGGCCTTGTAGTTGCCGTAGTAGCACGAGAGCGAAGCCATCCCGCCACCGTGGATGTAGTAGACGCAGGGCAGCTTCTCGCTGGAGGTGGGCCTTATGAACTGAATGCGCGCCGTGTTCCCATCGGGGGCGGAAGTGAACTCGAGATCCTTGAACTCGAGGCCCTCGGAAGAGGCGATTTCCTCGGTGTCGCAGGAATCGAGAAAGGCCTTGAGCATG
>DUCT01000071.1:0-1890 GCA_012959665.1 Myxococcales bacterium | reverse complement strand
CCTTGGCCTGCTCGCTGTTGGCGGCCTCGATCATGGCCTCGCGGCTTTCGACGTCGCCGCTGCCGCCGAGATCCATCGCACCAAACACGCCCTTGATCCGGGGGTCGATTCTCGGGTCGTCCGCAATTTTGCTGGCCATGATTCGCTTCCTTTCTGCTGAGCGCTCCCTTCTGCGGGGCGCTGATAAAGAGGGTGTGCGCGGTGCGCCGCGCGGTTTCGGGCGGGGTTCAGATCACCTTCTTCTCACGAAGTTCGCCCACTTTGTCCCAATCCCAGCCGAGCACTTCGGTGAGAATTTCCTCGGTGTGCTCACCGAGTTCCGGAGCAACCCGGCGGATACTGCCCGGGGTTTCGGAGAGCGCCACGGGCACGCCCACCATGTCGGTGGGGCCGTGCTGGGGATGGTCGACTTCGGCGATGTAGTTGTTGGCGCGCACCTGGGGGTCATCCGGGAGATCCGCCACGCTGTTCACGATGGTGTAGATGAGATCGGCCCCGTCGTCCTTGATGCGCTGAAGCCATTCGGCCCGGGGCCTGGAGGCGAAGACTTCGTCGAGTAGAGCCACGCACGCCTCGGCGTTCGCCGAACGGGTGGCCATGGTGTCGAAGCGCGGGTCCGCGACGAGTTCCGGGCGCTCGATGATGCGGCAGAAGTCCGCCCAGTAGCGGTCGGGCTGGAGCATTGCGAGGGCGAGCCATTGGTCATCGCCGCAGCGGTAGTGGTTCCAGAGGGGGTTGTAGGCCTTGGCGCGGAAGGTGCGCGGAATCGCGGCGCCGCCCATAAGCTTCATCGAGACCGAGAGCCCTTGGAGATACGTCATGGAGCCCAGGTGCGAGGCGTTCACTTCCTGGCCCACGCCGTGGCGCTCCCGGGCGAGCAGCGCGGTCATCACCCCGTAGGCGAGCATGATGCCCCCCATCTGGTCGGCCACGCCGCCGGCGACGCCCATGGGGGGCATGCCGGGTTCGCCCACGGCGTTCATGATGCCCGAGCGCGCCAGGCCGAGATGATCGAAGGAGGGCTCGCCGCTTTCGTCCCCCTCCTTGCCATAGCCCGTGGCGCTGGCGTAGATGAGCTGGGAGTTGACTGCCTTCAGCGCCTCGTATCCGACGCCCAGACGGTCGGCGACGCCTTTGCGAAAGTTCTGGACAAAGACGTCGGACTTGGCCGCGAGGGCGTGGACCACCTCGACGGCCTCGGGCTGTTTGAGATCCAGGGTGATGGAGCGCTTGTTGCGATTGTTGGCCTCGAAATACCAGTTGATGTTCTTTTTGGCCGCGATGCCGCCGGCGGCCGCCAGGTAACGCCCGGGATCGCCGGTGCCGGCCTGCTCGATCTTGATGACCTCGGCCCCCATGTCGCCCAGCATGGCGCTGCAGATGGGACCCTGCTGCCAGATCGTCCAATCGAGAACAAGGATTCCTTCGAGGGGGAGGGGCATGGTTGATTCCTTTTCGTTTGGGTCCGTTGTCTCGGGAGCTCTGGGCTTTTTACTCAATTTACTCAATCACGTGAGGTTGCCCTCGCGTGAGGTCACGAGCTACTGAAGATAGTTCGTCCCGCCCATCCGGGTCGCCTTGGGGTCGACTCGCACGTGGACGACCGCGAGTTTTCCTGACGCGATGGCGCGATCGAGAGCGGGCCGGATGCCCTCGGCGGTTTCGACATATTCGGCGTGGCCGCCCACCATTTCCGCCATCTTTTCGTAGCGGGCGGGAAGCAGCGAGGCGATGCGGGGTGAGTCGGGAGGGAGCATGTGGTCCTGGATCATGTGGCCCGCAATGCCTTCATTGTTGATCACAACAATCACGGGCTTTGCGCCCACCCGGGCGGCGGTCTCCACCGCCATGGCGGCGGAGCCGAAGGCGTAGTCGCCCAGGACAGCCAGG
>DUCT01000070.1:28919-31819 GCA_012959665.1 Myxococcales bacterium | reverse complement strand
CGATGCGCACTTCGCTCTCGGGGTTGCGCTGAGCCTCGATGAGCCGCTCCCAGAGCCGCAGATCGGGCTGACCCGTCCAGATGTTCAGCACCTGGGTGATCTTCTCGTCGAGCCCCTCGTCGCGAAAAGCCAGAGGCACCTCGTAGATGCTGTTGACGTCCTTGGCGGTCATCACCGCGTCCTCGTCGACATTGCAGAAGAGCGCAATCTTGCTCTTGATGCTCTTGTCGAGATAGCGCCCGGTGCGGCAGAGGATGATGTCCGGCGAAAGCCCCACCGTCTGCAGTTCCTTCACCGAATGCTGAACGGGTTTGGTCTTGAGTTCTCCGGCGCTGGATTGATAGAGCACCGGCGCCACGTGGATGAAGCAGGTGTGTTCGCGGCCCACATCGCCGCGAAACTGACGAATCGCCTCGAGGAAGGGCAACGATTCGATATCGCCCACGGTGCCGCCGATCTCCACGAGGATTACGTCCACGCCCTCTCCGGCGCGCCGAATACTCTCCTTGATCTCGTCGGTCACGTGGGGGATCACCTGGACTGTGCCGCCCAGGTAGTCGCCGTGGCGCTCCTTGGCGAGCACCGTGTCGTAGATGCGCCCGGCGGTCATGTTGTTGAGTTGGCTCATGCGCGAGCGGGTGAAGCGCTCGTAGTGCCCGAGATCGAGATCCGTCTCGGCGCCGTCCTCCGTGACAAAAACCTCGCCGTGCTGAAGCGGGTTCATGGTCCCGGGATCCACGTTCAGATAGGGATCGAGTTTCAGGAAGGTGACCTTCAGACCCCGGGCCTCGAGAAGGGTGCCGATGGACGCCGCCGCGAGCCCCTTGCCCAGGGAGGACATTACGCCTCCTGTCACAAAAATGTACTTGGTGCTCCTGCTTCTCATCGGTTGATCTCCGGGCTCGCTAGGGGGTCAATCTTGCTGCCGCGCGTCTGCCGTAGGCCGCGCGGACCACTCATTGGAAAACTCGATATCGGGAAAATCAAAGGGGCGGGGAATCAAAAAGGGGGCGAGGATCGAGAGGGCGGGGATCCAGGGAGCGGGGATCGAGAGCACGGAAACACGACGGTAGGGAAACTCCACCCTCGCCCGGGCGGGTCTCCCCAAGGGCCTTTTCGAGGGCCTTCTCGAGGGCCTGAGCCCCTGCTCTTGGCCATCGGCCGCACCGATCTCAAGAACGCCGGGGGTAACTCGGCCCTGGCACCCTCCGGGTACCTGTTCGGCCGCAGTTCTTGCGGGGCCGAACCCGCCTTTCCCCTGGCAATTTGGCCTGCCAACACGCCTCCGAGTCAAAGTCCGCTCGGGATAGCTATATAGCCCGGTCGGATGCGGCGAGTCAATCGCCCCGGGGCCGAACCGCATCAAATTGGGAAAACTAGAAGCCGAAGAGGGCCTCCCCGGCCCCTCGCCTCCGTCTCGCCCTCACTCCCACCCTCACCCTTACCCTTACCCTCAGGGAGAGTCGAGAAAGGGAGAGTCGAGAGCCGAAACCTTGCCTGTGGCCAAGTCATAGGTCGCGCCGATGATCTCGGTCGCCTCCTGGCCGTGCCCATCGCCCGCGATCAGTGGCGCGGCCCTGAGCCGAGCGACCTGCTGGCGCACGTTCTCGGCGCACACGTTCTCCAACAAATCGCCTGCGGTGGCTTTCTGGGCCCGCACCACCGCCGGTTCGACCTCCCGAACAAGCTCGGCGATATGGCCGGGCAGGACCTCGCCGGCCTCGAGCATGCCCACCGCCGCGGACAGTGTCCCGCAGGCCGAATGCCCCATCACCACGATCAACCGAACCCCGAGGAAGACCACGCTGAACTCCAAGGACGCCAGCAAGGCCGACGTCAGGACGTTGCCCCCAACCCGGGTCACGAACAGATCACCGGGGCCCTGGTCGAAAATCAATTCGGGCACCACCCGGGAGTCCGAGCAACTCAAGACCGCGGCCGAGGGGGCCTGGCCCTCCACCCCCCCAGCGCGCTCGGCGACCAGATCCCGCCGCACCGGATCCCCGGCGACGAAGCGGGCATTGCCCGTCATCAGCTGCGCCCAGGCTTCGGCTGCTGGCATCCCTCCGAGCCTCTGATCGGGCATCTCTTAGCTCTCCCCTCCACCTCCCGCGCCCCGCTTGACGGTCCGCGGCCCTGGGCGGTCGCCCGCCTAGACGGGCGTGACCTCGCCCGTGGGCAGATTGTAGAGAGCGCCGACGATATCGATTTTCTTGTCCGCGTAGCTCTTGGACACAATTGGCGAGGCCTGCTTCAGCAGAGCCACCTGTTGGCGCACATTCTCCGCGCAGGCGTTCGCCAGCAGGGAACCCGAAGTCTCCTTCTCGGCCGCCTCCACCGCGGGTCTGATCTTTTCGGCCAGGGCCGGAAGGTGGCCGGGTAGCACCGCTTGGTCCTGAACCACCTTGATGGTCGCATCCACCGCGCCGCAGCCCGTGTGGCCGAGCACCAGGATGAGCGGAATTCCCAAAAATTGAGTCCCGTACTCGAGCGATGCGAGCACTGTGGGCGTCAGCACATTCCCCGCCACCCGGGCTACGAAGAGATCCCCCTGCCCCTGATCGAAGGCCAGTTCGGGGGCTACACGTGAGTCCGCGCAACTGAGGATCGAGGCGATGGGGTACTGGGCCTGACTTCGGGCCGCCCGGCCCGCCGCAAAATCATGCGTCACCGTCTTGCCCCCCACGTAGCGAGCATTGCCGGCCATGATCCGCTTCAGCGCCTCGGAGGGCGCAATGGCATTGGGGGCCGGGGAATCCGCCGCCAAGGCCGTGAGTGCGCCCAACGGCATCAGACCCGCGTATGCGCTCGCCTTGAGCAGAGTGCGCCGAGACACACGGGGCAATCCGCTCGAAGGGTTTGTCTGAGCGCTTGTGCTTGTATGAGCGCTTGTATGAGCG
>DUCT01000070.1:25811-28864 GCA_012959665.1 Myxococcales bacterium | reverse complement strand
CTTGTCTGAGCGCTTGTCTGAGCGCTTGTATCAGTCCGCATCGGTAGACCTCCCTTAAATTCAGCGCCTAGGCTAGCCATCACGGATCGAGAAGTCATCGCGCTTCGGAGCCGAACCCATCCTCAGCAGCCCGCCCTGTGCCAATGAGGCGGTCGCCCAATGCACGAACCCCCGGTGGCAGCAATCTGCCATCGGGGGTTCTGGAACAAATCGTTCGCACCGACCGACGCAACCAGGGAAACCCGTCCCCTCGAAGCGCGGATCTTCCTCGGCCTAACGCTTGGAGAACTGGAAGCGCGCTCGCGCACCCTTCTGACCGTACTTCTTGCGCTCCTTTTTCCTGGGGTCTCTCGTCAGAAAACCCGCGCGCTTGAGCACCATCCGCTGGGTCCCGTCGAGCTTCTCCAAGGCACGCGCGATGCCGTGGCGAAGGGCGCCAGCCTGACCGGCCACACCGCCCCCATGAATGCTCGCCTTGATGTCGTAGCGCTCTTCGGAACCGGTCACCTCCAGGGGGCCGCGGATCAGGATCTGCAGCGCTTCCCTGGGAAAATATTCGTTCATCTCGCGACCGTTAATCGTGATTGAGCCCGACCCAAGGGCGAGCCGCACCCGGGCAATGGCGTTCTTGCGCTTGCCCGTGGCAATGGTGGTCGAACCGACGTCAGACAATTTCGAGAACCTCCGGCATTTGAGCCGCGTGGGGGTGATCAGGGCCGGCGTAGACCTTGAGCTTGGAATACATCTGCCGACCCAAGGTGTTCTTGGGCAGCATGCCGCGAACGGCGGATTGCACAACGCGGTCTGCATGAGCCGATTGCAGCAATTTGCCCGCGGTGATGGAACGAATGCCACCGGGATAGCCTGTATGCCGGTGATAGATCTTCTGGTCGAGCTTGCGGCCGGTGAGCTTGACCTTCTCGGCGTTGATCACGATCACATATTCCCCGGTGTCTACGTGCGGGGTGTAGATCGGTCGGTGCTTGCCGCGAAGGATGGTGGCAATCCGTGTGGCCATGCGACCCAGCACTGCGTCTTCAGCATCCACCACATACCACTTGCGGTCGACATCGTCGGCCTTCACGCTGCGGGTCGCACGATGCGCCTGCACTCCCATGCCGCTTCCCCTGTCTGTACCGATCTCGACTCATCTCGCGGGATCGTGTATTCGAATGATTGCTCGAGGGCGGGGTTCGGAGACCCGGACCACCGCTGGGCGCAATCGTCGCGCCGGGCCTTTATTTAGGCGATTGGCTGGTCCCAGTCAAGCCTCGAGATCTTCGGAAGCCTCTGTTTTTCCATCGGAATGTAGGGACGTCCCCGTCAGGGGCCCCAACCCTTCGTCGTACTCCACGGCCTCCAGCGCCAAGCCCAACGCCGGAGCCGTGGGTCCGGCCAGGCTGCGGTCTCGGGCCCCCAACACCTCGGCCACGGAAACCACCGAACGCCGGCCCTGCCCCACCTCGATCAGGGTCCCCACCAGGTTGCGGACCATGTAGCGGAGAAAGCCCGATCCCTCGGCGAGGATCTCGATTTCCCCCCCGGGAGCGCCCAGAACATCCAGCCGATGGAGTCTCCGAACCGTGGTCTTCACCCCGGAACCCGCGGCCTGGAACGAACTGAAATCGTGTTCCCCCACGAGGCACTCCGCCGCCCGGGCCATGTCGCCCACGTTCAGCGTTTGGGCGACGTGGACAAAGCGGGCCGCCCGCAGAGGCGAGCGCACCGGGTGATTCCAGATCCGATAGCGGTATCGCTTCCCCCGAGCGGCGCGTAGCGCGTCGAAGTCACCCGGCACCGCGCGCAGGCCACGCACGGCGATCTCCCGGGGGAGTACGCCGTTGAGGCCGCGTTGAAATTTTTCCGGATCCATGGCCCGGGCCAGGGCGAAACTCGCCACCTGGGCCTCGGCGTGCACCCCCGCATCGGTGCGCCCGGATCCCGTGACCGCCACCCGCTCGCCCGTGATCCGCTCGATGGCCTCTACCAAGCACCCCTGGATCGTTCGTGCCCCGGGCGCCTGGATCTGCCAACCCGCAAAGCCCTCCCCGGCGTACTCCACCAGCAGGCAATAGTTGGGCACGGCCGGGCCTCGCCTCAGCCCAGGGAAAAGCGCGCGCGAAGCAACTTGACCGCGTTGAGCGCCGCCAGGCGCACCGGGTCGGCGGCCAGCCAGAACATCAGGTGGCGGCCGGGCTCCTCGGCGCCCGAATCCGAACGCAAGCGCGCCACCCGCACGTCTTCGCAGCCCACCGCGTCCCGAGTATTCGCCGTCTCGTCATCGCTGGCGCAATCGATGCCCGGCGCCCCGGCAAAAAGGCTCGCAGCCTGACCCGGGGAGAGCGGGCGCTCGGTCTCGACCCAAAGCGCACTGCCCTGGCCCGCGAAGCTCGGCACGTAGATACTGCTCGAAACCACCTCCACGCCTCCGCCCAGGAGCCGGTGCAACGAGGTGCGCAGTTGGGCCTCCGCCAAGGCGGCGCCATCCTTCTCTTCACCCACGGCCCTTCCATGAGGCGCGCTCGCGAAGGCCATAGGGCCTTCCAGGGGCTCGTCCTCCACCCGCTCCTGCTGGCCAATCAGCGCCAGGGTCTGCTCGGAAAGCGACTCGATCCCCGCCCGCCCGGCGGAGCTCGCGGAATGCAGCACCGTACCGACTACCCGAACTAGACCGGCTTCCCCCTGAAGAGCCGAGAGCACCGGGCCCCAGATCAAGGTCGTTCCCGTGGGCGAAGCCAGCAGCGGAGCCGCGCTGACCCCGTCGTGGGCGCCCAGATCGGCAATCACCAGAGGCACCTCGGGCGAAGCCAGTAGCGCCCCGGAGCAGTCGATGCAGGGCGCTTCCACCCGCAGTGCCTGACGAATCAGTTCGAGGGAAACCGCCGGCGGCGTGCAGAGGATCACCGCATCGAGTCCGGTGAAGTCCACCTCGCCCGACATTACCGGCAGGCTCTCCCCGGCAAACTCGATGGTATCCCCCATGGAGCGCCCGCCCGCGAAGGGGCGAAGCTCGGCCAAGTCCAGCCGGGCGTCTTCGAGAACCGAAAGCAGTT
>DUCT01000070.1:0-25760 GCA_012959665.1 Myxococcales bacterium | reverse complement strand
CATCATTTTGCCTCCAGACCGGCGAGCACAAGTTCCCCCATGGCCCGGCAGCCGACGACTTCGCGCGTCTCGCCCTCGAGCACCAGGTCCCCTGTGCGGTGTCCTGCCGTCAGCACATCCGCCACGCTATCGCGCACGGCGGCAGCACCCTCGGCACAGTTCAGCGAGGTCTCAAGCAACATGGCGACGCTCAGGATAGCGGCCAAGGGGTTTGCCTTGTCCTGCCCCGCAATATCCGGCGCCGACCCGTGGACGGGTTCGTAGAGCCCGAAGCCGCCGGTGGCCAGGCTCGCCGAGGGCAGCATGCCCAGGGATCCAGTGATCTCAGCGGCCTGATCCGAAAGAATGTCACCGAACAAATTGCCGGTCACCATGACATCAAAACGACCGGGATCGCGCACGAGCAGCATCGCGCAAGAATCCACCAACTGGTGGGCCAGGGTCACGTCCGGGTAATCCTTCGCTACCTCTTCCACCACGTCCATCCAGAGCTGGGACACGTCGAGCACGTTGGCCTTGTGGACATGGGTCACGTGATGACGGCGCAGTCGGGCCTGCTCGAAGGCCACCCGAGCAATACGCGCCACTTCGTCCTCGTCGTAGACCATCGTATTCCAGGCCCGGCGCTTGCCCCCCTCTTCGCCGCGACCCCGGGGCTCACCGAAGTAAATGCCTCCGGTGAGTTCGCGCACAACCAGCAGGTCGATGCCCTCAACCACCTCGGGGCGCAATGTAGAGGCGTCGGCCAGGGCGGGAATTACCGCGGCCGGGCGCAGGTTGGCAAATAGTCCCAAAGCTTTGCGAATGCCCAGCAAGCCTTTTTCCGGGCGCACATCCACCGAGAGAGCATCCCATTTCGGGCCACCCACCGCGCCCAGCAACACCGCGCTGCTCTCGCGACAAAGGGCGATCACCTCGTCGCGCAGGGGCGTACCGTGGGCGTCAATGGAGGCGCCCCCGATCAATTCTTCGGCAAACTCCAGGGCAAGCCCCTGGCGGCCCGCCACAGCCTCGAGCACCCGGCGCGCTTGGGCGACGACCTCGGGGCCGATGCCGTCTCCGGGCAAAAGTACGATCCGATCCAAAACTGTCCTCTCCTTCAATCGCGCCGACACCCGCCGGGCACGGTTAGCTCGGGCGAACTGCCGAGCGGCGAGGGGTTAGATACCCCTGGGCTCGTCCACCTCGTGGCGGCGACGATGCCATTCAAGTTTATTGATCGCGTTCACGTAGGCCTTGCCGCTAGCCACCATCACATCTTCGTGAACTCCGTTGCCGATCACTCGGCGGCCTGCTTCCTCGATCGTCACAGTCACTTCGCCCTGGGCGTCGAGCCCCGCAGTCACCGCATGCACCTGGTAACGGATCAAGTCGCTGGATGTTTCGGTCAAGTCGGCAATGGCTCTGAAGATTGCGTCCACGGGTCCCACCCCCGAAGCCACAGTGCTCTTGCCGTCCCCGTCCACCGCCAGGGAAACCGTGGCTTTAGGAGCCGTGGCGTTTCCGCTGGTGATGGTGAGTTCGAGAAGTTCGAAACGATCCTCGGTGGTGGTGGACGAATCCGCCACAATGGCCTCGATGTCCTCGTTGTAAATCACCTTCTTCGCATCTGCGAGATCCTTGAAGCGTTTGAAGGCGCGTTCGAATTCGTCACCCTCGGCATGCAGGCCGAGTTCGTCGAGACGGTCGCGAAAGGCGTGCCTCCCCGAGTGCTTGCCGAGTACCAACTCGTTCGAGGCCCTGCCGATGGAAGCCGGGGTCATGATCTCGTAAGTAATCGGCGCTTTCAGCACACCATCCTGGTGGATGCCAGCCTCGTGGGCAAAAGCGTTGTCGCCCACGATCGCTTTATTGGGCTGCACTTGGACACCGGTCACCGATGAGAGCAAGCGACTGGATGAATAGATTTCCTGGGCGTTGATTCCCAGCGTTAGGCCGCTGTACACATCCGGACGAGTATTGATGGCCATCACCAGCTCTTCGAGGGAGGTATTGCCGGCCCGCTCGCCGATCCCGTTGACCGTGCACTCCACTTGGCGCGCCCCCGCTCCCACGGCGGCCAGGCTGTTGGCCACGGCGAGGCCCAGATCGTTGTGGCAGTGCACGGAAAAAACCGCCTTGTCGCTGCCGGGCACCTGGTCGATCAAGTACCGGATCAAGTCGGCGTACTCACCGGGAGTGGTGTAACCCACGGTATCGGGCACGTTCACGGTGGAGGCCCCTGCTTCAAGGGCCACGGAAAAGGCCTGCACCAGATATTCCCGGTCTGAACGAGTGGCATCCTCGGCGGAGAACTCGACATCCTCGGTGTAGGTCCGGGCCTGGCTCACCGCGCGACCAATCTCATCGATAACCTGACCGCGACTCATCCGCAACTTGTGCTCGAGATGGATGTCGCTGGTGGCGATGAAGGTGTGGATGCGCGCCTTCTCGGCGGACTCGAGCGCCTCGGCAGCGCGTTCGACGTCCGCCGCGGGCGTTCGTGCCAAACCGCACAGAATCGGGCCGCGAAGTTCTTGGGCGATCTTCCGGACCGCCTCGAAATCCCCCTGGCTCGCGATGGGAAAGCCGGCCTCGATCACATCCACGCCCAAGCGCTGCAACTGCCGGGCGACGGTCAGCTTCTCCTTCAAGTTCATGCTGCAGCCCGGAGACTGCTCCCCATCGCGCAACGTCGTATCGAAGACCCGAACTGTTTCACTCATCGGTCGACCTCACTGCTTCGGGCTCTTTCCCACCGGAACGCCTCCCGGCTTCGCCCGGGAACTGCACGCCTTCCCCGGGTTCGGCGGCCTCTCCCGCGCTTTCGAGCATGCGGCCCGTTCGGCGCCGCCACCACCAGGCCAGGGGCCCGGACAGGACATACGCCAGCCCAATGGCAAAGAAACTGACCCCGGGCTCCAGGATCAGCACCAGGACTATGATCACCATCAGGACCGTAGCGCTGTACGAGCCCCGCACATTGACTTCCTTGAAGTTTCGGTACGGGATGGGCGAGACCATCAGCAGTCCTAGGAAGACCAGGCCCACAGCGGCAAGGAAGGGCGGCAGGGGAAAGCCCACCCCCTGGGCTTGGAGAAAGCCCGCGAACCAGACCGTGGACACCACCATGCCCGCAGCAGCGGGGGTCGGCAGACCGTCGAAGCGGTCGCGGTAACGCCCGGAGGAAACGTTGAAGCGCGCCAACCTCAGGGAACCGCAAGCCGTGTACACGAAGGCCATCACCCAACCCGCCCACTTCATCTCGATCAGGCCCCCGGAATGAAAGGCAATCACTGCGGGCGCAAGGCCGAAGGACACAGTGTCGGCAATCGAATCGTACTCGGCGCCAAAGCGGCTCTCACTGCCGGTGAGACGTGCTGCCCGGCCGTCGAGCATGTCGAAGACCGCGGCCACGAAAATTGCGTAGGACGCGGTAAGGGGATCCCCCGTACTCGCCCGCACGATGGCAAAGAAGCCCGCCGCCAGGTTGCAGGTGGTGAGCAGCGAGGGAAGCAGGCTGCCGAAGGTTCTCACGGCGGTCCCGTTGCGTCGACCCCGGCGACGCCGACGGCCTCGCCTCCCCGTGCTTCTCTCGTTCTCGACAGCCTTGAGTGACATGGGTCTCCCCTCCGGCTGGCGGGCCCGGATCCCGGCCCGCTAATTCTTTGAGCGATCCACCAGTTGGCGTTCCTTGAGCCAGGGCATCAGGCCGCGCAAACGCGCGCCCACTTCTTCCATGGGATGCTCAGCCGCCTGGCGGCGCATGGCCTTGAAGCCCACGTTACCCGACTTGTTCTCAAGGATGAACTGCCGCGCGAAAGCCCCCGACTGGATGTCCGAGAGGATATCCTTCATGCGCGCCTTGGTGTCCGCATCGACAACTCGGGGACCGCTGACAAAATCACCGTATTCGGCGGTGTTTGAAACCGAGTAACGCATGTTGGCCACACCGTCCTGATACACGAGGTCGACGATCAGCTTGACCTCGTGGATGCACTCGAAATACGCCATCTCCGGCGCATAACCCGCTTCCACAAGGGTCTCGAAACCCGCCTGCATGAGGGACGTCAGGCCGCCGCAGAGCACGGCCTGCTCGCCAAAGAGATCGGTCTCGGTCTCCTCCCGGAAGGTGGTTTCGATGATGCCCGCTCGGCCACCCCCAATAGCGCTCGCGTAGGCGAGGCCCATCTGAAGTGAATCGCCGCTGGGATCCTGGTGGACCGCCACCAGGCAGGGCACGCCCCGCCCGGCCTCGTAGTGGTCGCGTACGGTGTGGCCCGGTCCCTTGGGCGCCACCATGAAGACATTCACATCGTCGGGCGGAACGATCGCACCGAAATGAAAGTTGAAGCCGTGGGCCACAGCCAAGTAGTTGCCGGGCTCCAGTTGGGCCGCGATCTCGTCGGCATAGACATCCGCCGCCAACTCGTCGGGCAGGGTCAGCATCAGGATATCGGCCTGGCGCGCGGCGTCGCTCACCGTGGCCACCGCGAGGCCAGCGCCCTCGGCCTTGGGCCAGCTCGGCGAGTCTTTGCGAAGGCCCACCACTACGTCGATCCCCGAGTTGCTGAGGTTCTGGGCGTGGGCGTGACCCTGGCTCCCGTAGCCGATGATCGCCACCTTCTTGCCGTCGAGACGACCGAGGTCGGCGTCCTTGTCGTAATAGATATTCAGTGCCATCGCTGTTTGCTCGCCTTCCGTGTCGGGCGTGGGCCCAGAGGTTTCGGGCCGCCGCTTCGACGCCCGGGATCCATGAGTAAAAAAGGGGCGCGCGAGGCCAAGTAGAACGCACCGCCGTGCGGATCAGCGACCTTGCACGATCCGCTAAGCCCGCGAGATTAATCGAGCTTTAGGGGCATGTCAAAAAAAACCGCCGATCCCCGGTAGCACTCAGTTCGGCTCCAGGCTCTGGGCGGTGCGAGTCACCTCTGCCTCGGCACGGCGCACATAGCGCGGAACAAGATCGCCGGCCGGACACCCGCGCCCCTGGGCCGCACCCGCCAGGCCGAGCAAACCCACAGCGACGGCGTCGGGTACCCCCGGGCTGGCGTAATCCACTCGCCATCCCCCCGGCTCACCGGCAATCAGTTCCGGGGCCACCACCCGGGCACCCTCCCCCACCAGGGTGCCGCCCTCGGGCAGCGCCCGGGCGAGTTCGCCTGGCCCATAGACCGACTCGGCCACCCGGGGCGTCAGCGCACCCAGATCTCCTGCCAGTGCCGCCCGGGAATAGGCGGCGGCGTAGACCTCACCGCGCCGGGCGTCGAGAGTCGGCACCAGCATTCCCGGGGCCAGTGCGGGGAGCGCGCGGCAAGCCGTCAACGCCAGGGCCTGGAGGGTCGAAACCGCCACCGCCGGGCGCGCGCTCCCGAAGGCCAGCCCTTTGAGCGTGGCTAGGCCGATCCGGAGGCTGGTAAACGCGCCCGGGCCGATGGAGACCGCGAAGAGATCGATGGCCTCCAGTCGGTACCCCCCCGCCGAAAGTATCCCGTCGATCATGGGAAGCAGGGTTTCCGAGTGATGCTGGCCGTCGGGACTCTGGTCCACCGCGAGCACTCTTTCGCCCCGGAGCAGCGCCACGCTGGCCGTCGCCGTGGCTGTTTCCAGCGCCAGACAGAGCGGTTCTTCCCCGGGCCCCAACGACGAACTCAGAGTTCCGTACCCAGCCAGGCAACAAATTTTGCCCATTGACCGGAAAGATCATTCCAGAACGCCAAGCCCATCAGCATCACCAGCATCATGAAGCCCAACTGCTGAACATATTCCCGGGTGCGCAATGAAATCGGCGACCGTTTCACACCCTCAATCGCATAGATAACCAGCGAACCCCCGTCGAGCACGGGAATCGGCAAGAGGTTGAGGACGCCGAGGTTGATGCTGATGAAGATCATCATGCTCAAGTAGGCCTGCCATCCCACATCGAGGGATTTGCGCGCGATCTGAATAATCGTGATGGGGCCTCGCACCTGGTCGGCGCTGACCTCGAGAGTCAGCAACTTGCCGAGACCCCGAAGCAGGAGCGCAATGTTTTCACCCGTCATGCGCACGGCCCTGGGCAGGGCCACCAGGGGATTGCGCTCTTGATCCAGTCCCAATTCGCCGGGCAGACTCGCCATCGCATGTGCAATACCCACTTGCAGGACTTCTTCCTGCATGCCGTCGATTCCAAACGGACCGGGTACCTCGCGCAGAACCGGGGTCACATCCACTTGGACGGATTCGCCCTCCCGGGCGTATGCAATGCGGATGGAAGCGCCGCCGCTCGACCGCACAGTGTCGGCAAAGGTCTGAAAACTTCCCGCCGGCTTGCCGTTCACTTCCAGGATCAGGTCACCCTCGCGAAGGCCTGCGGCCTCGGCGGGTGTCCCCTCCTGAACATGGCTCACCAAAACCGTCGCGGAGATCACCCCAAGTGCCCCCAGGTCGCCTCCGGCCGGAATGGAAAGGGAGCGCTCGGGGGCGTCCTCTTCCACCCCCGCGGCCACACGCAGCCGAACCTCTTGGCCGGCCGCCTCCGCATAGGCGCGGCGAAATTGGCTCCAATCCTCCACCGGTCGGCCGTCGACCTCGATCACGCGATCGCCCGACCGAAGCCCGGCGCGTGCCCCGGGCGAGTCCGCATCGGGAACTCCCAGCAATGCGGGCAACCGGCGACTATCCACCCCCACCCAGCCAATGGCCTCGGCCTCGCCGAATTCATCCAGCGCCGAGCGCGAGCCCAGGGGAATGCTCACATCGACGTGATCTGCCCCGCGCGCCAGGGCCAACTCAAGATCCTCGGATTTGCTCACCTCGATCTTGCGTCTGACATCTGCCCACCACTGGACGGAATCGCCGTTCACCGAGAGAATTCGGTCACCCGATCGAACACCCGCCGCCTCGGCGGGCGATCCGCGCTCCACCATCCCCACCGTGGACGTGGTCTTGGGAATGCCAGTCCAGAGCATCAGCATGAAGATCACCACCGGGAAACCCAGGTTCATGGCGGGGCCCGCCAGGGTGATGGCAATTTTCTGCCAAACGGGTTTGCTCTCGAGAAATTCGTCCGGACGGGCGTCCTCGGGTATCAGGCCGGACTCACCTTCGTCGCCGACCAACTGCTCGCCCAGCATGCGGACAAAGCCGCCGAAGGGAACCCAGGCGACTACGTACTCGGTGCCGTTCCGCTCCCAGCGCATCCGGTAGCTGCCAAACCCAATGGGCGAACCGAACCCGATGGAAAACTTCAGCACCCGAACGCCACAGAGCTTGGCCACCACGAAATGGCCTAACTCATGAACAAAGATCAGCACTCCCAGCATGGGAATCGCAGCAAAAATGTAGTCGAAAACAACCATCAACTCGCCTCCGCCGTGGCGGACAATGCCTCGAGCCCGAGGCACTGACGCGCGCGGCGGCGCGCCCATCCATCGGCTTCCAACACGTCATCCAGAGTTTCGACGCGCGCATCCGGGCACGCCGATAGATGTTCCTTCAGCACCTGGGCGTTGGTGGAGGCGATCGCGCCAAAAGCAATCCGCCCAGCGAGAAACGCCGCCACCGTCACCTCGTTGGCCGCGTTCAACACAGCGGGGGCCGCTTCGCTTCCCTCAAGCGCCCGGTACGCCAGGCCCAGACAGGGAAATCGCTCAGCATCGGGCGCTTCAAAATCCAGGCGACCAATGGCGGCCAGATCGAGACGGGGGGCCTCCAGGGCCAGACGCTCGGGGTGTGCCAAGGCCACGGCAATGGGGACGCGCATATCGGGCAGCCCGAGCTGGGCCATCACCGACGTGTCCCGATATTCCACCAAGCTGTGGACAATGGATTGGGGATGGACAACGACATCGATGCGATCCGGGGGGACGTCAAAGAGCCAACGCGCCTCGATCACCTCGAGCCCTTTGTTCATGAGCGTGGCCGAGTCGATGGTGATCTTGTCTCCCATATCCCAATTGGGGTGGTCGAGCGCCTCCTCGCGACTGGCCCCCGCCAAACGCGTCGATGGCCAAGCCTGGGCGTCGCGGAAGGGACCGCCCGAGCATGTGAGCACCAGCCGCTCGACATCCTCCCTTCGTTGCCCCGACAGCGCCTGGAAGATCGCGCTGTGCTCGCTGTCCACGGGCAGGAGCACGCTCCCCTGAGCAGAGACCTCCCTGCGCACCAGGGCGCCGGCCATCACCATGACCTCTTTGTTCGCCAAGGCCACATCCCGGCCGGCTCGAACCGCCGCCAGGGTGGGAGCCAACCCCACCGCACCCACCAGCGCCGCCATCACGAGATCTGCGGGATGGGTGGCCACAGCCTGCAAGCCATCCGCCCCCAGACCGATCTGAATGTCCGTGTTCGCTGCCTGCCCGATCCGCTGGCGCAGTTCCCGTGCGCCAGCCTCGTCGGCAACGGAAACGATCTGCGGACTGAAGCGCTCAATCTGTTCGGCGAGCCGCGCCACGTTCTTCCCGGCGGCCAGCGCCACTACGTCGAAGCGCTCGGGATGATCGGCCACGACGGCGAGGGTTTGCTCGCCCACGCTTCCGGTGCTGCCGAGCACGCACAGCCGCCTCACGCCCGACTCCCGCGACCGGCCTCGCTCACGGTCTCGCTCACGGTCTCGACCTGGGCACTCGTCATGCCAAAGCGTCGCTCCCGGGACTGGTAATCCCCGATCGCAACCTCAAGGTGCTCCCGACGAAAATCGGGCCACATCACCGGACTCGTGTAGATCTCCGCGTAGGCGATCTGCCAGAGCAGAAAATTCGAGACGCGGCACTCATTCCCGGTGCGAATCAGCAAATCCGGATCGGGGACATCGGGCAAGTAGAGATGCGCGGCAAATGTTTCTTCATCCAGCAACTCGGGATCCAGGCGGCCGGCTTCGGCCGCAAGCATCAGGCGGCGCGCGGCATCCACGATCTCACCCCTGCCCCCGTAGGAGAGCGCAAAAATCAGGTCACCGTTAGGATTGTCCCGGGTCGCGTCCACCGCACGGTCCACTGCGGACCGGGTGCTTGCGGGCAAGCTATCCAGCCGCCCCATCACCCTGAGCCGGACGCCGCGTTCCTGGGCCTCGGCAATATTCTCCTCGAGGTAAACCTCGAGCAGTCGCATCAATTCGGAGACCTCGGCATCGGGCCGATTCCAGTTCTCGCTCGAAAAGGCGTAGAGCGTCAAGTACTCCAGACCGAGATCCTGTACGCAGCGCACCACCTCTTTCACCGAGTCGACACCCGCCAGGTGCCCGCGATTGCGCTCAAGCCCCCGGGCTTCGGCCCAGCGACCGTTGCCGTCCATGATGATGGCCACGTGGCGCGGCAGCCGATTCGGAGAAATCGCGGCGGGAGGCATGATCAGACCTCAAGAACCTCTTTTTCCTTCTGGGCCGTGAGCGCGTCGATCCGCTTGACGTGTTCGTCGGTCAGTTCCTGCACGCCCTTCTCGGCCCGATGGCAGTCGTCCTTGGGGAGGGTTCCGTCCTTCTCGAGGTCCTTGAGCAAGGAGAGCGCCTCGCGACGGCTATCGCGAATCCCGACCCGATAGTCCTCGGCGATCTTGCGTACCTGCTTGACCAACTGCTTGCGGCGCTCCTCGGTGAGCGGAGGAATCGAGATTCGAACCACCTTGCCATCATTACCCGGAGTCAGCCCCAGGTTCGCCGCCTGAATCGCTCGCTCGATATTCCCAATGCTGGACTTGTCAAAAGGGGAGATCACAATCATCCGCGGGTCGGGGACCGAGAGGCTCGCCAATTGCTTAAGCGGCGTCGGCGTATCGAAATAGTCGACCAAAATTCCATCGAGCAAAACCGTACTGGCGCGCCCGGTTCTCACTTTCAGAAGCTCACGCCGGTAGGTCTCGAGGGTCTTTCCCATGGCCTCACGCCCCTCACCTAGGACGAGTTCAATCTCTTCTTCACCGGCCACGGCTCACCTCCTGTCTACTCATTCACCAGGGTGCCCACACTCTGGCCCAGTACAATCTTTTGAATATTCCCCGTCTGCCCCATGTCGAAAACCACGATGGGCAGGTCGTTCTCCCGGCAGAGCGCAATCGCCGCCTGGTCCATGAACTGAAGGTTCTTCTCCATCGCCTCCTTGAAGGAAAGCGTTTCGTACCGAACCGCGGACGGGTCCTGGCGGGGATCGCTGCTGTAGACCCCGTCGACCTGGGTGGCCTTCAGGATCACTTCCGCCTGAATTTCAGCGGCCCGCAAAGCGGCGGCGGTGTCCGTGGTGAAGTACGGGTTGCCCGTGCCTCCTCCGAAGATCACCACCCTACCCTTCTCCATGTGTCGAACGGCCCGGCGGCGGATATAGAGCTCGGCCACCTGCTTGATCTCCAGAGCCGAGAGAACCCGCGTATCCACCCCGACTTTCTCCAGGGAATCCTGGAGCGCCATGGCGTTGATGACACTGGCCAGCATACCCATGTAGTCTGCGTTGGCGCGATCCATGCCCTGGGAGGCCGCCGTCATGCCTCGAATGATATTACCGCCGCCGATCACAATACTGAGCTCAACACCCAGTTGGTGCACGTCCCGGATTTGCTCGGCGATGCCCGCAATCACCGTCGGGCTGATGCCGAAGCCCTCGTCCCCGGCGAGGCCTTCGCCGGAGAGCTTCAAGAGCAGTCGGCCAAAGACGGGCTTCACTCGGCGTCCTCGCCCAGCTTGAAGCGCAGGAATTCGGTCACCCTCGCCTCCCCCGCGGTCGCCAGAATGTCCGCCACAGACTTGTCGGGATCCTTCACGAACGCCTGTTCGACCAGGCAATTTTCGGCAAAGAATTTCTTCAGTCGCCCCTTCACCATGTTGTCCACGATGTTCTCGGGCTTCCCACTCTCCAGCGCCTGATTACGCAGAATCGTGCGTTCCTTCTCCACCACATTGGCATCCAGGCCCGCCTGATCCACCGCCATAGGCGTCGGATCGGCGGCAGCGACGTGCATGGCCAGATCCTTGACGATGCCGGCGACCGCTTCGGGAGTGGCCGAAGCCACGCCGATCAGGACACCGAGCTTTCCGCCTCCGTGGATATAGCCGCCCACAAGGCCATCGACCCGAATCAAACCGACTCGCTTCAACTGGATATTTTCACCGACCCGGCCCACAGCGGCCTTGATGTGGGTATCCACGGTCTCGGATTCGATCTTGGCCGCCAGGGCGGCCTCCACATTCCCGACATCGCCCGCGGCGCGGAGTGCATCGGCGATCCCCTGGACGAGTTGCTGAAACTGATCGTTCTTCGCCACGAAATCGGTCTCGCAGCCGAGCTCAATAATAACGCCGAAGCCACCTTCAATGGAGACCGCAACGGCTCCTTCACTGGTGGTACGCCCGGCACGCTTGCCAGCCTTCGACAGGCCGCGCTCGCGCAGCAGTTCCATTGCGCGCTCCACGTCCCCCTCGCTGTCCTTGAGAGCCGTCTTGCAATCCATCATGCCCGCACCGGTCTGGTCCCGTAGGGCTTTTACGTCCTTTGCAGATATGTCTGCCACGATTCTCTCCTCGGTTCTCTTGTTCCTCAGATTGCGTTCCCGGAATTTTGCCGCCGAATACGGACGACGTCCCAATGCCCGGAGCGCTCAGTCCTTGGCCGGGTCCGTCGCTTCCGCTGCTTCCGTCGGCTCGGGAGCCGCCGGAGCCGCCTCAGCGGTTTCCGGCTCGGCGCTTACGGGTTCGGCATTCGCTGCTTCGGTCTCGGCGGGGGGGGACTTCTTGGGCTCGGCCTTCTTGGCCTTCTCGGCCGGGGCGGCCTTGGCCGGCTCGCCCTTACTCGCTTCAGCTTTGCTCGCTTCTGCGCCTTCGCCCGCACGCTTATCCGACCAGCCCCCTGCACTCTGGGTCCGGCCGCTTCCGGTCGTACCACCGGCGCCTCCGCCCTGACCGCGAGTTCGTCGTGCCGGCTGGGTGATTTCCACGACCCGGCGTCCCGTGCCGGGCAGTACCTTGTCGCCCTTGGGCTCGGCCTCCTTTTGGGAAATCAGTTTATCCTGGCGCATGGCCTCGCCCTCAATGCACGCGTCCGCCACGCACTTGCAGTACAGATCAATGGCTCGAGTCGCATCGTCGTTGCCTGGAATCACGTAGTCGATATTGCGCGGGTCACGATTGCTGTCCACAATTCCAACGATCGGAATGGCCAATCGACGCGCCTCGCTGATCGCGATGGCCTCCTTGCCTACATCCACGACGAAGATCACGTCGGGAATTCGCGGCATGTGCTTGATACCCGCAAGGGACTTGTCATATTTCTGGCACAAGCGGCTCATGCGGGCGAGTTCCTTCTTCGAGTGCTCCGCTTGCTTTTCCTCGTCCGCCTGAATGGCCAGCAGGTTCTTATAAGTATCAATGGATTTCTTGACGGTCTTCCAGTTGGTCAGCATGCCGCCCAGCCAACGGTTGTTCACGTAATACTGACCGCCGCGTTCGGCCTGGCTCTGGATGACGTCCGCCGCCTGGCGCTTGGTCCCCACAAAGAGCACGCTGCCCCCGTTGGAGACCGTCTCCCGGATGTAGTCCAGACTCGCCACAAAATTCGGCAAGGTCTGGTCGAGATCCAGAATGTGGGTGCCGTTGCGAGCCCCAAAAATGTGAGGACGCATGAGCGGATTCCAGCGATGGGTCTGGTGGCCGAAATGGGCGCCTGCTTCCAGCAGGGCCCGGATGCTCAGGTCGGTCTTCTCGAAAATCGCGGCTGCGGTTTCTTCGCTCGCAGGGGCGGAAGCGGCAGCGGGCGCATCGCCGGCCGCCGACGGCGGCGCCGTCGTCTCACTCATTCATTTTCTCCTTCGCGGTTCTGCCTCCGCTTCATATCCGTAAACTCCCCAACCGGATCCTCTCCGGCACCGCAGGGGCGAATTGAAGCGTGTGTTGTACCGACCCCATCTGGATCAGCCGCCGCTTTAGGTAGCAGAATCGGATCCGGCCGACCACGCTGGCCCCAAGGGGGCGTGGACATCGGTGGGTCGGGGGAGCCAGGGGAACTTGGGTGGGTGCCGAGAAGAGCCGGAGTTCAGGTGGTGTACTCGGCGTTGATACGAACGTACTCGGTGCTCAGGTCGCAGGTCCAAACCCGAGCCCGATGCACGCCGACGGCCAGATCCATCACGATTTCGACTTCCGCCGAATCGGCCAGGCGCGCCGCGGCTCGGCGGCGCGCCGCCGGGCCCGCCGAGGCGCCTGCCCGGAACACCGTGACGCCGCACAAACCGATCCGGGTGTGCTCCAGGTCGAGCCGAATCCGGCCCGCACCCACGGTTTGCAGGATCCGGCCCCAGTTGGGGTCGGCCCCGAAGATCGCCGTCTTCACCAGCAGCGAGTTCGCAATCCGGCGGGCCGCGGCCCGGGCCTGGCTCGGGCTGCTCGCCCCAACCACCACAACCTTCACCAGTTTGGTGGCGCCCTCTCCGTCCCGGGCCAAATCCATCGCAAGCGATTCGGCCACGTCGTGAACCGCCGCTTCGAAGCGCTCTGCATCGGGACCCTGGGCGCGCTTCAGCCCGGGCGCCCCCGACACCCCGTTGGCCAGCAGAAGCACGCTGTCACTGGTACTGGTCTCGCCGTCCACGCTCACCCGGTTGAACGTGTCGTCGGCTACCCGGCGCAGCACGCCGCGCAGATAGGGGGCCGACGCTTGAGCATCGGTCAACACGAACGCCAGCATCGTCGCCATATCGGGTTCGATCATGCCCGAGCCCTTGGCGATCCCCGCGACCGTCACCGTGCGGCCCCCGATCCGGACCCGCCGCTGGGCGAGTTTCGCGAAGGTATCGGTGGTCCGAATTGCCTCCGCTGCCCGGCCGAGACCGCCGGGATCCAGGACTTCCGCCGCCGCCCGCACACCCCGCCCGATGGCTCCCATGGGCAGGGGCTCACCAATCACTCCCGTCGAAGCGACCAGCACCTCTTCCTCGGGGCAGCCCACGGCGCGAGCGACGAGATCGCCCATGCGGACAGCATTTCGGCGGCCGCGCTCCCCCATGGCGACGTTGGCCACGCCACTGTTCACCACCACCGCGCGAGCCCGGCCCCTTTGAGCCCGGGCCCGGCTGAGTTCCACCGGCGCACCCACGACGGTTGAGAGAGTAAACACCCCGGCCACCGTGGCCGGTTCGTCGCTCACCAAAAGTGCCAGATCCGGCTCGCCGGCCTTCTCGCCGGCCTTGATGCCGCAATGGATACCGCTGGCCCTGAATCCCGGAACCGTGGGCGTCTCCGCCGCCTTCATCTCTCCCCCAGACCTCTCGCCCCACGCCCCAAACCTGGGCGGGGAACCGCCCAGGCACAGCGCTCAAGCGCCGTGGCAGCGCTTGTATTTCTTGCCGCTGCCACATGGGCACGGCTCGTTGCGGCCGACCTTGGCGCCGGCATCGCCGGACGACGGTGCGCCCGACTGGGCACCCGGAAGACTCCGACCGCCGCCGGCAGCCTTGGCCGCCGCCGTGCTCTCGAGCCGAGGCCGGGGAAACTCGAATTTGAAGATCGTTTCGAGCGCCTGCTCGTCGACCCGCTGCTCCATTTCCGCAAAGAACCCAAAACCCTCGCGCTGGTATTCGAGTTTCGGATCACGCTGGGCATATCCGCGAAGGCCCACCGACTCGCGCAAGCCGTCCATGGTGTGGAGATGGTCCTTCCATTGGGCATCGAGAATGCGCAGCATGATGTCGCGCTGAAACCAATCGAAGCTCGGATACTCGACCACTTCCTTGAACTCGGCGCCGAACTCTGTGCAGCGCGCCCTCTTGTCCGCGAGCAAGCCGCCGAACATTTCCAGCAGCAGATGACCCAGGGGCGCCTTCTCCCCCGGGAACTGGCCGTCCACCCGGAGCGGAGGACTGTCGATGGGCAGCACAACACCGAACTGATGTTCCATGAGGCCCACCAGTTGCTCGAGTTCCTCGTCCTCGGGATCGCCCTTTTCCGGCCAGATCTCGTCGAGGAAGGCGACCAATTGGCCCTCCACCATGGCGAGCACTTCCTCGCCGATGGCTTCGTGACGCAGGGCTTCGACCCTCCGGGCATAAAAGGCCTGGCGCTGTTTGTTCATGACGTCGTCGTAGTCCAGCAAATGCTTGCGGATATCGAAATTCCGGCTCTCGACCTTCTTCTGGGCGCCTTCGATTACCCGGGTCAACATCCGGTTTTCGATGGCCTCGCCCTCTTCCACGCCGACTCGATCCCACCACTCGGCGACCCGATCGGCTTCGAAGATCCGCAGAAGATCGTCCTCGAGAGAGAGAAAGAACTGGCTCGAGCCGGGATCGCCCTGGCGACCCGCTCGACCGCGCAACTGGTTATCAATGCGCCGGCTTTCATGGCGCTCGGTACCCAAAATATGGAGGCCACCAGCGGCTAGGACGGCCTGCTGCTCGGCCGCGCACTGGGATTCAAAATGGCCCAGATGCGTCAAGTAGTCGGGGTGTTCCTTGTCCTGGCCGCATTTCGCCAGGGCCATCGCCTCGGGGTTGCCCCCCAATAAAATATCCGTGCCTCGCCCCGCCATATTGGTCGAGATGGTAATGGCGCCCTTGCGCCCGGCCTGGGCGACGATCTCCGATTCCCGATGGTGTTGCTTGGCGTTCAGGACATCGTGTTTGATCCCCCGCTTCTTGAGTTTCTTGGCGAGCATCTCCGAGGTTTCAATGGAAATCGTACCCACCAGCACCGGCTGCCCCGTGGCATGGCGCGCCTCGAGCTCTTCGACCGTGGCATTGAATTTTTCCCGCTTGGTCTTGAAGACCACGTCGGCCAGATCGTCGCGCACTAGGGGCCTGTTGGTGGGAACGAGCATCACGTCGAGGTCGTAGATATTGGCGAACTCCGACGCCTCGGTGTCCGCTGTTCCCGTCATGCCCGCGAGTTTGTCGTACATCCGGAAGAAATTCTGAAAGGTCACCGAGGCCAGGGTCTGGTTCTCACTGCGAACCTTGATGCCCTCCTTGGCTTCTACGGCTTGATGGAGCCCATCGGACCAGCGACGGCCGGGCATCAGTCGCCCGGTATGTTCGTCGACGATCACGACTTCCTTGCGGCCATCATCGCCCTTGCGCACCACGTAATCCACGTCGATGCGCTTCAAGGCGTGAGCGGAAAGGGCCTGGTTGACGGCGTGAATCACCGGAAGCATCGAGGGGTCGAATAGGTTGTCGATACGAAGGGACTTCTCGACCTTTTCCACACCCGCTTCGGTGAGTGTGGCGTTGTGACTCTTCTCGTCGACCCAGTAGTCGCCGCTCTCCTCGATCCCCTTGGAGGCCTCGCCTTGGACGCCTTGCTTCAAGATCGGGATCACGCGATTGGCCACTTCGTAGATCTGGGTATTCTCCTCCGAGGGGCCCGAGATGATCAGGGGCGTCCGGGCCTCGTCGATCAGAATGGAGTCCACCTCATCCACGATGGCCAGATGAAGGTTTCGCTGGACGAACTGGTCGACCGAGTACTTCATGTTGTCGCGCAGATAGTCGAAGCCGAGTTCGTTGTTCGTGCAGTAGGTCACGTCGGCCTCGTAGGCCGCCCGGCGCTGGGTGTCGTCGAGTCCATGAACGATGGCCCCCACCGACAGGCCCAAAAAGCGGTGGACCTCGCCCATCCACTCGGCATCGCGCTGGGCCAGGAAGTCATTGACCGTCACCACGTGCACCCCCTGGCCCGTCAAGCCGTTGAGATAACACGGCAACGTGGCCACTAGGGTCTTGCCTTCGCCGGTCTTCATTTCGGCGATTTCACCTCGATGCAGCACCACCCCGCCGATCATCTGGACGTCGTAGTGCCGCTGCCCGAGGGTCCTCTTGGCCGCCTCGCGCACCGTGGCGAAGGCCTCGGGCAGGAGATCATCCAGAGGCTCGCCATTCTCCAGGCGCTGGCGAAAGGCCGGCGTTCGCGCCTTGAGCTCCGCATCGGCCAAGCCAACCAGCTTGGGCTCATGGGCGTTGATGCGTTCGAGCAAGGGAACAATGCCCTTGATGACTCGGTCGTTCCGCGTGCCGAAAAACTTGCTTAGAATGCGTTGCATGGCTGGCTCGCAGGGCTCCCGAGAGTGACGGCGGCAGGGCGTGGAGGCCGAGGTTAGGAGAGCACCGGGCCAGCGGCAATCAGAGGCCGCTTGGAACCCTCGCGGAGGGGTATCCGCCAGGGAAGCTTTCGGGCCGCCCGGGCATTCGCCTTCACGCTAAATCCGGCGCCCCAGGGCGCGCGGAAGTCAGCAGTTCCCGGGCATGCGCCCGGGTGGCATCCGAAATCGCCTCGCCCCCGGCCATTCGAGCAATCTCCTCAACCCGGCCCTCGCCCTCGAGCCGCACGATCCCCGCCCGAACTCGGCCCCGGGACGTGGCCTTCTCCACGCGAAAGTGACGATCGGCAAACACGGCGATCTGGGGCAGGTGCGTGATACAGAGCACCTGATGACGCCCAGCGAGTTCGGCCAGGGCCCGCCCCACCCGCTCCGCCGCCCGGCCGCCGATCCCCGCATCCACTTCGTCGAAGACCAGCACCATATTGGCGCCCTCCTGGCGCAGAGCGCCTTTCAGGGCCAGGAAGACCCGGGAGAGTTCGCCCCCGGACGCCACTTTCTGGAGCGCGCGCGGGGCCTCGCCCCTATTGGCCGAAAAGCGAAATTCCGGAGCCTCGGCACCGCTCGGGCCACTGGTCGCTCCCTGGGGCCAGTGGGCAGCCTGGATAGGCTCGGCCAGTTCCACAGCGAAGCGGGCGTCGGGCATAGCCAGGCCCAAGAGCGCCTCTTCCACCTCGCGAGCGAGTTTTCGCCCGGCCTTTTTACGTCCGGCGGTCAATTTCTTGGCTCCGGCCGCCAGGGCGGCCAACGCCCTGTCCCGCTCCTTGTCTATTTCTTCCAACCGCACGTCAGCGCCTTCAATCCCGCTCAATTCCTCGGCCAAGGCGTCCCGGCGCGCGAAGATTTCGGCTTCACTGGCCCCGTATTTTCGACGGAGTCGCTCCACCTGCCCGATGCGGTCCTCGATCGCCGCCAAGCGCGCGGGATCCCCCTCGACGCCATCGAGATAGCGCTCAAGGTCCGCCGCCAGATCGCGCACTTCGGCTTCGGCTGCTCTCAGTCGCTCGATCAGGGGGGCCAGTCCCGAGTCGTGGCTCGCCATAGACTCCAGACAACGCAAGGCCTGACCCGCGGCATCCCCGGCCCCGTTCGCCACCCCGGCCCCGTCCTCTCCGCGCAGGCAAGCCAGGGCCCGGCCGCCGTCGGAGCCCAGGCTCTCGGCGTGAGCGAGCCTTCCGTGCTCTCGCTCGAGCGCCTCCAACTCCCCGGGCGCCAGGCCCACCTCCTCGATCTCGGCCAACTGGTAGGCCAGGAAATCCTGTTGACGAATTCTTTCCTCGGCCTGGCCGCGCAGGTTCGCGCCCTCGGCATCCAATGCCTGCAGGCTCTCGAAGCGGGCGCGCACGGTCGCCCGCTGCTCCAAAAGGCCACCCGCCGCGTCCAGGTATCGGCCGTGGGATTCCGGACGGAGTAGCGCCTGGGAACTGTGCTGGCTCGAAATTTCTACCCGGCCGGTCAGGAGTTCGCCGAGAGTCGACACCGGGACTACCCGCCCGCCGATCCGAGCCCGGCTGCGACCCTGGGCCGTGAGCGAGCGACGAATGACGAGTTCGTGGGCGTCGGAGCTATCCGGCGCCGGGGCGGGAAGCAGATCTCGAGCATCGAGTTCGGCTTCGAGTTCCGGCAGGCTGTCGGTTCGGAAAAGCGCTTCCACCCCCCCCTGTTCGGCCCCTTCCCGGACGCTATCCCGCGCTGCCCTGCCTCCGACGAGGAGCGAGAGAGCGCCAAGTACAATGGACTTGCCCGCCCCGGTCTCCCCGGTGAGCACATTGAGGCCCGGCCCGAACTCAAGCTCGGCTTCTTCGACGATCGCAACGTTCTCGATGCGAAGGGTTTCGATCATCGCTCCCCCCAGCGCAACTTCGCGTGGAGGATCTCGTAGCGGTTCAGGAAGGGCGACGCGACGATTCCCACCGGGTGACTCGAGCGGCGGACCGTAATGCGATCTCCCTCCTCCAGGGCCGCCAGGCCCACTTGCCCGTCGACGGTCAACGAAGCGCTCTCGATCCGACCGTGGGGAACGACCTCGAGTTCGGCCGTCTCGGGCAGGACCAATGGGCGTTGGGTCAGGGAGTGGGGGCAAATGGGCGTCAGAACGATGGCCGGCAGGTCCGGCGCCAGCAGCGGCCCACCCGCCGACAGGGAATAGGCGGTTGAACCCGTGGGCGTGGCGACGATCAATCCGTCGGCGTGGTAGGTCGTCACCCGGGCCGAGTCGGCATAGACATCCACGTCGATCATGTGGGACATCTGCGTGTGGGTGATCACCGCGTCGTTCAGCGCCAAAAAAGCCTCGATCTCCTGGCCCTCTCGGTGGACCCGCACATCCAACCGCATGCGGGACACCACGTCGAGATCGCCAGCGATTGCCTTTTCAAGAGTGGGCAGCACTTCGTCGAGGCTGACCTCGGCCAGGAATCCCAGGCGACCCAGGTTGATGCCCAGAATCGGAACCGAGCGGGTTCCCGTCGCCCGGGCGATCGAGAGCAAAGTGCCGTCCCCACCCAGGGCCACGAGCAAGTCGGCCTCTTTGGCCAGAGCCTCTCGGGATTCCGCCTCCATGCCCAACCAGCCCGCACAACGGGAATCGGCACGCACTCGGATCGAGCGCGCCTGCAGCCAGGCGGCCAATTCCCTCACCTTCCCCTCGGCCTGGGGTTGGTCCTCCTTCAAACAAATTCCTACGCACCGAAGTTTCATCGCCTTGCCTTTCTCGCCCCCATGATCCCCCGAGTTGGCCCAGACCTCAAGCCTCCAAACACACCCTCGCGGGCTAGACTCGATCCATGCCCCCCGATCAGACCATGGACCTGTTTCCGACTCAGCCCCGCCGCTCGGTGGACCCCCACGCGCCCCTGGCCGACCGCATGCGGCCGCGCGCCTTCGACGACATGATCGGCCAGGAATCCCTGGTCGGCGAGGGCACAGCGCTGCGTTCCATGGTCGAGGCGGGCGAAATTCCGTCGATCATTCTTTGGGGACCCCCGGGCAGCGGAAAAACCACCCTTGCCTGGCTCCTGGCCGAGGCCCCGGACACGCGGATCGACGCGCTTTCCGCGGTCGTCGCCGGGGTCAAGGAGATCCGGGAAGCCGTGGACACCGCTCGCCGAACCCGGCTGCGCACCCTGCTCTTCATCGATGAGATCCATCGACTCAATCGTGCCCAACAGGACGTCCTCCTGCCCCACGTGGAGGCGGGCACCGTAACGCTGATCGGCGCCACCACGGAGAACCCCTCTTTTACCGTGAATGCTCCCCTGCTCTCGCGCAGCCGGGTCCTCACCCTGGTGCCCCTCAATGCCGAAGCCGTGGTCCGCGTCATCGAGCGCGCCCTCAGCGACGAGGAAAAGGGTCTGGGAAAGCAGGCTTTGGTGGTGGGCGAGGAGAGCCTGGGCGCCATGGTGGAATTTGCCGACGGCGACGCACGCAAAGCCTTGGGCCTGCTGGAGGCGGCGGCGGCGATTCATCAGCGCGGTCCCTCGCCCCAGAGCCCCCTGGCCCCGGAAACCGTACGCGAAGCCGCGGGCCGCAAATTGCTCCTCTACGACCGCGACCGCGAGGAGCACCACAATTTGGTCTCGGCCTTCATCAAAAGCTTGCGGGCCAGCGACCCCGACGCCGCCCTCTACTACCTAGCCCGCATGCTCGCTGCGGGTGAGGAAGCCCTCTTTCTCGCCCGCCGGCTGCTGATCTTCGCCTCCGAAGACGTGGGCAACGCCGACCCCTGGGCTCTGAGCCTCGCCACCGCCACCCACCAGGCCGTGGAACGCCTGGGCATGCCCGAGTGTCGGATCGCCCTCGCCCAAGCGACCACATACCTCGCGTGCGCGATCAAGAGCAATGCCGCCTATGCGGCGCTGGGGCGCGCCCAGGCGGTGGTGGAGCGAACGGGTTCGCTTCCCGTGCCTATGCACCTGCGCAACGCTCCCACGCAGCTCATGAAGGATCTCGGTTACGGGGCGGGCTATGTCTACCCCCACGATGCAGAGGACGAGTTCGCCCCCGGCGACAATCTGCCCGAAGCCATCGGGGACGAGCGATTCTATGCCCCCAAGGAGAAGGGGGCGGAATCCGCCATGGCGGCGCGACTCGCCGAGTGGCGCCGCCGGCGACGAGCGACGGACCGCTAAGGTGCTCACCCTCTAAAAAAAGAGGCTCACTCCCCAAGACAAGACGCGCTCACTCTCAAAAAACTAAAAAAAGAAATGGCCGACCGCACTCTGAGAGTCGCGCGGTCGGCCAAGGGAGTGACTTGAAGAAGCTTGGTTTCTTAGTTGTTCAGTCAGTTGGTTCAATGGCTCGATTGTGGCTCGTTCCTTCGTTTAGTTCTTCGTTCGGTCATTTGCGGTTCGTGCACTTGTGTCAGGCGTGCTGTCTTCGACCCAACCCGGATCGGGTCCCGGAGCGCTTCGGTGTGGAGCGGTGCAATGCAGGCCCCGCTCTACCCTCCACCCCCGATGGCCAAGGAGTAAGCCATCATCGAAGAGTTGTTTCTCTGTCACCGAACCCCAGGCCCAGGTTCCAAAGAAAACAGGTTTTTTGCCCCGCTCCCGACCGAGGGCGATCTCCGGCGGGATCTCGGCGATCAGAAGGTTCCCCGGACCGATAATCGACGCCCGGATACTCAGCGGCGAGAGGCCTGACAAGCGACAGCCCTGAATATCAGGGGCCCTCGCGCCAATGCTTGGCCCCACGATCGACTGGGGCAACCGGGACATCCCCGCTAAAAAGCGGACTTGGGAAAGGCTACGCCCCGGGACGACGGACCAAAGCCAACAGGGCGGGACCGAGTGGCGGGACGGACGGGAATCGAACCCGCAACTTCTGGCGTGACAGGCCAGTGCTCTAACCAATTGAACTACCGCCCCGCGCGGCATTTCGGCCGGTGGGGATAACTAGCCGAATCCCGGTATCCACGCAAAGCAAAAGACGGCCAGGGGCGTGGTCTGGCAAAGGGCGGTGGCCCGGGCGGCGCTCCAGGGAGCGCTCGCTGGGGCCCCAAAACCTGGACACCCGGACCCACCCCAAGAGCCTTCAAGACAGGACTGGGAGGCCCGAGGAATGGATTCTCCCGTGGCCAAAGGGATCCGTGACATAATGGAACCGTGTTTCATCGAACTCAAAGAATCGCGGTCCCCGGCACCCTGTCCGCCGGATGGACGAGAATCCAAAGGCTATTCGAGGTGGCATTGGCCAGCGTCTTGTTGGCAGCGGCACCCGCCGGGGCCGAACCCGCGGACCGGCACATCCTCGTCAAGTTCGAGAGCCACGGCCCCCATGCCGTGGACGAATGCGCCGAAACTCTCTTTCGCCAGGGCCGAACCTTCGCGTCGGGAACCCGTGACGGCTCGGATTCACTGGATGCCCTCAAGGCCCGAACCTCCGTGCGCGGCATGCGGGCGCTGTTTCGGCGTCCCGACGGCCGCCCCCTGGCGGACCAACGCGCGCGACTGAAGCGTTCTCTCCAGGCCAAAACGAGCAAGGCGCGGTTCTCGGCTACCCGCGCGCCCGCTGACCCAACCCTGCCCGATCTTTCCCATATCTACCGCGTCCGAATCGGCGACGGGGTTGCACCGGAACTCGCCCTGGCCCTCTATGCCCAGGACCCCCACGTGGCCTGGGCCCAGCGCGATCACACCCAGCAAATCGACCAGTGGACCGGCAAGGCCCCGCCCTGGAGTGAGCCCGACGACCCCTTTTTCCGGTCCCAGGGAAGTTGGAACCAGGCCTTTGGCGATCTCTGGGGGCTTCACCGGGTCCGCGCGCCCGAAGCCTGGAGCACGACCCGGGGGGAAGGAGTCGTCGTGGCTGTGGTCGATACCGGACTCGACTACCTGCACCCGGACATCGCGGAGAACGTCTGGGTCAACCCCGGCGAGGACCTGAATGGCAACGGCCGGGTCGACCCGGACGAGTGGAACGGGATCGACGACGACGGCAACGGCTTCATCGACGATTTACGGGGATTTGATTTCGCCGACTCAGTGGATGGCGACGCGGATGGGTTCTATGACGGGCCGCTGGACCTGAGCGATCCCGACCCCTTCGACGATCGGGGCCACGGCACCCACGTGGCCGGTACCATCGCCGCCGTGGCGAACAACGGCATCGGCATCGCCGGCGTCGCGCCGCGCGCGCGGATCATGGCCCTCAAGGGATTTCCTGCCGAGGGCGACGGGCTCGATTCGAATCTCTGGCGCGCGGTCCTTTACGCGGCCCAAAACGACGCCCGGGTGGTCAATGCAAGTTGGTCCTGCAACCCCCTTTGCCCGCGCAATCCCCTGGCCGAGGAAGTGGTCCAGATCGTCCGGGCGATGGGGGTGATCGTGGTGACCTCCGCGGGCAACCGCAGCATCGACGTGGTTTCCAACAGCCCGGAGAACACCCGGGATGTCATCACCGTGGCCTCCTCGGGCGAGGACGACAAACCCTCCGAGAGCTTCACGAATTTTGGCTGGCTGGTGGACGTCGCCGCGCCCGGGGGCGGCCCCTCCAGCGATCGCAATGTCTACGTGGCCCGGCGCAATATTCTGTCCCTGCGCGCTTCGACGGACGCGGGCTCGGAGCCCTTCTCAGTGGGCGAGGACTATGCCCGTTCCGCCGGCACCTCCATGGCCGCGCCCCACGTGAGTGGCGCCGTGGCCCTTCTCCTTAGCGCCCATCCCGAACTCGATTACGAGAGCATTCGCCGAATGATCCGCCAGGGAGCGGTGGATCTCGGCCCGCCGGGCCACGATCGCTGGATGGGCGCGGGACGTCTTGACGTCTCCGGTGCGCTGGACAAATTCCCCCTCCCCGATCTGCACGCGGCCCTGGACTCGCCCCGGGCAGGCTCGGTCCTTCACCCGGGGCCGGTGGGGACCGATTCGCAGAACTTCATCGAGATCCGGGGCACCGCCCGTGGCCAGGCCATGCTGGACTACCGCCTGAGCTACGGCCGGGGCAACGCCCCTCAGACCTGGGAGCCCATCACCCCCGTCCGCTCGGCCGCGGTCCGGGAGGGTGTGCTCGGGCGCTGGGATATTGGCGGCGCTGAACCGGGCACCTACCTCATTCGGCTCGAGGTGCGGGGCGCCGAGGGAAGCGTCTACCACGAATTCATCCCCCTGAGCCTGGAGCGTGGCTCCTTCATCCCGCTTTCCTCCCCGGGTCCGCCGGCCGTCCTTCCCGAACTCAGCCAGCGTTTCCTGACCTTTCAATCCCGGCGCACGTCAGCTTTGCCCCCCGAAAGCAGTGAGCACCTGAATCTCTTCGTCAGCGATTTCCTCACCGGCCGACAGTGGCCCCTGGTCGAAGGCGAAAGCGATGACATGAATCTGTCGGTGTCCCCCGTTCCCCGCTCCGGGTCGTCCCCGGGACCGGGAAGCCAGCGCAGGAGTCGCGGCCTGCGGGCCCCGGAACTCGTGGCCGGTTGGAATCGCCGGGAGCCGAATTCTTTTCACCTGCAGGGCATGGGCTGCCGGATGAACCTCCGAGACGGACGCTGCCCAGAATTTGTGCTGAGCCCCGAGGGCTCGTCCTATCCCGTCAGCGCGCAGGGACGAATTTTCTGGCTCGTGGAAAAGAGCGAGGGCAGGCGATCGATCCATGGCTGCCTCCCCCACCCTACCGACGGACGCTGTGACGCATACGATCTGGGCCTGCCCCCGGCTCGCCGGAGTGGCCTGGACACCGACGGCGAAAGCCTGTTTTGGATCGAATTCCAGGGAGGCCAACGCGTTGCTCTCTGCCGCCCGGATCCGGTGACCGGCGCTTGTCCTGCACGAGCCCTTACTCCGGTCATCAGTCCTCTTTCCCGAGTCGCCGTTTCGGGGCGCCTCGTGGCCTGGGTGGATTTTCGCTTGGGGCGCGACAAGCCGCTCCTGCTGTGCGAATTCGACCCTCAGACCGGCGGCTGCCCTCCGATTGAGATCGCTCCCAATGTCCTCGACCCCACGCCACAGCTCTCGGGAAATCGCTTGGTGTGGGATGGCCATGTGGGCGATGAAGCCAGCGATGTATTTTTTTGCGAGTACGACCGCCTCCGCGGACGCTGTCCGGTCCAGCGGGTCACCGCCGAGATGACGCCTCAAGCCGAATCCGCCATCGACGGCCGACGCTTGATTTGGCAGGACGAACGCACGGGACCCTCGAGCATCTTCGGCACCACCCTGCCCCACTTCGTCGAAACCGGCGCCCACAAACGAAGGGTGAGTATGGGCGAGACCCTTAAGATTCGGGTGCGAGCCAAACAGGGCGAGCCCTCGGCCCGTGACCGCGAAAGGCGGGGCGCCGGGGATAAACTCCCCAGGCACCCGGGCGATAGCCGGGCCGAGGCACTGGGGTCCGAGACGCTGGCGCTCAGAGTGGAAGCCCTGCAACGCCAGGGCACGGAATTCGTGCCCGTCCCCCTTAGCGCGCTGGGGGTGCGCTTCGAAAACCGGGGCCAGGGCTACGGACGGCTGCGCTGGCGACCGCGTGGAGCGGCCTTGGGCGAATACATCTTCACCTTTGCGGCCGAGACCCGAGCGGGGCTCGTCACCCGGGAAAGCATCCTCGTCGAGGTGGAATCCCGGTCTGGGCGACACGGGGGTCGGGGTCGAGGTCGGGGCCGAGGACGGCGCTAAGCCGGGCCTTCCATCTTGAGTCCCGGGCAAGAGAAGCCGCGCGGGGGCTCAGGACCCCGCCTGCATGGCGATGGCCTGCATCTGCATCATCAGGGCCATGTCGCCGATCACCTGGATCTTCCCGCTC
>DUCT01000069.1:5012-5454 GCA_012959665.1 Myxococcales bacterium | reverse complement strand
TTTGTGATATTGAGCGTAAGAAGGAGTGCGGAAAATGAGCGTTAGATCCGAGGACAAGATGATTCGCGTCGATATGACGAGGCAGAGCGTCCGTATCGAGGCGTTTCCCGAGAAATGGAAATTCTTCGGCGGTCGGGCGCTCTCGGCCAAAATTCTTCTTGAAGAATGCGACCCCGGTTGTGACCCACTCGGGGCGGAGAATTTGCTGGTGCTGGCTCCGGGTCTTCTGGCGGGAAGCAGTGCGCCCACTTCGGGCCGGCTTTCGGTGGGGGGCAAGAGTCCCCTGACGGGCGGCATCAAGGAGGCCAATGTCGGAGGCGATCCAGGCCAGGACCTGATGAAACTCGGCTACCGCGCGGTCATCTTCACGGGAAAGCCCGAGGATCCCGAACTTCGCTACGCCTTGGAGGTTGACGGGGATTCGGCCAGGGTCATTCCAGCG
>DUCT01000069.1:1331-4841 GCA_012959665.1 Myxococcales bacterium | reverse complement strand
GGGCGCAGTGATGGGGAGCAAGGGGCTCAAGTTTGTTGCGATCGAAGCGGGGGGCACGGCATCGCGCAAGCCCGTGGACAAGGGGTTCTTTCAACTCTCCAAAAAGTACACGCGGGATTTCGTCGCCGGCCCGGGCCAGGAACCCTTTCCCAAGTGGGGCACCAGTGTCATCTGCGAAGAGGCGAATTCCATTTACACCTTTCCCTACAAGAACCGCACTGAAGGGCGCTCTCCCGATGTAGAAACTCTGGACGGGATGCGGATCGTCGAAAGTTTCGAAACGCGCGGGGGCGGGATGCACAACTGCCTAACCGGCTGCATCGTCAAGTGCAGCAATATCGTTCATGATGCCAATGGCGAGTACAAGACGTCGGGTCTTGAGTTCGAAACCCTCACCATGTTGGGCTCGAATTGCGCGATCGCCAGTTGGGAAGATGTGGCCGACCTGGACCGCCTCTGCGACGACATTGGGATCGATACCATCGAGACAGGCGCGGCGGTCGCGGTTTATATGGACGCGGGAGGAATGGAGTTCGGCGACGCCGAAGGGACAAAGCGATTGCTTCGAGAAGTGGCCGAGGGAACCGAAATCGGCCGAGCCATTGGAAATGGTGCAGCCACCGTAGGTCGTCTCAAGAACCACCATCGGGTGGCGAGCGTCAAGGGTCAGGCCATTCCGGCCTGGGATCCCCGTCCCCTTAAGGCGGCGGGCGTAACCTACTGCACAAGCGCCATGGGGGCCGACCACACGGCCGGGCTCATTGTCGATCCCGGCCAGGCGCCCGAAGAGTTTGCGCGTGCCTCCCAGGAGAGTCAGATCCTGAATGCGGTGGTGGATTCCTCGGGATTCTGCCAGTTTCTGATGCCCAACATCGAAGAGATCGCCGAGTTCTATGCCCACTTCTACGGTGAATCGGTCAATCGTGAAACTGTGGCGGATATGGGCTGGCAGTGTCTTGAGGACGAATGGGAATTCAATCGCCGGGCGGGCTTCGGTCCAGAGGACGACAAGATGCCGGCATGCATGGCCGAAGACGCCATCGGGGATGAAGTGAAATTCGTATGGGATGTGCCGGACGAAGTGGTCGCCGCCACCTACACGCGATTTGATCCCCGGGATGAACTTTTTACTGCGCGACCGAGCTGAAGTCGCACGTGGGCCCGGGCACCCCAATACAGGGTGTGAATCCGGAGCAGGAGATTCCAATGAGTGAGACAGCGATTCGACTTGTCACGGAGATCCCCGGGCCGAAAAGCCGGGAAATCGTGGCGCGCCGGGAAGCGGCAACTCCCCAAGGTGCGGCCAAATTGACGGGCCTCGCCATCGAGCGGGGCCAGGGTTCCCGAGTTGAAGATGTGGATGGAAATCGTTTCATCGATCTCGCAGGCGGAATCGGTGTGTTGGCGGTGGGCCATTGCCCCGAAGGCGTGAGCAAAGCCATGGCGGAGCAGGCCGAAAAGCTGATTCACATGTGCGCCATTGTGGGCAGCTACGAACTCTATGTGGAGGTGGCCGAGCGCCTCAACGCCTTGGTGCCCGGTGACTTTGCCAAGAAGACGCTCTTGACGAATACGGGAGCCGAGGCCGTGGAAGCGGCGGTGGGGTTGGCGAGAGCGTATAGCGGTCGCCAGGGCGTGGTGGTTTTCGAGGGGGCCTATCACGGGCGCTCGAATCTCACCATGGCGATGACGTCCAAGTTTTCACTCTTCAAAAAAGGCTTCGGTCCCTTCGCATCGGAGGTCTATCGATTTCCGTTTCCGTATAGCTATCGCCGGGCACCGGGCGTCAGTGAAGAGGAATTTATTGCCGAGCAGGAGCAGAGGCTCGCCGAATGTTTCATCTCGGTGGTCGACCCCGCCCACGTGGCGGCGATCGTCGTCGAGCCGGTGCAAGGCGAGGGTGGTTTTATCCCCGCCCCGGCGTCGTGGTTGGCGCGCCTGCGCGCGATCTGTGATGAACACGGGATCATCCTGATCGCAGATGAAGTGCAAAGCGGGATGGGCCGCACGGGTCTCCTCTTTGCCATTGAACATTCGAATGTCATTCCCGACATGGTGACCACGGCTAAATCCCTGGCCGCGGGCATGCCCCTGGGCGCCGTGACCGGGCGCGCGGAAATTATGGACGCAGCGCACCCGGGTGGCCTGGGAGGGACCTACAGCGGGAATCCTCTGGCTTGCGCTGCGGCCCTGGAAGCCATGGACACCATTGCGAAGCCCGAGTTTCTGGCTCGCGCTCGGGAAGTAGGCGCCCAGATCCGCGAACGCCTTGAAAAACTGGCGGATCAATTCCCCGGAATCATTGGAGATGTCCGTGGGCTTGGTCCCATGCTGGCCATGGAAATCGTTCAGGACGGCGACAACCGAAAACCCTGCATGGAAACCACGGCGGCGATCACCACCGAGACCCTCAGTCGAGGGGTGATTACGATCCGTGCAGGTCTATACTCAAACTGCGTACGCTTCCTGCCTCCACTCAATATTCCAGATTCCGATTTGCGGGAAGCGATGGATGTGGTGGCGGAATCGGTTGCGGCAGTCGCCGCCCAGCGCGCGGGAGATTGAAAGATGGGTGCAGATCTGAAAGTTCAGACAGGAGAGGATTCCCAGGGGATGCGTCGCATTGTTTTGGAGGGTTCCGCCCAGGATATGGGCCGCTGTCATGGTGAAACCTACCGCGAGGAAATTCGTGACTACGCCGAAGATCGTGTGGCGCTGTCTTCGAGTGGAAGTTGGTCGGGGCGCGCAGCCGATCGTGAGGAAGTGATCGAACTCGCGGCATCCATGCTGCCTGCCCATCGAGCCTACTCCGAGGATCTTTGTTCCGAGATGGAGGCGATGGCCGAAGTCTGCGATCTGACGCCCGCCGAGGCCATCATCGTTGGCGGCTTCACGGATTTTGTCGATGCGGTGAGGGCCACGGGAGCGGGCGTTCCCGATGAGGACGATTGCACCGCGGTGGTCGTTCCGGATTCCATGGCGGGGGGGCAGGGCTATCTCGCCCAGACTTGGGATATGCACGCATCGGCGACTGAGCACGTCACCCTGCTTGATATAAGGCCCCAGGATGGGCCGCGAAGCTTCGTATTTTCAACCGTGGGGTGCCTGGGTCAGATTGGCATCAACGAAGCGGGCATTGCGATCGGAATCAACAACTTGGCGGCCCAGATCGGTGCGCGCGGCGTGACCTGGCCCCTGGTGATTCGCAAGGCGCTGCTCCAAACCGATATCGAGGAGGCGCTTCGATGCATCACCGAAGCGCCCTTGGCCGGGGCCCACCATTACCTGCTCTTGGACGGCGAGGGCCGGGGTTTCGATGTGGAGGCCATGCCCCAGGGCTGCGCCGTGCGCGTGCTGGGCGAGGAACCCCTGATTCACACGAACCATTGTCTGGATCCGGGGTCACAGGCCCATGAAGCGGACAAGCCGCCCGCGCTGATGGCTTCATCCCAGGCTCGGCTTGATCGTGCAAAGGAATTGCTTGATCGTTCCCAAGTAGAGCTTGCCGAC
>DUCT01000069.1:0-1276 GCA_012959665.1 Myxococcales bacterium | reverse complement strand
AGCCGCCCTACCACATCGAGTCTTCAGGAGCGGCCATCATGCGTCCGGGAACCCGGGAGATGTGGGCCGTCTGGGGATTGCCGAGTGAAAACGAATACGATCATTTTAAGTTTAGCCAATGACCGACCTCCGATTTCAAACGCTGACTACCGAGTGGGCCCCGGCTTGCCGTCGCCTGGAACTCAGCATATTTGAGCACGCGAACCCCGACGAGTTGATCGCCGAGGACGATTTCAGGGCGTATGCACGGGTTTTCCCCGAAGGTTTCTTCCTCTGCCTCGATGGCGACCAACTGGTGGGCCAGGCAGGGGGAATCTTTCTGGATTTCGATTTTGACCACCCGCAGCACACGATCGTTGAAATCACCGGCGAGAATCAATGCGGCAATCATGACCCCGATGGCGACTGGTATTACGGGACCGATATCGCGGTTTCCCCCGACTACCGCCGCCAGGGAATCGGTCGCAAGTTCTACGAACTGCGCAAAGACCTGGCTATTCGGCACAACAAGCGCGGGATCATCGCCGGTGGTCATATGCCCGATTTTGTCAATCACAAGGCGGACATGTCCGCGGCGGACTACGTTGATCGCGTGGCCAGCGGGGAGCTCTACGACGCGACCCTCACCTTCCAACTCGAGAATGGGTTTGCGATCCGCGGTGTTCTGGAGAACTACATCGAGGACGAGGCGACGGATGGCTGGTCGGCTCTGATCGTCTGGGACAATCCGGAGCACTCGACCTAGCGGCGCAAATTTCCTTGTTTTTGGGAGGAGACGAAAAACGGACCAAACTTGCCCCTCTCCCCCGGGTGAACTTTCTTTGCGGCCCAAGACGACAAGCGATTCTGGAGACACTTTCGATGAGTTCCGAATACTCGATCAAGAAGTCCAACGCGCACTACAAGAAGGCCGTCAAGCGATTGCCCCTGGGCGTGAGTTCCAATTACCGTTCCTGGGGTCCCGATGAGACCCTCTATATTTCCCACGGCAAGGGCGCTCGTTTGTGGGATATCGATGGCAACGAGTATGTGGACTATCGCATGGGATACGGCCCCGCGATTCTCGGCTATGCGGATGACCGTGTAGACCAGGCGGCACGGGATGGAATGATCGTCGGGGGGCCAACGGCGCTCTCCACCGAGCGAGAGCATGTGGTCGCCGAGAGAATTGCCGGTATGGTGGATTCGGTGGATATGGTGCGCTTTGCCAATTCGGGCACCGAGGCAGTCATGGCCGGCCTGCGGTTGGCGCGGTCATATACCGGAAGAAGCCGGC
>DUCT01000068.1:3180-5458 GCA_012959665.1 Myxococcales bacterium | reverse complement strand
TCTCCGGCGGTCGCGCCCGCCCCCTCCTCCGAGGGCCATGCCCGAGTAAGCGGATCGCCCGAAATCCGCCACCAGGGTTCCTCTTCATCCAGGGGAGCCAGGCGAACCGAGGCCACCTCGTCCAGGCTCTCGATCTGTCGAATCAAAAGGCAGGCATTGCGGGGATCCGCCGCCACGAGAATTCGGCCCACATCGAAGGTCAACAGATAGCCCGGACCGCGAAGGGGATCGTGATCCCCCCCCGATGCCACCAACTGTTCCGCTTTGAGAAAGCATCCGCCCACCTCGGCGGCGCGTTCGAAGAGTTCGACCCCCACGCTTTCTATTCTCCCTTGCGGCCTTCTGGCCTGACTGGTCCGAAGAAGAAGTCTACACTCGTCGGGGTCGCTTGGAACGGGCTACCGAGGAGGCCCATGGCCAAAACCAACGAGAAAACACAGGAGTGGGTCAACCCCGATGGCCTCTCGATCCGCCGGTTTCGGCACGCACGAAAGTGGTCGCCCCGAGAGTTCGTGACCGCCATCGGGCGGGCCCACCATATCGCCACCGGGCTCACGGAAACCATTTCCCCCAACCTGCTCCAACACATCGAAGAGAAGAACGAGCGGATCCCCTACAAAACCCTCTGCATGATCGCCCGGGGGCTGGATTGCGACCCCACGGACCTGCTGGCCGAATGACCCACGAGGCCACCCTGTATCCCGAGCGCTCAGTCCTTAACACTCAGTCCTAGGCACTCAGTCCTAGGCACTCAGTCCCTAGGCACTCAGTCCCAGGCACTCAGTCCCAGGACTCAGCCCCTGGGCACTCAGTCAATCGTCCCCAGCCCTTCAGCCCCCACGACACCCCGACCCACCGATTGGAGTTCGCCCCGTGCCCGAATGGATATCTGTTGAAGAGGCCCAAACCGCGCCGGGTTTGCGCTTGGTGCTCACCGCCGGGGTACCGGGCCCCTGGGGCGAAGCCGCAAAGGCCATTTTCCACGTCAAGGGACTCGCGTGCCCGCGCGTCGCCCAGTTCGCCGGGCAACCGAACCCGGCACTCATGGCCTGGACCGGAGAAATCAACGCTCCCCAGGCCATTCTCGACGATGAGCCCAGCCGGGCCCATTGGAGCAGCCTGATCCTGCTGGGGGAACGGCTCGCCCCGGACAAGCCCCTGGTTCCCGAGGATCCGGAGCAGCGCGCTCAGATGTTCGGCCTGCTCCACGAACTGGCCGGGGAAGGGGGCCTGGGCTGGTCTCGGCGGCTGATGCTCTTCAGCCCACTCATGGAGCTTGCGCCCGACCATCCCGGCCGCCAGAGCGTCGCCCCCATGGCCGAGCGCTATGGCTACTCGAAGGAGGCATCCGAACGGGCGCCCGAACGGGTCGCCGATATCCTGGGCCTGATGGCCAACCAGTGGTCGCGCCAGCGCGAAGCCGGCCACAACTACCTGATCGGCGACCGGCTCTCGGCCCTGGATCTCTACTGGGCGGCCTTCGCCGCCCTGATCGAGCCGCTCCCCCACGAAGTCTGCCCCATGCCCGCTGGGCTCCGGGCCGGCTATTCCCAGAGCCACCCCACCCTGGATGCCGCCCTCGACACCGCCCTGCTGGACCACCGCCAACGGATCTACGACGAGTGGCTCGAATTGCCCATCGACCTGGGACCCGGATTTCGCCCTTGAGCGTCGCCATCGGGTACTTTCCCGTCGCCTCGGGACTCTTCCCCGTGGACCCCCGAAAACATTGAGAGATCGCGTGAAGACTCCTCCCGACCCCGGAAAAATGCGCCCGCATCTCGCCTTGATCGGAGGGCGGGGCTGCGGAAAGACGTTGACCGCAGCGCGGCTCGCGGCCAACCATCCGGAATTTCGTCCGGTGGACCTCGACGCCCTGATTGTCGCCGAGGCCGGCGGGCGACCCGTGGCCCAAATCGTTGAGGAGGGGGGCTGGCCCCTTTGGCGCGATCTCGAATACCGGGTTCTTCAGCGTGAGACCGCGCAGACCGCCCCGGCTCTGGTGGATTGTGGGGGCGGAATCGTCGTGGATCTCGACGGGGACGCGGAGGAAATTTTCAGTTCGCGAAAATCCGAGCTTCTGAGCCAGCGCTGTCGTGTCGCCTATCTGCGCTGCGACACAGAACTGCTCTGGTCGCGCATCTCCCAGGACCCCAACCGCCCGGCGCTCTCTGCCGACCGCTCATTCCAGGCGCTGATGACCCGGCGCGAACCCTGGTACCAACGCGCCGCGGACTGGGTGATCGAGGCCGATGCCCGCAGCCCCGACGATCTTGCC
>DUCT01000068.1:353-3109 GCA_012959665.1 Myxococcales bacterium | reverse complement strand
GGCCTAAAGAACGGGGCCGAGAGATCGGCGCACCAACGAGCCCCGAGTGACGTGGGCGGATCGACAGGCATAGCGCTCCGCCGAGCCCCGCAGTCAGGGACTCGCCTCGGGGACTCGCCAGCCCAATTCCTCGAGGCACGCTTCCGCCTGCTCGCGGACATAGCGCTTGTCGTCCATGAGCCCGGCCTCCAGCACGGGCTCCAGACGTTCGCGATCGACTCCACCGAAACGCTCGGCCAGATGCGCGAAGCCCATCAGCGCGTTGCCGCGCACATTCGTGTCCGGGTGGGTGGTCAACCGGAAAAGGCAATCCTCGGCCCACGCCGCATCCTCCGCCGCCAGGGCGATATCGATGATGACCCCGAGCAACTCTTCGGACTCTTCGTTTTCCAGCGCTGCTTCGACCTGGTCGCGAAACTCACTCGCCATCGGCGCCGCCTCCATGGGATTCGCCGGGTCGTCGGTTCTGCGGGGGCTCGGCCAACTCCCAAGTTCCACAGCGAGTGGGCGCCTCCAGGGCGACGGCCAAGAGTTCCAAAAAAGCCTCCCGGGGCCACAGCACAGCTCCCATCGCCTCGGTGTTTGGCGTATGCGCCTGGCAGTCGAGGACATGGAACCCCCAGGAGCGCATGCGTTCCACCAGGGCCACCAGAGCCACCTTGGACGCATCGCTGCGCCGGCTGAACATGGATTCTCCGAAAAAGGCCGCGCCCAGGGAGAGGCCGTAGATGCCGCCCACGAGTTCGCCCTCCAGCCGGGCCTCCACCGAGTGAGCAAAGCCCAGGGCGTGCAATGCACAGTAGGCCTCGATCATCGCCTCGTTGATCCAGGTCCCGGACTGTCCGGGCCGGGGCGTTTGGGCGCAGGCTTCAATGACACCCCGAAAATCCGAGTCCATGGTCAGCGCATAACGGTGGCGACGCAGGCTCTTGGCCAGGGAGCGATTGATGCGAAGTTCCTCGGGAAAGAGAACCGCGCGCGGGTCGGGGGAATACCAGAGAATCGGCGACGATTCGTACCAGGGAAAAACGCCCTGGGCGTAGGCGGCCAGAAGCCGCTCGGGCTCAAGCCCCCCCCCATAGGCGAGGAGGCCGTCGGAATTCGCCTGACGCGGATCGGGAAAGGGATTTTGATCCAGGAGATTCCCAAGAAACTCGGGAGGAACCAGACGGCATTGGCGCGCACCCGCTGACCGCTCGGTCACCATGCCTCGCTCTCCCTCCGACAACCCGAACCCCGGGCCGAAGCGACCCCTTGCCGCGCCAGGGTAGCCCGAATACTCCACTCAAGAAGGCCGCAGGCCTCTCCCGGGGATTCGGGCTAGACTGCTCGGCCAACGGGTTCGGACAACAGGACGATTTCAGGCACTTGCAGGCCCTTGAACCCTCTCTGCTAAGTGCCCCCAGCGGGCAAACGCCCAGCGCCAAGGCAAGAGGTCAGGGTAACGCGCTAGATCCCCGGACCCACGGATGCCAACTGCGTTAGATCGCTCGGTCGCCCATGGGCGTTCGGGCTGTGAATGGACAAGAAAAAATGGAAAACAAGCCTTCGAAGCGCGCCGCCGCCACGAGTTCGGTTCATGGGGGCGAGTTGCGCCAGCAAGAGGCCAACGCCATCACGACCCCGATCTACCAGACCTCGACTTTCTGGTTCAAAAATTCCCAGGAGGTGATGGACTACCAGGAGGGCAAGACCGACCGCGAGGAATACGGCCGATACGGAAATCCCACCTGGCGCGCCGTCGAGCGCAAGCTCTCGGAACTCGAGGGAGGCGAGGAAACGGTGCTCTTCGCCTCGGGGATGTGCGCCGCCACCACGACCTTTCTCGCCCTGCTGCCCGTCAACACTCACCTGATCGTCACCAGCGACTGTTACCGGCGCACTCGGCAGTTCATCGACGAATTTCTCGGACGAATGGGCGTCTCGGTCAGCGTCATTGAGCCCAGCAACCTCGCTCAATTCGAAGCGGCCATACGCGACGACACCTCCATCTTCTTTACCGAGTCACCCACCAACCCCTACCTGCGCGTCGCCGACGTGCCTGGGTTCGTGGAAGTCGCCCACGCCCGGGGTGTCAAGGTGATTATCGACTCAACCTTTGCCACCCCGGTCAACCACCGAGCGCTGACCGAGGACGCGGACCTGGTCATCCACAGCGCAACGAAATACCTGGGCGGCCACAACGATTTGCTCGCGGGCACCGTGACCGGCGCCAAGGAAATCGTGGATCCGATCCGCAAGGCCCTGGGCGTCCTCGGCGGTATCATCGACAGCCACGGAGCTTGGTTGCTGCTGCGCGGACTCAAAACCCTGGCCCTGCGCATGGAGCGACACAACAGCAATGGGCTGGCCCTGGCCCGGCACCTCGAAGCGCACCCCAAGGTGCGCAAAGTTTGGTACCCGGGCCTGGAAAGCCATCCCGATCACGCCGTCGCCATGCGCTCCATGGACGGGTTCGGGGGCGTCGTCACTTTCGAAATCGAAACCGACCTCCAGGGCGCCATTCGCTTCATTGACGCGACCCAAGTCCCCTACCAGGCTCCGAGCCTGGGCGGCGTGGAATCCCTGATCGAGTTGCCCGTCACCATGTCGTTCTGGGATTACACCCCCGAGCAACGCAAGAGTTGGGGAATTACCGATTCCCTGGTTCGCTTCGCATGCGGGATCGAGGCCCCCGAAGACCTGATCGCCGACGTGGATCAGGCGCTGGAGCATGTCTAGCCCCGGCGAAAAGCGCCTGATAAAGGCGCGCTAGA
>DUCT01000068.1:0-303 GCA_012959665.1 Myxococcales bacterium | reverse complement strand
AAAAGCGCTTATTGAAAAGCGCCTGATAAAGGCGCGCTAGAAAAGCGCTCCCTGGGCGGGATGGGACGCACTCTCCATGGCGAGTAGTCTCCCTTTGAGTTCGAGTCCCCCCGCGTAGCCCTGGAGTTGGCCGTTCCGGGCCACGACCCGATGGCAGGGAATTACCAGAGGAATCGGGTTGGCCCCGTTGGCCGCACCCACGGCCCGCACCGCTGCAGGGCTACCGACCCGGCACGCCACGTCCCCATACGCCAGGGACTCGCCATAGGAAATCTCGGACACCACCCGGTAAACACCGAGTTG
>DUCT01000067.1 GCA_012959665.1 Myxococcales bacterium | reverse complement strand
ACCTTCCCTTTGCGAAGCCTGAAGTGTTCAAGCAAAAACGCGAGGTGCTCGAGGCACACTGCGAAGTCGTGGGCCGAGACCCATCGGAGATCACGTGCTCGGTCCAGATCGCTTTTGCGGCTGACCAGGATGGGGCGGAAGCCGCCGACCAGGCGGCTCGCCTCTTCGAAGCCGGAGTCGATATGGTGATCTTCACCCTTCGCGTTCCATACCGTGCCGATCGGGTCGATGCCCTGGCGCGCGCTTTGGAGTTGATTGCCTGATTGACGTAAAAGTCCGAGTCAGTTGGCGACCACGGTTCTCACGCACCTAGCCAGCGAGATCAACGCCACCCCCGCGATCGCCCATGGGACTGCCCAGCGCTTGCCCATGCGCTTGCCCATGCGCGCCAAGCCCAGGCGCGCCAAGCCCATGCGCGCCAAGCCCAGGCGCTCGGTCCAGGCGCTCGGGAACGACCCTGGGAGCCTTTCACGGGACGCTCGGTTCGGTGCCCTTAGTCTTTATCGAGTACGTCGCTGGCCACCAGGTTTTCGAGGTAGGGCGTATCCCACCAGGACAACTGAAGCTGCTTGGCTCGCCTGAAATAGAGCTGGCAGTCGTACTCGATGGTGAAGGCGACGCCTCCCCAGATTTGGGCGCAGACTCGCGTGACTTCGCGGTAGGTTTCGCAGGCAAAGAGTTTGGCCATGGGGGCAAAGCGCGAAATCGAGCGACCCATTGCGGCATTCCAGGCGGCTTCGTAAACCAAAACTCGCCCTCCATCGATATGCGTGGTGGAATCGGCCATGTAATGGGCGAGCGCCTGGAAAGCGCCCAGGGGTTTGTCGAACTGCACGCGCTCCTTTGAGTATTCGACGGTGATGTCGAGCACCTTCTGAGCCCCCCCGATGGCTTGGGCGGCCAGGAGGATGATGCCCTCGTGAAGCACGGCATTGAATGTCGCCCAGCCGGTTCCCGCCGAACCCAGGCGATCCTTGGCTGAAACGCGAACGTTGTCCAGGTCGACGCGGTATTGGGCGTCGCCGGCTTGGGAGAGCTGCTGGGAGAGGGTTATTCCCTCGGCGTTGGGGTCAACCAGGAACAGGTCGACACCGTCGCCGCTGCGTGCCAGGACGATCAATCGATCCGAAGCGCTCGCGAAGTAGACATGGCGTTTGACGCCGGAAAGCAGGTAGTCTTCGCCGTCGGCCTTGGCCTTCAACTGGATGCCGACTTCGCCAAAGCCCCGGTCGGGTTCCAACCAGGCGGGTGTCAGAATCGCATCGCCGCTGGCGATTTTCCCAAGCCACTCCGTCTGCTGATCGTCGCTGCCAGCCTGGATGAGAAGGCGGGCGCTGATCACGGAACTTACGAAATGAGGAACTGGCGCGAGGAACTCGCCGAACTTTTCGTAGACCAGGGCGGCCTCGGTCAGGGATTGTCCGCCCCCACCTTGGGCTTCAGGAATAAGCATGCCTGTCAGCCCGGATTCAGCGAACTGTTTCCACAGTGCCTCGGGATAACCCCTGGGGTCGTCTTCTACTTGGCGGACGGCTTCAATGGTGCAGTGTTCCTCCAAGATGCCGTGAGTCATGTCGACGATCATTTGCTGTTCTTCGGTCAGAGCGAGGTCCATTGTGGATCTCCTGGGATCAGGCGGCAGTCATGCTGGCCGTCATTGAAGGTGAGTAGGCTGGCGAAGGGTTGGTGCAGTTTCTGTGGTATCGGGCCGTCTCGGTCCTTGGGGAGGACTAGAAATTTTTGGGCAGACCCAATTTGCGCCGAGCGATGATGTTCTTCTGAATTTCCGAGGAACCTCCGCCGACGGTCTCGTTCAACGTGGCGCGGTAAGCGCCTTCGAACCGACCCGCCAGAGGGGCGTCTTCCTCGCCCTCTCGAATTTGTCCCGCCGCTCCGGTGATATCCAGCGCGTCTTTGCAGACTCGCTGGGACAGGGTGGTGGTGAACAGCTTGTACTCCGAGGATTCGATGCTCGGGGGTTTGTCCCCGCCGGACATGGCCGCAGAGAGGAAGCGCTTGCTCAGTCCCTTCGCGACATGGGTATCGGTGACAATATGGGCAATGGTTCTGCGAACGTTGACGTCATTGCGCAGGGGTTCGTCGTCCCGGGTGGCTGACTTGACCCATTCCACCAGGAGGTTCGAACGATCCTCAATGGGAGAAAGGGTAAACATGGTGAACCGCTCGAGGTCAAGGGCCTCGGCGATGTAGCGGAAGCCGCTCCCTTGTTTCCCGACCATGTAGTCTTCGGGCACGAACACGTCTTCAAAAAAGACCTGATTCGTGGTGTCCTTGCCAATGGTGGGGAGGCTCTGTATTTCGAGATTGGGATGGTTCATGGGGATCAGAAAAAGACTCAAGCCATCGTGCTTCTTCTTCTCGGGATCCGTGCGCGCGCCCACCCAGTACCAATCGGCGAAATGGGCCGACGTGGTCCACATCTTCTGGCCGTTCAGCTTCCAGCCCCCTTCTACCCTTTCGGCCTTGAGTTGCATGTTTGCCGAATCGGAGCCGGCCTGGGGCTCGCTATAACCCACCGCGAACTCAACCTCGGCGCTCAGGATCTGGGGCAGGAACTCCTTTTTCAGCTTCTCGCTCCCGTGGCGGATGAGGGTCTTGCCGATGATACCCACGCCCTTTCCGATCTGCGGCGCACCGTGCCGGGCAAGTGCCTCGTTCAAGATGAACTCGTAGACGCCTTTGATTTCCTGGCCGCCGTACTGCTTGGGCCACGACATACCGAGCCAACCCTGCTTGGCGAGCCTTTTCATGAAGGCGCGTCGAGCCGGGGTATCGGCGAGTTGGCTGAAATTTTCCCGGGTCAAATCCATGACTTCGGGGTCGTGGTTGTCCACCAGCCATTGCTCCACCTCGACGGCGAATTTTTGTTCTGCTTCCGAGAAATCAAAGTCCATGGGGCGCTCCTTGCTCCGGTCGGGAAGGGGAAAAGGAAAGGGGAAAGGAAAGAGAATCGTAGTTTGGGTGCCTGGAAAGATACGATCCGTTGCGTATCGAAAGTATAGAATGCCCGGGGGCCGGGGTCAAATCCCGGGCGAGGAGGCCCGGGGCCGGGTCAAGACCTTTGCCGATCCCCGGCCACGTCGAAGGCCGCCAGCAGGGCCCGGGTCCGCGCCTCGATCAGGGGCTTCATCTCCGGGTGGGTGAGGATCCAGGTGTCGTTTTCCTCTACTCCGGCCAGGATCGAGGCGGCCACCTCTTCGGGGGATTGTTTCCCCGGTATGGCATCGACTCGGGGGTCGGCCCCGGGCATCGCCGGGGCGGGTCCGGTGTCGAGTTCCTGGGGGCGGTTTCGCTCGCTCTCGGCGATTCGGGTAGTGACCGCACCCGGGCACACCACCGAGACGCCGATGGGGACCCCCGCAGCTTTGAGCTCCTCGCGCAGGTATTCCGAATAGCCCACCAAGGCGAACTTGGTCGTCGTGTAGGCACCGAGTCCGCCCTGGGCCAGAGCGGCCAATCCAACGATGGAGGCCGTGTTGACCACGTGTGCCTCCTCTCCGTGGGCGATCATCTGGGGCACGAAGGCCGAGACCGCGTGAATCACACCCCAAAGGTTGACCGAGAGACTCCACTCCCAGTCCTTTTCATCGAGTTCCAGGAGTGGGCGTGTCACCATCACACCCGCATTGTTGCAGAGCAGATGGCACTTTCCGAAATGCGCACGGACTTGCTTGGCGAGTTCATCCACCGCGGCGCGACTTCGGACGTCCACGGCCCAGGCCATGGCCTCGGCACCCCGTTGACGGACGGCGTCGGCGACTTCTTCGGCGGCGTCGGCTTCCACATCGGCGACGACCACCCGCATTTTTCGCTCCGCACAGGCGTGGGCCAGCGCGGCGCCGATCCCGCTGCCTCCGCCGGTAATGACGGCGACTCGCCCTTGCAGTTCCCGCATGGATTTCCCTCTCTTCTCATGCTTTCAAACAAATGTCAACGGTTCCCGCGTCGCCGGGGGATGGCACCCGGCGAAGGGAATTCCCGGGGAGCTGGCTCGACATCCCCACTGAACCCACCGAAGTCCGACTCCTCTAGAGGATTGCGCCAGAAGCCTTGTGGGCGAGGATCTCGTCGTAGTCCAGTCCGAGTTCAGTCAGGACGTCATCGGTATCCTGGCCGTGCTCCGGGGCCCGGGAGAGTTCGGCGGGCACCCCGTTGAACTGCACCGGGTTGTTGACGAGTTGGCAGCGACTTCCATTGGCGAGTTCCACTTCGGGCAGATAGCCGTTGGCCGCGACCTGGGGATCCTCGTAGAGTTCCCCCGGAAACTGAATCGGGGCCCAGACACCCTCGGTGGTCGCCAGGGCCGATTGCCATTGGGCGAGACTACGGGTACAGAAAATTGCGTCGAGAACATCCACGCAGTCGCTCTTGTTCTCAGCGCGCAAAGCGCTGGTCGCAAAGCGCGGGTCATCGATGAGGTCGGGCCGGTCAAGGTGCTGGCACAGGTCGGGCCAGTCGCGGTCGGATTGCAGCATGATGAGCATGATCCAGCGATCGTCGCCCGTGCGATAGGCATTGACGATGGGGTTGGGCGTCATCTTGCGACCCATCTTGGGCATACCCTTGTCGAGGCCGATGGCCTCAAGGGCCTTGGCCATGGTGATGTCGGCTGAGATATTCCACATGGCGGTACCGAGAAGCGAGATGTCCACCACGCTCGGTTCCCCGGTTCGCTCGCGTCGGAAGAGTGCCGCGGCAATGCCGCCCGCCACGGTCATTCCCCCAACGCTGTCGCCGAAGGCGGGGCGCTGCATAACCGGGGGGCCTTCGCTCCCGGCTCCGGTGAGCGCCATGGCGATGCCACCCCGGGCCCAGTAGGAGGCGCCGTCGTAGCCCCCGCGTTGGGCGTCCGGACCCCGCACGCCCTGGCCGGAGCCCCGGGCATAGATAATCTTGGGATTCACGGCGCGGATATGATCGACGTCGATCTTGAGCTTCTGTCGTGCTTCGGGCAGAAAGCTGGTGAGAAAGACATCACTTTTTTCGGCAAGCCGATAGAGCAGATCGAGGCCGCCCGGTTTTTTTATGTCGAGACCGACGCTCCGCTTGCCCCGATTGGGCTGCTCCCACATGAAGTTGAACCCGCCCTTGGGGACTAGGCCCGAAGTCACGAGTCCGCGCTGGGGGTCGCCGCTCTCGGGATGCTCGATCTTGATGGTTTCTGCACCCCAATCCGAGAGGATCGCTCCGGCGGAGGGGACGAACCACCATTGGGCGACTTCGAGAACGCGAATGCCTTCGAGGGTGAGGGACGATGAGGTCATGGATTCCCTTTCCAGGTGCTCTGACGATCGGTCAGAAAAGCTAGCAGAGCGGTCTGCCGGCGGATTCCAGCTCGCTTGGGAAGTGGTAGGGTACGCCTTCCTGGGCGCCCCTATGCGCTGGGGTGAGAAGGAAATGTTTTGGTGCAAAGGGGTTTTATGACCGCGAGGACAACGGGCGCGGCGCGGAGAGTTCTTTCTGCCCCCGCCTCCACTCCTGGCTCTGCCCGCACTCCTGCCCCCGCCCCCCCCTCCACCCCCCCCCCCGCCCCCCCCCCCTCCCCCCCCCCCCCCCCCCCCCC
>DUCT01000066.1:1763-5593 GCA_012959665.1 Myxococcales bacterium | reverse complement strand
CGCCGAGCGCATCCTCGGCCTGCCGCGAAAATAACGGGAGCCCCATCGTGGAATTCACTTTCAACGAAGACCAGTTGCTCCTTCAGCGGGCGGTGCGGGATTTTCTCGAAGGCGAGTGCACCCCGGCAGCGGTGCGCGAACTCTGGGAAACCGAGACCGGACGTTCGCCCGCTTTCTGGGCCAAGCTTTCAGAAATTGGCGTGCCCGGCCTGCTCGTGCCCGAAGAACACGATGGGCTCGGCATGGATGAGCGCGACCTGGTGTTGGTCCTCGAAGAGGCCGGCCGGGCGGCCCTGGCCGAGCCCGTGATCGCCACCGCTGCAGTCGGCGTTCCCCTGCTGGTGGAGCTGAGCGGCAAGGGCCAGCCCGAACTGGCCCAGAAATGGCTGGGCGCGGTGGCCAGGGGCGAGGCCATGCTGGCGGTGGGCCACGCCCGCAGCCCCTTCGTCGGCGACGCCCACGTGGCCGACCTGCTCTTCCTGCCCGACGGGGACGATCTCCACGCGGTGCCCCGAGCCGAGGCCAAGCTCACCGCCCAGGACTCCAACGATCAATCCCAGCGACTCTTCAGTGTCGACTGGTCGCCCTCGGCCGCGACCCGGGTCGCTAGCGGGCCCGAGGGCGCGGTGATTCAGCAGGCGGCCTTCGATCGCGGCGTACTCGCGTGTGCGGCCCAGCAACTGGGCGTGGGCCAGCGGCTCATCGACATGGGCGCCCTCTATGCCACCCAGCGCCAACAGTTCGGCGTCGCCATCGGGAGCTTTCAGGCGGTGAAGCACCGCCTGGCCAATGCCAAAGTCCAGGTCGAGTACGCCCGGGCAGTGGTCTACCGGGCGGCCCATTCCGTGGCCACCGGATCCGATCAACGCGCAGCCGATGTCTCCATGGCCAAGGTGGCCGCCGGTGAAGCGGCGCTCTTCGCGAGCAAGGAAGCCCTCCAGGTGCATGGCGCCATCGGCTACACGTACGAACAGGATCTACACATCTGGATGAAACGCGCCTGGTCCCTGGATCTGGCCTTCGGGACAGGGGCTTGGCATCGCGCCCGGCTTGCCGACGCCATTATCGACGGCATTGTCGACGGCATTGTCGACGGCCAGGCGCCGGTTCGAGCCTTCGGCTACTGCGCCCCCAAGGCCTGAAACCCAGCGAACCGATGGGAGGGGATTCCGGTATCCTGCCGAATCCCCGCCCACCCCGAGACCCCGCCTCAAGAACCCGCCCCAAGCAAGCCCCCGAAACAAGACCGAGAAAAGTCCCAAAGAAAGGATCGAGCGCAATGACCGAGAAAAACGTGGCCCCCAGCATCGAGGGCTGGTTCACCACCGGGGATACCCCTCACCTAATCGGGACCCAGTGCAAAACCTGCCAAACCTATTTCTTTCCCAAGCAGGATCTCTTTTGCAAGAACCCCGCGTGCCGAAGCACCGAGTTCGACGAGGTGGAGCTTTCGCGCACGGGCAAAATCTGGTCCTACACCGAGCACTACTACCGGCCCCCGGAGCCCTACATCTCCGGCGATGACTTCGAGCCCTACACCATCGCGGCGGTGGAACTGGATAAAGAAAAGATGGTCATCCTCGGCCAAGTGGCCAACGGGGTGGCCCATGCCGACCTCACCACAGGCCTCGCCATGGAAATCGTGGTGGAGACCCTGTACGAAGAAGAAGACACCGAGCGCACGGTCTGGAAATGGAAGCCCGTCACCGACTGAGTTTTAGCGCCTCATTTTTTACGGCCCTTTTTTCACGACCCCATTTTTCACGACCCCTTTTTTCACGGCCCCATTTTTCACGGGCCCATTTTTCACGACCCTGCCCCACGAACACATCCAGCAAGGAGAAGAAGACATGGCCAAAGAAGTCGCAATCCTCGGTGTCGGCATGCATCCATGGGGAAAATGGGGCAAGAATTTCGTCGAGTACGGCATCAAGGCGTGCAACGACGCCCTGGACGATGCGGGCCTTGAGTGGAACGACATCGAAGTCGTGGCCGGGGCCGAGACCGTGCGCAATGGCTATGCGGGCTACGTGGCCGGCGCGACGTTCGCCGAGGCCCTCGGCTGGTCCGGAGCCCGGGTCTCCACCTCGTACGCGGCCTGCGCCTCGGGCGCCCAAGCCATCAACAACGCCCGGGCGATGATCCTCGCCGACATGGCCGACGTGATCCTGGTGGTGGGCGCCGACACCACGCCCAAGGGGTTCCTCGCCCCCAACGCCGGCGAGCGCTGGGCCGACCCGGACTGGCTGCGCTTCCGCCTGATGGGCTGCACCAACCCCACCTATTTTGCCCTCTACGCCCGTCGCAGGATGGATCTCTACGGCGCCACCGAGGAAGACTTCGCCGCCGTCAAGGTCAAGAATGCCAAACACGGCATGGCGAACCCCTATGCGCGCTACCACAAAGAGTTCACTCTGGAGCAGGTGCTCGAATCCCCCATGGTCGCCGACCCGCTCAGACTCTTCGAGATCTGCGCCACCAGCGACGGCGCCGCCGCTGTCGTGATCTGCAGCATGGAATACGCGCGCAAGCACAACGTGGATCCGGTGAAAATTCGCGCTGTCTCCACGATCACGCCCACCTATCCCCAGACCACCATCGACATGCCTTATTTCTCCACCGATTCCGCAGCGGCGGTCGAGGAACCCGCCCTGAGTTTCAAGGACTCCATCGCCCAGGCCGCCTACGAGGAAGCGGGGCTTGGGCCCGAGGATATGTCCCTGGCCGAGGTCTATGACCTCTCGTCCGCCCTGGAACTGGACTGGTACGAAAACATCGGCCTTTGCCCCAAGGGCGATGCCGAAAAACTACTCCGGGACGGCGCGACGCAAATCGGCGGACGCATCCCCGTGAACCCCAGCGGCGGACTCGCCAGCTTCGGCGAGGCGGTGCCCGCCCAGGCCCTCGCCCAGGTCTGTGAACTCACCTGGCAACTGCGCGGCCAGGCGGGGGACCGCCAGGTCGAAGGGGCCACCGCGGGCATTACGGCCAATGTTGGCCTGTTCGGTCACGGATCATCGGTGATCTGCAGCGTTTAGCGCTCTTGGATAAACGCCCCTAAACAAACGCCCTTTAATAAGAAACAAGCGCCCTTTAATAAGAAACAAGCGCCCTTCTAATAAGAAACAAGCGCCCTTCTAATAAGAAACAAGCGCCCTTAATAAGAAACAAGCGCCCTTCAATAAGAAACAAGCGCCCTTCCCCACACGTTGCCCGCACGTTCAGCACCCCCACCCAACCGATCCCCACAAGGAAATCCAGTCATGCCCGAGGCCTATATCGTCGACGCCGTTCGCACCCCTACCGGCCGCAAGAAGGGATCGCTTTCCCAGACCCATCCCGCCGATCTTGGCGCCCACGTACTCTCGGCCCTGATGGACCGCACGGGGGTCGACCCCGCCGCCGTGGAAGACGTGGTCTTCGGCTGCGTGGACACCATCGGGCCCCAGGCCGGAGACATCGCACGCACCTGTTGGCTGGCGGCGGGCCTGCCCGAAGAAGTTCCCGGCACCACCATCGACCGGCAATGCGGATCGTCCCAGCAGGCCGTGCACTTCGCCGCCCAGGCGGTGATGAGCGGCACCAGCGACATGGTGGTGGCCGGCGGCGTGCAGAACATGAACCAGATCCCGATTTCCGCCGCCATGTACGCCGGCCAGGCCTACGGGTTCGAGACGCCCTTTGCGGATTCCAAGGGCTGGCTCAAGCGCTATGGAGACCAGGAGATTTCCCAGTTTCGTTCCGCCGAGATGATCGCCGAGAAGTGGGACATCAGCCGGGAGGACATGGAAGAGTTCGCGCTGGAGAGCAACAACCGCGCGCTTGCGGCC
>DUCT01000066.1:0-1641 GCA_012959665.1 Myxococcales bacterium | reverse complement strand
GGAGGGCGGGCGCCTCACCGCGGCGGTCTCCAGCCAAATCGCCGACGCCTCGGCGGCCATGCTGGTGGTTTCCGAAGAGGCCCTCAAGACCCACGGGCTCACGCCCCGGGCGCGCATCCACCATCTCTCCGTGCGAGGGGCCGACCCGGTTTGGATGCTCACCGCGCCGATCCCCGCCACCGAGTACGCATTCGCGAAAACCGGCATGACCAAGAACGACATCGACGTGGTCGAGATCAACGAGGCCTTCGCTTCGGTGGTGCTCGCCTGGCAGAAGGAAAGCGGCTTCGACCTTGCCAAGGTGAACCCCAACGGGGGCGCCATCGCACTCGGGCATCCCCTGGGCGCCACCGGTTGCCGACTGATGACCACCCTGCTCCACGAGCTCGAGCGCACGGGGGGCCGCTATGGGCTCCAGACCATGTGCGAGGGCGGCGGGCAAGCGAACGTCACGATTCTCGAACGCCTTTAATTTTCGCGCTGGGCGCGGCAAACGAAAATCTTCGGCGCTTCACACACAATCTCTTCGGCGCTCCACACACAATCAAAAGGTGGGACAGACCATGAGCGGGATCTGCGAGGGACGAATCGTCATCGTGACCGGAGCGGGCCGGGGCATTGGCCGCGCCCATGCGTTGGAGTTTGCCCGCCAGGGGGCCAAGGTCGTGGTCAACGACCTAGGGGTCACCGCCGACGGCAGCGACGCCTCGAAGGGACCCGCCGATGAAGTGGTCGAAGAGATCCGCGCCATGGGGGGCGAGGCCCTGGCCAACGGCGCCGACGTGGCCGACTGGGAACAGACCCGAGCCCTCGTCGCCGAAACCATCGATGCCTTTGGCGGCTTGGACGTAGTGGTCAACAACGCGGGTTTTCTGCGCGACCGCATGTTCGTGAGCGCCGAGGAGAGCGAGTGGGACGCCGTGGTCCGGGTGCACCTCAAGGGGCATTTCTGCACCACCCGCCACGCCGCCGAGTACTGGCGGAACCAGAGCAAGGCGGGCGAGGCGGTGGATGCGCGGATCATCAACACCAGTTCGGGCGCCGGGCTCCAGGGCAGCGTGGGCCAGAGCGCCTACTCGGCGGCCAAGGGCGCCATCGCATCCCTCACCCTGGTGCAGGCCGCCGAGATGGGTCGCTACGGGGTGACGTCCAACGCCATCGCGCCGGCGGCGCGCACGCGCATGACCGAGGCCATCTTCACCGACATGGCGGCCCCGGAAGAAGGCGTCTTCGACGAAAACGCACCCGAGAACATTTCACCCCTGGTGGTCTGGCTCGGCAGCGCCGAATCCCGGGAGGTCTCGGGGCGGGTCTTCGAAGTCAAGGGAGGCATCATCGGCACCTCGGATGGCTGGCGGGACGGCCCCATTGTGGACAAGGGCGGCCGCTGGGAGGCCGACGAAGTCGGCGCTGGGGTGCACGAGTTGATGAAAAAATCCCAGGTCCCCCAAAAAGTTTTCGGCACCTGAACCCAAGAAGAATCTGAGAAAAAGAAAAGATGGATTTTCGCTTCAACGAAGAGCAGGAAGAACTCCGTGCGAGCGCCCGCGCCTTCCTCGAAGAACAGAGCGGTTCCGAGCAGATCCGCACCGCCATGGAGACGGACCTGGGCTGGGACGAGGGGCTGTGGGCCCAATTGGG
>DUCT01000065.1:1371-5692 GCA_012959665.1 Myxococcales bacterium | reverse complement strand
GCGAAGCCCACAAGCAGACCCATGACCGTGTCCGAGACCCCAAACTCCTTTTTGATAGGGCCTATGAAGACGGAGAGAATCTGCCGATCAAGAAAGTTGATGACGTAGACGAGAAAGAGAACGGCGAGTACGTAGTTGGAATACGCCGAAGTAATTACGACCTTCTCATTCTCGTCGGGTTGGTCGGGTGGGTCGGGTGGGTCCTCGGTCATGGAAGCATTCCCCTCCAAAAATGAACTCTTCAAACCATCGCGTGAGACCATAGGATAGAAGTGGCTCCATGCAGTCGAGCGCTCGAATCGTGCGGACCCCTCTCGCCATGCGTCAATAAAGATGTTCGGCTAGCCTCCCGTCATGTGCGGAATTGCCGGCATCGTCGGGCACGCGGGGGGAGCGCCGATTGAGGAAGGCGCCCTTGTTCGCCTGCGCGATGCCCAGAAACACCGGGGACCGGACGATGCGGGAACATGGATCGACCCACAAAAGCGAATCGGACTGGCCCATCGTCGGCTGAGCATCATCGACCTGACACCCTCGGGCCACCAGCCCATGTCCACCGCGGACGGGCAGCTCCATCTGGTCTTCAACGGCGAGATCTACAATCATCGCGAGCTAAGAGAAACCCTCGAAAGCCAGGGGCACCGCTTTCGCTCCAGCAGCGACAGTGAAGTCCTCCTTCACGGGTACCGCGAGTGGGGAGAGGCACTGCTTCCTCGATTGCGAGGCATGTTCGCCTTCGCACTCTTTGACCAGAGGGCCGATGCGGTGCTCCTGGCGCGAGACCCCCTGGGCATAAAGCCGCTGCACATCGCCCAGTTCGACGATTTTGTCGTTTTTTCCTCGGAAGTCCAGCCCATCCGGCGAGTTTTTGGCAGCGGCGGCACCGACCTCGAAGCGGTCGCCTCCTACCTCCACTGGGGATCGATTGCGGCACCGCGAACTCTCTACAAAAAAATTCGCGCCCTGCCCGCTGGGCATCGGACCTGGATCCGATCGGGAAAATTGGGCGAGAGCTCGCCCTATTACTCACTGCGGGAGGAAATCCTCGAGAACCCAGAGAACATGAGCGAAGGCGAGGCCGACGAGCGAATCCGTGCGGCACTGCTTGACTCCGTTCGATGCCATATGGTGGCCGACGTGGAGGTGGGATCATTCCTTTCCGGCGGCGTCGACTCCATTTCCTTGGTCTCGCTCATGTCTGAAGTTTTGCCTCGGCCGGTCTCCACCATCAACCTATCCTTCGATGTGGAAGCCATGGACGAGGGCAAGCTCGCCCAGCGTGCGGCCAGGGAATTGGGCACCCACCATCAGCGGGTAGACCTGAGTGTTGACGACGCCCGGGACAGCATCGCCAAGGCGATGGCCTCCCTGGATCAGCCCAGCGCCGACGGAATCAACGTCGGCCTGGTTTCCCGGGCAGCAGTACAATCGGGCCTAAAGGTTGCCGTCAACGGTGTGGGGGGAGACGAACTCTTCGGGGGCTATGCGACCTTCTCCGAACTGGAAAGGGTCAGGCACATACATGGGCGCCTTTCTCGTCTGCCCGCTTCCGAAAGCCTTCGCCGGCTCGCCCTCTTGGGAATGGATCGTTTTCCGCACAGTCAAAAGCGGGCCGGTATTCGCCGAGCACTGCAACACGGCGATACCTTGAGCGGTGCCTACTTCTCGGTTCGCGGCCTGTTCGGGCCCAAACAGGCCGCGGGGCTACTGGCACCCGAAGCCCGATCGGCGGTCGAGCATGTCGACCCGGTGGCCGAGCTGGATGCTCGGGCTCGGCCGGGCGAAGTTCCCGCCCAACAACAGATGGCCTACTTGGAAGTTCAGCAATACCTCCAGATGCAACTTCTTCGCGACGCCGACATCATGAGCATGAGACACTCCCTGGAAATTCGAACCCCCCTGGTGGACCACGTTCTTTACCGGGAACTCTTCAAGATCCCCGCCGCCCTGCGCCAAGCGGGCCCCGCGAAGCGGAGACTCCGGGAGGCCACCCGGCCGCCCTTGGCCGAGCGTTATTGGAAGCGAAAAAAGATGGGGTTCAGCCTGCCCTGGGAGGACTGGATGCGCAGCGAAGAGTTCGCATGGGCCCTCCCCGAGCACGGGGTCTTTGACGCCGCCGCGCTCAAAGAACTCGAAACGAGTTTCCTCCAGGGGCGTACCTCAAGCTCCAGAATCTGGGCCCTCGTGACCCTGGCTCCCTTCCTCGACTGACCCGCTCCGGGCCGGCTCCTCGGACTCTCGGCAATTGACCCCCGTCCCCCCCTCCGCTGGGGCGATCACTGGACTCCCCTAAACCTCTTGCACGAATTCGATCACCCGGAAACGTTCATCCCTTGTGGCAGAGTGCACGCAGACTGCCAATATATTGGTATGCCGACTCAATCGACTCTCGAAACACCCCTGACCATGATGGGCGCACCGGGCTCCCCCTATACCCGCAAGATGCGCGCCCTGATGCGCTACCGGCACATTCCGTACCGCATGGTGCTCCAGAATTCGCCCGAGCAGGCCCCCCTACCAGCGGCGAAGGTTCCGCTCCTGCCCACCTTCTACCTGCCCAACGCCGAGGGCGAGATACTGGCCACCACCGACTCCACCCCCCTGATCCGCCGCTTTGAGCACGCCTTCCCGGGACGCGGGGTGATCCCTTCGGATCCAGTGATCGCCTTCCTCGACGAATTGCTCGAAGACTACGCGGACGAGTGGCTCACCAAATGCATGTTCCACTATCGCTGGTGGTTCGAGGCCGACATTGCCAAGGCTTCCCAGGTTCTTCCCAACTGGGGGGCGGGCCAATCCACCGACGAAGCCATCGCTCCGCTTCAAAAGATGATTGGCGAACGCCAGGTCTCCCGTCTGGGTGTCGTGGGCTCCAATGAGGAGACCGCACCGGTCATCGAGCAAAGCTACCGGCGTTTTCTCCGCGCCTTTGACCGGCATCTCCAGCAACACCGTTTCCTTCTCGGAGGGCAGCCCGGCTCCGCGGATTTCGCTACCCACGGACAGTTGACCTGCCTGGCCCTGTTTGACCCGACTCCATCCGCGATCACCTTGGAAGAATCTCCCCGCGTCTACGCTTGGGTGGAGATCACCGAGGACCTCTCAGGCCTGGACGACCCCAGGGAGGAGAAATGGTTCTCGAGGAACGCCATTCCCGAGACCCTCCGCAACCTCCTGGCCGAAGTTGGGCGAGTACACGTCCCTTCCCTGCTCGCCAATGCAGACGCTCTTGAACGCGGGGCCGAAAGAATGGAGACCACCATCGACGGCCAACGATGGATCCAGAAACCCTTCCCCTACCAGGGAAAATGTCTGCGCTGGTTGCGCGAATCCCATGCCGCTCTGTCCGAGACGGACCGGAGGGCCCTGGGCGATATCCTGGCGGATACCGGATGCGAAAGCCTCTTCGGATGACGGACGAGTTCGAAATTGTCGATCTCGAGGATTCGGCTACTCGGTCAAGGGGCGCTCCACACTGCACTACAAGGAAATCCCCTTTCCCTGGCCCAATCCCTCTCTCAAGAACGATGCGTTCTTGAAAAAAACGCCCAAGTCCCCCTGCTGCCTCTGATTCTGCTCCCGGAACGCTCGAACATGCAGACACCTGTTCGGTCTTCACCCCCATCGTCGCCTTTTCCATGATCCGGCGCATGATTCCCCGAATGGCTTTCGCCGGGGCCAACCCGAACAACAAGCCCATTCTCGCCTGGAGCGCGGCCAATGCCGAGCCCTGGAAAAAACGCACCCCTCTGGCCGAGCTCTCAATGAACGGGCCACTACGAACAGAAGACCTTCAAATCTCCCACCCGCACCCTCGAACTCCTCCGGGCGCAGTAGGCCGAGGTCGACGAAGACCGGGCCCTGGTACAGGTAATCAAAGAATCGGGCTGCCCCCCATTCCTTTGCACACCCCTATCTTTTGCGTCGCCCCTATCCTTTGCGTCGCCCCTATCTTTTGCGTCGCCCCTATCCTTTGCGTCGCCCCTATCTAGGCGAAGCATTCGCCCCAAATCTCGCAGAAGCCCGTCCATTCCGACTGCTTCCGCGCTTGCCCGGCCTCTCATACACCCGTACTCTCTGGCGCTATGTCATTGCCTCGAGGACCGCTCTCCTTCCTGCTCGTGCCCCTCCTGATCGGCCTTCTCACCGCAACAGCCTGTGGGCCCCCTTCCAGCGACGGTGCACCTAAAGCCGGCGAAGCTCCGGAAACCACTGGGCGGCAGGTAGCCCTGGGCGACCCGGAAGGCTCTCCCGAAGCATCCGCCTCCTCAAATCCAAGCTCCTCAAATCCAAGCTCCTCAAATCCAAGCTCCTCAAATCC
>DUCT01000065.1:0-1345 GCA_012959665.1 Myxococcales bacterium | reverse complement strand
AGGCCGTCCAACTCGTCGCCGCGAGTGACCGAAAGGTCAAGAAGAGCGCACCGCGCCCGCCCGGAGAGCGCCCGTTGCCCGGCTTCTCGGGCCGTACCCTCGCGGGCACTCGCCTCACCATGTCGTCGCTCATTGGCCAGCGAATCGTGCTGTTCTTCTTCAATCCCGAGACCCAGGATGCCGGCATCGTCGCGGACGCTGTCGCCCATGTCGCCACCGAGCAAAATCGCCACAACTTCAAAATCGTGGGCGTTGGCATCGGGAGTTCCACCTCGACAGTACGCGCATTTGCCCAGAAACACGGCTTCGACTTTCCCGTCATCGACGACTCCAGCGCAAAGATAAGTTCATTGCTCCGAATTCCCGGCCCCCTGGTGATACTGGGCGCCGACCCCGAGGGCTATTTGAACTTTGCCCACCCCGGATTCGACACCCGGCAGGATGACGCGGCCAACATCATCGCCAAGCGTCTTCGCGCATCCCTCCGGCTCCCGGATCAGTCCGCCGCTGCGGGTCCCCTGCTCGAGTATCCCAAAGCCCCGAGCTTCAAGGCCCTCTCCATCGGGGGCGAAGCCTTTGATTTAAGCGCGTTGTCGGGAAAGCCCATCGTCCTGATGTTCTTCCTCCACACCTGCTCCCACTGCCATCACGCATTGGAATTCTTTCGCGATCAACTCGCCAAGATCCCCGAAGCCAAGCGGCCCGAGCTCGTTGCCGTGTCCCTTCAGAACCGACCCAGTGCAATCCGCAGCTCATTGAAAGAAGCTGGCATCGACTTCTTCGACCCGCTGACGGATCCAGGACAGGAAATCTCCCAACTTTACGGTATGGCCGGGGGAGTTCCCGACATCAGCATGATCAACGCCAAGGGAGAAATCGTCTACCGAAGCCAAGGTTGGCGGGATGACCGGGATCCCCCCCTTCTACGCATGTACCTGGCGCGGATCGCCGGGGAACGCATCCCCATGCTGCTCAGCAAGAAGGGCTACGCGGGCAACGACGTTTGCGCGGTTTGCCACGCGAGCCAAAACGCATCGTGGCAGCTCACCCGACATGCAACGGCCTACAACACCCTGGTCACCCATGGCGAGGAACGCGACGGTGAATGCGTGTCCTGCCATGTGGTGGGCTTCGATGAGCCCGGGGGCTTCTCCCTTGACTCCCCTAAGCCCTACCTTGAGAACGTGGGCTGCGAGAACTGCCATGGCCGAGGCGGACCTCATCTTTCCCCGGACTTCCTCGCCGACGGCGGGTACCCGAGCGCTTGCGCCCAGTGCCATGACAACAAGCACTCCCTGGGCTTTGACTTCGCCACTTTCCTTCCCAATGTCTCTCACGCCTCCAT
>DUCT01000064.1 GCA_012959665.1 Myxococcales bacterium | reverse complement strand
ATTCCACAAGGACATTCCACACGCGCCATCCAGACGGACCATCCACACGGACCTCCACACGGACCTCCGAGAAGCACCTTCACTATGGCTTGACTCACCTGACACGTCCAACTATCGAGAACCGACCGGAGCCCTTGGGTGACCCCCCGAACTGAACGAGGATCGGGTTCGGGCCCGACCGGGGGTGGCTGAGAAGAACCTCAGTCTGTGTTGTGAATCCGAGGTTCGTCAAGCGAGCGGCCGTATTGCCACCGAGGCGCGCCGAGATCCCGACCGCCGCGGCCACTCGCCACGGGGCCGCAAGTCGACCCCGAACCGCGCCTGGAAGCGTTCGAACGGGTAACCGGAGCTAGACTCCGGGCAAAGGCCAGCGCCAAGGAGAAGAGTCGATGGAAGAAAGAAAAGTTGCTTTCGTGACGGGCGCCAGCCGGGGGATCGGCCGGGCGTCGGCCATTGCCCTGGCCGAGGCGGGCTTCGACGTGGCGGTGACCGCGCGCACCGTGCGCGAGGGCGAAACAGCCGACGGCCGCCCCCTGCCCGGCAGCGTTGAAACCACCGCGGCTCGGGTGGAGGCCGCGGGCCAGCGGGCCCTGCCCATGCATCTGGACCTACTGGACGGAGGCTCGATGCAGGCCGCCGTCGAGACCACCCTCAAGCGCTGGGGGAGGATCGATGTCCTGCTCAACAATGCCATCTATATTGGCCCCGCCAACATGAGCCCGTTTCTCGAGCTTGATCTCGCGGATACCCGCACGCTGCTGGAGGCGAACCTGCTGGCCCAGGTCTATCTCACCCAGAAAGTTCTTCCGCATATGCTCAATCGCGGCCGGGGGCTCATCATCAACATGATCTCCAACGCCGGCCTCAGCGACCCGCCCGCACCCACCGGAAGCGGTGGCTGGGGCTTTGCTTATGGGGCCAGCAAGGCGGCCCTGCTCCGTATGGCCGGGGTGCTGGCCATTGAACATGCCGGGACTGGGGTCAGCTTCGTGAACCTCGAGCCCGGCTTCGTGATGACCGAAGCCATGAAGCTCAACGACCCGGACGGGGAACTCTCCAAGTACGCTGTGGGGGCGCCGGTGGAGGTCCCGGGCAGGGTCATTGCCTGGCTGGCCAGCGAAGGCCACGCGGCGGAACACAACGGAAAAATCGTTCTCGCCCAGCCCCTCTGCCTCGAGTTGGGGCTCCACCCGGATTGGCGGAACGGGTAGAAGGAGCGGGGAATGGAGGGGCTGTACAAGGCTCAATTGAACGAACGTTGAACGAACCTATTCCCTCCCACACCCGACCTCTAAATCAAATGCGTAAATCAAACGCGTAAATCAAATGCGTCCCATGCACGTACAGATGCGTCCCATGCACATGCAGCGGCCCCAGGCGCGCCGTAAAACGCGCAACTCGTCCTCTGGGTTCAACCGCCCCACGCGACACGTGGTGATGCGATTCGTGATTCGTAGCCACGCTAGAGGTCAACGATTAGGCATATCGGGGTAATCGGCTCTCATGTTGCCTCCGTCGACTTTCACCAACGGCCACTCGGCCAAAAGGCTCACTTGTCCGATCCCACCGGGGCAGCTCAGCGGAATCGATCCCACCCAATCAAACTCCGCCCTCACCCGTGCACGGGGCTCCGGGCGGTCCTCAGCCCAGGAGGGAGCGAAGAATTTCGCGGTTCGCAGCATCCCGGGCTTCGAGTCGCTCTATCTCACCCTCATCGATGCCGAGTTCGCTCAGAATTTCCCGGGTGTGGTCACCGAGAAAAGGGGCATGGCGTGTTGGGAAGGCTGCCTGGCCCTCGAAATTAAAGGGGGGCCGTGGGTAGCGCATGGGTCCGATCACCGGGTGACGGGTCTCCACCAAGCTCCCCGCGTGCTGCACCTGGGGGTCCGCATGGACTTCGTCCAGGGCGTTGAGACGCGCCACCGGCACCCCGAAAGCGTCCATGTTCTCACACACCTCGTCCGCGCTGACATCGGCGAGAAGGGCTTCCAACGCTTCCTTTAGCTCGGCAGTATTTTCTTGTCTGGCCAGGAATGTCTGAAAGCGCGGATCCAGGTGGAGCTCCGAGTTTCGCCACACGCAGAGGAGCTCGAAAGACTCATCCCGCACGAGCACGATGGAAACGTGGCCGTCCTTGACCTTGAAGATCGGAAACCAGTCTCCGATTTCTCCAGTGTGCTGCACGCCATCCCCAAGCAGAGTGCGCGACCACATCAGATCTGGCCAGGTGTAGTAGAGGGCGGCATCCAGCATCGAGATCGAAAGATGCTGGCCTCGCCCTGTTTTCCCCCGCTGAAGCAGAGCCGCCGTGACAACCTGGGCGGTCGTCAAAGCGGTCACCTTGTCGAACATGATCGTGCGCACGTTCCGAGGCTCGCCCTGACCCTGATCGTGACTGACTCCGACCGTCGCCTGAATCAGTGGGTCGAATACCTTGCGATTTTCGTAGGGGCCGCTCTCGCCATAGCCGGAGATCGACGCGTAAATGAGTCCCGGGTTGTCTCCCACCAGAGAGTCGTAATCAATGCCCAATTTCTTGGCGACCCCTGGCCTGTAATTCTCGACGATAATGTCGGTGGTCTTGGCCACTTCCCGAAAGAGCGCCAGGTCCTGACCATCCTTTAGATCCAGGGGAAGCGAGCGCTTGTTCCGATTCAAGACGGCAAAGAGCGCCGCCATGCCTTCACGCGAGCTACCCAGGTACCTCGCGGGGTCTCCTATCATAGGCGGCTCAACCTTGATGACGTCCGCGCCCTGATCGGCCAGCACCATGGCGGCCATGGGCCCCGAAACCGTGGTGGTCACCTCAAGAACTCGATACCCGCTGAGAGGCCCGTCCACTTTTTTCTCCCCGTGCAGTCAATCTCTGGGTCTGGATCTGGGTCTCGGTCTGGGCGCGGCGAGCAATATCGCAGATCCTCCCTCCTGTTTCCAACCAACCGGTCAGCGAGAGTGGGGAGCACCGGGGGAATGGGGGCCGGGGAAGCGGGGAAGCGGGGAAGCGGGGAAGCGGGGAAGCGGGGAAGCGGGGAATGGAAAATAGCGAATAGGGAATCAGGAGAAGTGCCTCAGGATCGCCATTTCCCCTGCAACGATTGACTGGATCGACTCGGCCATGAACCGCTCAGGCACAGCCCGCAAAAGCCACCTTTGGCCGGGTGGAGATCGAACTCGGACACTGGCGAGACGACGGGATCAGTCCCGCCGAAGAAGACACCCTCTTCACGACGGGTGGGACACCTATGGAACGATGTAGCCCAGCGCTTCGAGCTGCTTTAGGCGCGTGGCATCAAGCGGCGGCTCGGCCGAGGCGGGCGTCGTCCCGACCCAATCGGCGACCCGGGACACGAGTAAGCGCCGCAGGGCACGGGCCTCGTCATCGGGTGGATACTCGGCCCCCATCGCGTCTTCGACACGAATAAACTTTTGCGTCCGTGCATCGATGACCACCCGCCGCTCGGGCGTCCAGGCGGCGATCCAACCCGTCCGGGCATTCGTCCACGAGACGAGCGGGCGACCCGAGTCGCGCCCGGCTCCCAGGCGCGTGAGCGTGGCGGGCGAATCGCCCGCCACAAAGCGCCGGAGTCCACGCCCAAGGTCCTCGAGTTGGATCGGGATCGACTCGACGCCCGGGCTCTCTCCCGGCACCCGCACGACGAGGGGGACGCGCAGCATTGCGTCGTCGAGTCGCGTGCTATGCAGGAGTGCCCCGGTTTCGGCGAAGCCTTCACCGTGATCAGCCGTGAGCACAACAACCGTCCGATCCGCAATTCCCACGGCTGCCAGCGCGTCGAGCACGCCGCCGAAGAGCGCATCCCCAAAGGATAAGTTTTCGTCGTAGAGCGCGACAATCCTCTCGATCACATCGGCGGTGTAGGGTGGCCCGCGCCGGTTCAGGGTCACCAGGGACGAGGTCGACCCCAGCCCTCGATCCGACGCCCCGGAACCGAAGAGACCCGCGTGAGGCGGAGGCGGAAGATAGGGATTATGCGGACGGAGCAGATGCGCGTAGAACAGGAATGGCGCTTCACCCTGGCTCGCCCGGTCGATCATGGCCGCCAATCGCCCGGCTGAATCGATATCCGGAGAGAGCTCACGTCCGGCCTCAAGCGCCTCGGTCGGATACGCCTCCTCGAAGACGTCAAAGCCCTGGGCGAGCCCAAAGTACCGAGTGACGTAGGGATTCTCGCTATAACCAAAGGTCCGGAAACCGGCGTCGCGGGCTTGCTCCGACAGAAGTTCCATCGACTCGGGGACCCGACCGCCAGTTCGTGCACCGAGACCCGTAATGTCGGGTGAAGCGCCCATGAAAAGCGTGCTCGTGGAGAGGAAGGTGTAGGGCGCCTCGGCCCGGACATGCGCGTAGCGCGTCGCGTCGGCGGCGAACGCATCGGCGTTCGGCGTCGTATTACGTGCGTACCCGTAGCTTCCGAAATGATCCGCTCGGGCGGCGTCCAGCACGATCACCACCAGATTCATCGGCGCTTCGGTCGCATAAACCGAATCGTTCCCTGGGTCCTGAACCGAGTCGCTACACCCCAGCACCAGTACCCAGATCAACCAGCACCCGCAAACCCGGAGCAGAATCCGCGAACAGGGCATCCTTCGACCTCATCTCATGCTCGTCCGTGTTGGCAATGTTGGCAATGTCGGAAATGTCGGAAATGTCGCCGCACTTCTAGGACGAGCATGGCGGGAGCCATCCTACCCCGACCGGTCAGAAGTTCAAAGGCCCATTCTGCACTCCTCAACACCCATGCTGTCCCAGCCATCGACACCCGGGCGCCTACCGGCGAAGCGGTCGATGAAGCGCTGCTATGGAAAACCCGGAACAATTTGCCGAGGCTGTTGCGTCGCTCTATGCTCAGGCGAATGGAGAGCGACGCACTGATTTCCTGTGCCGAGGCGTTAATTCCCGCTCTCGCGGATCGTGCCAACGAAGCCGAAGATCTACGCCAGATCCCCAAGTCCACCATCGATGATCTGGTAGGGAGCGGGCTCACCCGAGCCCTTCAGCCCCAGGCGTTCGGCGGTTCTGCACTCGGTGTCCGGACCCACGTCCAGTTGACCTCTCGCCTCGCCCGGGGATGCGTGTCGACGGCGTGGTGTCAGTTCGTCTGGAGCGCGCACAACGCGATGCTTGCCTACTACCCCGAGGCGACGCAGGAGGAGGTCTGGGAAGACCCAGAGACCCTGACCGCTGCCTCCCTCGCACCCATTGGAAAGGCGACCGCGGCCGATGGGGGCATTCGCCTTTCGGGGCGGTGGTCCTTCGCGTCCGGCTGCGACGCGGCGGAGTGGCTCCTACTCGGCGCCGTTCTCCCCGGCGCGAGCGGTTTGGATGGATTGATCCTCTGTTGCGTGCCGAAGAGCGAGATTGAGATCGTCGACAACTGGCACGTCGCGGGCCTAAAAGGTACGGGGAGCAAGGACGTCGTGGCTCAAGACGTACTCGTTCCCGATCATCGCGCCCGGCCGTTTCAGGAGACCCTGGGGGCATGCATGGACCTGGGGATCGCCGTCATTGCGGGTCCTCTTCTGGGCGCTGCCGAGGCAGCGGTGGATCGTTTCCAGAAGCGCCTGACGGAGCGCGTGCTTATCACTTCCATGGCGCGACAATCCGAGATGGGATCCGCGAAAAACCGACTCGCCGAATCCTCCGCCGAGGTCTACTCCGCACGACTCTTATTGGAGCGCATGGCGAC
>DUCT01000063.1 GCA_012959665.1 Myxococcales bacterium | reverse complement strand
GACCCATTGCTCCATGTGAAGCTCGTCCAGGGGCGAATCTACACTGGCTTGCAATTCGGCCAGACGACGGTGGAACATGGGCCGAAACCGAGTGTATGCCCGCTGGATCCCAGCCACGGTGCACGCCGCATTCTGACCGAAAATTGGCAGTTTTTCGTAGATTCTATTCATCCACCCACCCCGACGGATCGTTGGCCAAAGTGCTTGGCCAAAGTGCTTGGCTACAGTGCTTGGCTACAGTGCTTGGCCACAGTGCTTGGCTAAACAGTGCTCGCCCGCTGCCAACAGTCGAGCATCGCGCTTCCGAAACCTCTCTAAATCAAGCCTAAAGAAAAAATTCGACGACCGACAGCAGCCTAGCACTTCAGGTGATATTGCAGGGGGGATCAAGGACATTCCATCGGTCTCCGGATTCTGGGGATCATGGCCGCTCCCTGGGCACATGCACTGAAACCCCTGGCGGCATGGGTTTGGCGGACTCAGTTAGACAGCCCGAGCCTGGAAGATAGACTGTACCCGCATCCATCTACTCAACTGGAACTTCTTCATCATGAAAAGCCTAATCAGCGGAGTCTGGGACGACCGCTCGCTGGATTTTCACAGATCGCCTTCGGCGGCCCGTATCCAGGTGCTGGCCCATGCCAACCTCGAGCCCGTTGTGGGCATGTATTTCGTGCTTCCCAGAAGTAAAACACTTGTCTGGAACTATATTCGCGAAGTCGGCCCAATCGAAACTTGGCGAAAAGTCACCTCACGGATGCAGGAACGACATCGCAACAAAAAATTTCAGTCATTCGGCATCGGGAAAATTATCACTTGCGACCCGAACGGAAACTTTACGTCCGGCGATCTCGTCCTCTTCATCGCACCCGCCTCGCCGCAGTGCGTAGAGCGCCTTGTTCTCCCCGAGTTCCTTCTTGACCACGCTGAAGGTCAGGAGACAGCTTCTCTCAAAAACGGTCAGCTCCTCTATGTGGCCCATTCTTCTACCCCACTACCCGACGAGGATTGGTGGAATAGGCTCCGGGAGTGGAGCGAGCACTCTGGAAAAGACTTTCTTCCGGAAGACTCCGCCAATCTCAGGCGAGAGTTGCATCGTTTTGCCCAAGGGTTCGACTGGAGTCAGGCACAGGAGCTCCCCATCGAAGCTCCGACTCCAGTCCGTGAAATTCATTCCACCCTCGGCACATTTGTAGCTCCAACGGGCAAGAAAAAGAGAGCCGTCCTTTTTGGCTACGGCCACTATGCCAAAACGAACATCATTCCAAACGTACGGAAATTCATCGACGTCGAAGCCATTCACGAAATAGATCCTATCCAGGTGCCAGTGGATTGGGGCAAGCTGCCTTGCTGGGACTCTTCGCCAATGCCTCGACCCACCGAAGATTTCGACGTCTACTTCCTCGCTGGCTACCATCATACACACGCGCCCCTTGCCGCCGAGGCCTTGAGAAAAGGTGCCTACGCAGTTATTGAGAAACCGATCGCCGTCGACAAAGCTCAGCTCCAGGAGCTTCTCGCCTCGATGGGAAAAGATTCGGGAGGCCTCTTCGCGTGCTTTCACAAGCGGTACTCTTCCTTGAACGCGTTGGCACTTCAGGACCTTGACTACAGAGCGGGCGATCCGATCAACTACAACTGCATCGTCTACGAGGTCCCTCTTCCCGCGATGCACTGGTATCGCTGGCCGAACTCCAAGAGCCGCCTCATCTCGAATGGTTGCCATTGGATCGATCACTTCCTTCACCTGAACGATTACTGCGAAGTGACCTCAACCCAGGTTGGAACGGGGGATGACGGGACGATCAATTGTTCCGTTTCCCTCAAGAACGGCGCGTACTTTACGATGGTCCTGACCGATACGGGGAGCCAGCGAATCGGGCTGCAGGACTACATCGAAATGCGTAGCAAAGGGGTCACCGTCAAAGTGACGAACAGTTCTCAGTACTTTTCTGAGAATGGCCTTCGGGTGATCAGGCGCACGCAGGTTAAAAAGACCTCGTCCTATAGGCTCATGTACCGGTCCATCGCGGCCAAGATTTCCGACGGCCATCCTGGAGACTCCGAGGACTCGGTTCGGGTTTCCAGCCAACTGATCCTAGACTTGGAGAAGCTCTACGATGAAGTTGCGAGGCGTCGCCCCGAGTAGGCACCCATCCGCCCCATGCCCACGGTTCCTCTTGGCTTCGATCCCAGATCAGAGTTCATTCGGGGACCTTGAATAGATGGTCGCCCCGGCGGCATTTTTTCTTGACCTTGATACCCACTGCTGCGCCGCGTCGGCCCCGGTCGACAGCCTCGTGATCAATCTGGATGGATTTCACCGGCTGAGTAAAGTCGGTTGTATGGCCCTTAACCCGAATCTTGTCTCCAACGGCGAGGGGTTTTTCCAGTCGCAGGGCGATCACCCCGACCTTAGAAAAGTAGTCGTCCACCCGGCCGAGATCTTGGCCGAGACTCGGCTCGCCCCCTCGTTTCCCCCGGAAAAAACGGCTCAGCCAACCCATTCCGTCCCCCTTTCTGGCCAGTCTAGGACGTACTCCCGCCCGAACACAACAGGGCTCGCTCCCTGGCCTTGCCAGTCACCGCGCACAGGGCCCAGGGCCCAGGGCCCTCAGCCTCAGGACCGACACACTCTGCCCGGGGCGCGTTCCAGCCCGTCCCCCTTGCCCTTGACCGGGCAATCCAGCGGACGGCGGGCTGGAAAAATACTCAGGGGCCGCTGAAGATCGGGGAACTCATGAATGCCTCTTTCGGGTTGTAGTCCATGGCGCCATCGTCCGACCACTTGGCAAGTTCGGCACGACCCACCACAAACCAGTGCACTTCATCGGGACCATCAGCAAGCCGCAATGTCCGCTGACCCGCGTACATATCTGCCAGCGGAGTCCAGTGGGAAACACCCGTCGCCCCATGAATCTGAATCGCGTCGTCGATGATCTGGCAGACCCTGACAGGCACCATCGCCTTGACGGCGCTCACCCAGACACGGGCCTGGGCATTTCCGAGAACGTCCATGGCCTTGGCGGCCTTGAGAACCATCATGCGCATGGACTCAATATCAATCCGGGCTTTTGCGATGGTCTCGATATTTTTCCCGAGCTGCGCGATGGGTTTCCCAAAGGCTTTCCGAGAAATGCCCCGTTTCGACATCAACTCAATTGCCCGCTCGGCAGCGCCAATGGAGCGCATGCAGTGATGTATTCTGCCCGGGCCCAGACGAACCTGGGAAATCTCAAAGCCCCGTCCCTCGCCAAGCAGAATATTTTCCTTGGGGACCCTGCAGTTATTGAAACGAATATGCATATGACCGTGGGGCGCATCGTCCTTTCCAAATACACACATCGGCCCCAGAATCTCGAAGCCAGGCGCGTCGGTGGGCACTAGAATCTGAGACTGGCGCGTATGCGGCGGCCCGTCCGGGTCGGTCTGAACCATCACGATCATAATCTTGCAGCGCGGATCACCTGCACCAGAGATATAGAACTTCTCACCGTCGATCACCCACTCATCACCATCGAGCCGAGCTTGACATGCGATGTTTTTTGCATCCGACGAGGCAATGTCGGGTTCGGTCATCGCGTAGGCCGAGCGAATTTCGCCATTGAGCAGCGGTTCCAGCCACTTCTTCTTCTGCTCATCGGTTCCGACACGCTCGAGAACTTCCATATTGCCCGTATCCGGGGCCGCGCAATTGAGACACTCCGAAGCGAGAGGGTTCTTCCCCAACTCCGTTGCGATGTAGGCATAGTCCAAATTGGAGAGCCCCTGCCCTGTTGCATCATCGGGTAGGAAAAAGTTCCAGAGGCCCTGGGCCTTTGCTTTCGCTTTCACGCCGTCCAGCAGTTCGAGTTGACCGGGAGCCCACGACCAGCGCTCCTCACGACCTTCTCCAAGACGAAAAAATTCGGCGGTAATCGGCTGAACTTCATCCTTGATGAAAGTTTTGACCTTTTCAAAAAGCGGCTTTGCTCCCTCGGACATCCTCAGGTCGAACATCGCATCAACGGTCTCAAGACCGGCCATGGCGCACTCCTCATAGTCTGGCTAAATGGATTGTTGCTTCGGGGCTCCCCATGCGGACCAGGGGAGCAAGAACTTTAATTAATGCGAATGCATGATAACATGCAAATCCATCCTCGCCAGCGCCCGAAGGACCCCAATGCCCCGAAACGCCGACGAAACCCGCGCTCAACTCATCCGCGCCGGCGAACGTCTTTTTGCCGAGCGAGGAGTTTACGCGGTGTCCTTGCGCGAAATCAACCGCGACGCCGACCAGCGGAACTCAACGGCACTCCAATATCATTTCGAAGACCGACAAGGGCTGATTCTCGCAATCCTGCGAAAGCACGAGCTCGGCCTGGATGAAAAGCGGAACGAACTGCTTGATGAGATTGAACGAACCGGCCAAATGGATCTACCCGTCTTTTCTAGCGCACTGGTTCTCCCGGCCGCCGAGAAGCTTTCGGATCGGAAGGGGGGACGCGCGTACCTCCGCATCGCCGCCGAGCTTGCCAACAGCTACCGGCCCCGCGTCGACCCCATAGAGACGATCAGTACATCCGTCAGCCTGAATCGGTGGCGAGCAATGGTCGAGCCCTCCCTCTCACCTCTCGCTGTCGACCCACTTCACCGACGATTTACGGCAATACGAATCATGTTGGTCGAACTCGCGCGTCGTGCTGAAAGCCCCCGCCGCAAAGACGACCGGCTTTTTGCCAGCCACCTCATCGACCTCGTGACCGCCATTCTGGGTGCGCCGATCTCGGATCAGACGAGCGCACTTCTGGCGGAGAGAGCGCGAGGATAATCGAAAGCGCTAACCACTGAAATCCCCACAAGGCCTGGCGTCTGGAGGGGCGACCTCTTCTGGTTCTCCAGCCTCGAAGGTCCAATTGCCCGTCACCCGAACACCTACACCACTCCAGGCTGGGCCCGGCTCATCTCATCTCGAACTGAGCCGGTACAGCAGGCTGAAATCGTCCACCGTGGTGGCCCGGCCATACATTTCTTGCAAGCTGGGTCCGTATTTTGCTTGGTAGCCGGCCACCACCCGGGCCTTCTCTGAGGGATCGGTCACTGTGCTGGCTTTGACCTCGTAGCTCTCGTCGCCGAGCCGGACACGAACGGCCTCGGGCCTCTCGGCCACCCGGGTGACCCAGCCCGAATCGGGATCCCCCCAGACATAAAGCGCATCGGAAGCACCCACGCCCCAAATGTTGACAACCCGAGGAAAAACCCGACCCCAGGCCTCCAATTGAATGACCTCGTGGTCTTGCAAGAAGAGAAAGCTCCCGGGCGGCGCGGTCGGGGTGCCACCCAGGCGCAGCCCTGGGTACTCGTCGAGCGGCCCGCACGCCACGCACAGCAGCAATGGAATCCAGAAAGCACGGGCACTCATTCGCAAAGGCTCCTCCAGGAGTAGAGTTAAACCACCGGGCGGGAGGATCGCAAGTCCTCCCGGGGACAAGTTATGCGCACCTCTTACGCCAACCCGCAGAGTATTGGAGCCCCATCCTCCTGAAACAAAGAGAACGACTCGCCGCCAACCGCAACGGGGGCCCTACCTCAAAGGCGACCCAATACGGGCCAACGACGTGTTCCGTCCCTCTCAAGCAGACGCGCTCGGTCCAGAAGGACTCAGTCCCCGAAGTACTCAGTCGAGGGTGATGAGTACCCGGCCCGTGGTTCGCCGGTCGCGCATTCG
>DUCT01000062.1 GCA_012959665.1 Myxococcales bacterium | reverse complement strand
ACCGAATGGGTTCAGGTGGGTTCGCAGATGAAGACGGGGATGTCCCGGGTGGTTCGGGCTCGGTAATCGGCGTACGGGGCATAGTGCTGGTCGCATAAGGGCCAGAGAGCGGATTTTTCCTCGCCGCTGGCGAGCCGTGCCTTGAGGGCCATGTGTTGGCCCCGGTGGTTGACGTCGATGTTGGGGTGCTGAACCAGGTTGTTGTACCAGACCGGGTTTCTCGGGGCGCCGCCTTGGGAAGCAACGAGCAGAACGCCCCCGCTGTGGGGCACGTACATCAGCGGGACCGTCAGTCGTCGGCCACTTTTGGCCCCCGTCATGGTGACGAAGCAGACATCGTCACCCGTGAGGGTGTTGAAGAGTCGGCCCCCGGTCATGCGATGCAGGGCCACATGCATGCGCGTCATGGCCTTGAGCACCCAGCGCGGAGGCGGGCTGCCCTTGTCCGCGGGGGCATTTGCTTCGCTCGGAGTCTCGGAGGCCATATAAAATCTCCCGGAAAGGTGGAGGGGGTGAACCAGCGAAAGGCATCCTGGAACTCGACGCGGATGGATGCGCGTATGAATGGCGCGAATAAAGCAAGTGGCTTGACGAAAGTCGTGCCCAGGCGATCGACTCTAGACGTCCTCGCAGAGCGTGGCAATCGCGCTGACGATGGTTTTGTCGGCGCCGGGGTGCATGTCGTGGCCAAAGCCTTCGATGATGAGGCGCTGGGCACCAGGGATCGCCTGGGCTGTGGCCTCGGCGTGCTCCGAGCTGAAAAGCGTGTCGGCGCTGCCGTGGATCACCAGGGCGGGCAGGGACAATTGTCGAAGCGCCGGGGTGCGGTCGCCCGAAGCCAGGCTGGAAAGCATTTGTCGAGTCGAACCCTCGCGGTCGATCCCGTAATCCCAGAGGCGCGCGGCTCGAGCGCGAAGCCGTTCCTCTTCATAGGGAAAGAACGCCGGGTCGGCCCCCACCGCGCGGTTGCTGGCCAGGTGTTGCTCGCTGAAGGCTTCCCTGATCTCTGCGCTGGGCGTCATCAGCACGGCCATGGCCTCGGGGGAGGGATTGGGGAGCGCGGTGTCCCCGGTGGACGACATGATCGAGGTGAGCGATCGGGCGCGGGACGGATATTCGATGGCCAGGGTCTGGGCGATCATGCCGCCCATGGAGGCGCCCACGACATGGGCGGTTTCGATTCCCAGCGCATCCAGTAAGCCCACCGCATCCGCCGCCATGTCCGAAAGCCGATAGGGCCCGTCGATTTCGCCGCCCTGCATCCAGTTGCCCATGACTGCGGCCAGATCTGGCAGGGGTTCCGAATCCAATTTTGTCGAGTGTCCGCAATCCCGGTTGTCGTAGCGAATGACGAAGAATCCCTCGGCTGCCAAGGCCCGACAGAACGCTTCCTCCCACATGATCATGGGCCCGCCCAGGCCCATGATCAAAAGCAGTGCCGGCCCGCTGATTTCGCCAAAGGTTTCGTATTCGAGGGTGATCCCATTGGCGGATGCGGTGGGCATGGATTGCTTTGTCTCCGGGAGGCACCCGCCGGGGTTTCCGGCGGGTTTTGAGGGGACGCCGCCCCCTCTAGGCGATTTTCGAGAGGGTCTCGTCGGCGAAGCGCTGGATCGCTTCCAAGGGATTGCCGCCGCCGCCGGCCACTGCGGGGAGCGGCACCACCAGGCGGCTGACGCCGAGATCCGCATAGCGGGGAACCGCGTCGAGGCCCTCGACGCCGGGGATCCACATGGCACTGATTTCGACCGTCGAGCGGTCTCGCCCGGCGGCCGCGCAGGCCTCATCGAGTTGCTTGATGAGTTCCGCGAGCTGGTCGACGTTGCCTGTGGGCGCGTACCAGCCGTCGCCGTGAAGCGCGATCCGCTCGAAGGCCTTGCCCTTGGATCCGCCGATGATGACGGGCAGCGGGCTCTGGACCGGCACGGGGTAGCTCTTGAATCCGCTCCATTGAATGAATTCGCTCTGATGCTCGACCACGTCTCCGGACCAGATCTTCTTCATGGCCTCGATGTAGTCGTCAAAGCGCGCGCCCCGGCGTTCAAAGGGGACTCCCAGGGCTGAAAATTCCTCGGCGAGCCAGCCGATGCCGACGCCCAGCATGAAGCGGCCGCCGGATACGAAATCCAGGCTCGCCGCCTGCTTGGCCAGGTAGAGGGGGTTGGTTTGGGGAAGAATATTGACCCCGGTGGCCAGGCGAATGGTCTGGGTATGGGCCGCCACCGTGGCAAGCGCAATCAGGGGATCGACAAAGTTGGTTTCGGGGGTCGTCCCCATCTTGCCATTGGCACTGTAGGGATATTTCGATTCGTAATTCACCGGGACGATGGCGTGTTCGAAAGTCCAGATGGATTCGAAGCCGCTTGTTTCGGCGGTGGTGGCGAGTTGGATCATGCTCTCGGCGCTCTGGGCGCCGACATTGACAGGGATCAGTCCGATCTTCATGGGGGTCTCCTAAATGCCTGGTGGCTCTGTGGGGTTGTGGGGGAATGGGCTGGGTTGGGGCTGCGGGGGATGGGCTGCGGGGGGATGGGCTGCGGGTAGGGCTGGGTTCGGTCGGCCATTCTCGCATAGGCGATACGGAGGCGGCAAGGCCGGGTGAAATCGGTGGGGAAGCGGGAAAAGAAGCGGGAAAGGCCTGGGACGGCCTAGTCCCGGGAGGTGGGCGTGATCTCGAAACTCATCCGCCTCTCCCCGCGCAGCGCGACGATGGGAATGGGTTCGCCGATTTCGAGCGCGTCCAGGGCATAGGTGTAGTCGTAGATATTTTCGATGTTCCGTCCCGCGACCTCGACGATGATATCCCCGGTGCGCAGGCCACCCCGCTCGGCGGGGCCGCCCTCGGAAACCCCCGACAAGGCGAGGCCAACCACATCGCTCCGGGCGTAGTCGGGCAGGGTTCCCAGGTAGACCCGAATTCCCGACGGGCCCAAGTTGCCTCCAGCGGAACTGGCCGGGACGAAGACGGGCCGAACCGCGAGGCTGGAAACCGAGAGCCCGATCTCGCCCACGAGTTCGGCGATCCGGCGCAACCCCGTGTAGTCGAGCTTGTCTGAGGTGTCGCGCGGGGTGTGGTAGTCGGCGTGGGCGCCGGTGAATGCCGAGAGCAGGGGAACTCCCCGGTTGAAGAAGGCCGTAGCGTCGGTGGGGAGCAGGCTGTCGGGCTGGGCCAGAATCGGGAGCGCGATTTGGATATTCGCCCTTTCGATTTCTCTGGGCCAGACGGGGCTCGACGCGACTCCGTAAAGGGAGACCGCTTCGCTCATCCGTCCCACCATGTCGAAGTTCAGATAGGCGGTGACGCGATCGGCCAGAGAGCCGCCGGGCGAATGGGGGTCTGCGGCATGGGCGACCCACCAACTCGATCCGAGGAGACCGATTTCCTCCCCCGACCAGGCGGCGAAGACCAGATCCCGTCGGCCGGAGAGTTCGCCGTCGGCGAGGCCGTTGGCCAGCTTTTCGGCCACTTCGAGCAGGGCGGCCACCCCCGAGGCGTTGTCGTCGGCACCGGGGTGAATCTCTCCTTTCTCGTGCTCTTGGGCCAGGGAGGATGCCCCCTCGCCCCGGCCGAGATGATCGACATGGGCGCCGATGACAATGAAATCCGCGCTGGGTTCGGGGCCGACCTGCAGTCGCCCGATCACGTTGCGCCCACTGCGGCGCTGTTGCTCGAGCTCGACTCGGGCCGAGACCCGGACGCCGGGCACAGGAAAGCCCACCGGCGCGCTGGCGGAATCCGCCTGATCGTGAAGTTGGGCAAGACTCTTGCCCGAGCCGCGCAAAAGATCTCCGGCCACCGTGTCCGAAATCGAGAGAGCCGCCATGGAACTGCCCGCTAAGGAGACATCGAAGCGCAGGGGTGCGAGTTCGTGACGTACCCTGGAATTGGGACCACTGACGACCAGCAGTCCTCGCGCCCCGCGATCTCGCGCAAGCATGGCCTTGTAGCGCAGGCTCGAATAGCGGTGGAGGTGTTGACGGGATTCGGGGGTGAGGTTTCCGGGCATGTAGCGAAAGACGAGAACCCATTGGTCCCGAACGTCGAGTCCCGCGTAGTGGTCGATGGCTCGCTGGGCCTCGCCTGCCGGCGCAACGATTCCGTAGCCCGCGTAGACCACCGGGGCGGTTTCGGCGGCGCCCTCTCGGGAGAACGCGAAGGGGCGCCAATCCTGATCGACCTCGAAAGTGGTGAGTTGCTCAGCTTCTTCGGTGGCCGGGGTGGAAACGATTGCTTCGCTCTCCTGGCTGCCGGGGTGCCAAACGTCCAGTCGGTTGCCCTTGCCTAGGGAGACTCCCGCGGTGAAGCCAAAGGTCTGGAAGTAGGTTCCTCCATCCCCGGCTGGCGCGAGCCCAATGGCGCGGAAGGCCCGGGCGACATAGCTGGTGGCGATTCGCTCTCCGGCGGTACCCGTCAAGCGACCCTCGGTGATATCACTGGAGAGTGCTTCCACGTGGGCACGCAGGTCGGCTTCGCGAATTTCAGCGTCGGTATGGAGAGGCAGGGGCAGCAGGGGCGCGGCCTCGGGGCCGGTTTTATCCGGAAGTTCCATTAGGGTCCGGGCGTGGGCATCGTTCCAGGTGGCCCGGAAGAGCTGAGACTGCCCCCCAACGGTTCGGTTGCTGGTCCAGACGAGTTCTTCCCCGTCGGGTGCAAAGGCGGGCAGGCCGTCGAAGCCTTCGGCATGGGTGACCCGGATCGGCGCGTGGTCGCCGCGTGTATCCACCATGTAGAGTTCAAAATTGGCGTGGCCATGCAGGTTGGTCGTAAAGATCAGGTACTCGCCCGAGGGGTGATAGAAGGGCGCCCACGACATGGCACCCAGGTTCGTCAGTTGCTGGATATCGCTCCCATCGGCCTTCATGCTGTAGATCTCGGCGGTGGCGCCGTCCGGGGAAAAGCGACGCCACACGATTCGTTCGCCGTCGGGACTGAAAAAGGGTCCACCGTCGTAGCCCGGGTGATCGGTAAGCCGACGGATATTTCGACCACTTGAATCCATGCGGTAGAGGTCGATGAAATAGGAGGGATCCCGAGCGAGGTGAGCTGCGTCCACCTGGGCGCTCTCCGCGTATGCATGGCGATTGGACGCGAAGAGAATTTCGCGGCCGTTGGGCGACCACGAGGCCTCGGCGTCGTAGCCCGGGGTGCGGGTGAGGGCCCGGGGCACGACTTCTCCCGGGGCGTCGAGGGGCACCGAAAATAGATCGTAGTTCGGGTCGTAGTCCCAGGTGTAGCGGCGTGCCTTGCCTGAATCGCGAAGCGCCCATTCCGTGTCCTGCTTGGCCTGGGCATCGGGGTCGAGATGCGTGGAAGCGAAGAGTGCGCGTCGGCCACCGGGATGAATCCAGCCGCAGGTGGCCTTGCCGACGCCCGGGGAAATACGTCTGGCCTCACCGCTGCGAAGGTCCAGAGTATAAATCTGGTAGAAGGGGTTGTCGGTCTCGCGCTCGCTCTGAAAGACGAGCTGGGTGCTGTCCCGGGAAAAGTAGCCTTCCCCGGCGCGTTGCCCCTGGAAGGTGAGTTGGTGGACATCGCCGAGGAGCCCGGGCTCCGGGTGCGCTTTGGGGGTGGGCGGAATGGGGCGGGTCGCGCAGGCCAGGAGGGCTGCTGCGGCGAGGCAGGCGGCGGGCGCCCTGAAGGCGCTGAAACGAGGCATACGCGCGGTCCGATCACGAGGGGTTCGGGGACGGGGCTCCGAGTCTCGCGAAGGGGGCGCCGGGGCGCAAGCGGAAGGAACGGAGTTGGGCCGTGATGTGCCCTTCTC
>DUCT01000061.1 GCA_012959665.1 Myxococcales bacterium | reverse complement strand
GATCCATGGTCGCGGCGATCCCGAGAGCCCGCTGATCGCTTCGTTGATCGATGCCGAGCTCGTGGAGGACAACGCGGTGGCGCCCTTTGTCACCCCCGAACCCCTGCAGGATTACGACGTCATCGTTCATCCGATTGCTGGCGCCCAGGCCATGGGGGATCCGCTGCTGCGCGATTCGGCTTCGGTGGCGCGAGACCTCAACGAGGGGTGGACCAACGGGCGGGTGGCGGAGGAAATCCACGGCGTTGTAGCGAGCAAGCCGAACGGGGCCTTCGTGGTGGATGCTGAAGCCACCGAAGCCAAACGCAGCGCGATTCGCGAAGAGCGCAAGCGGCGCGCAATTCCCTTTCAGGAGTGGTGGGCCAAGGAGCGCAAGAAGGTTGAGTCCCAGGAGAACATGGACCCGGCCATCGTCACCATGTGGGCCACCGGCATGGAACTCTCGCCCAAATACGCCCAGGAACTGCGGGCGTTCTGGGCCCTGCCCGAGGATTTCACCTTCGAGAACTGATTGATTGGGGACGAGGCGAGTGATTGGCTCGATCACTTACTATCGTGAGCGCACGACCGAGACCGCAGAACCGAGAGCGCGCGATCGATCACCCACTGCCGATGACCAACGAATAGAAGCAAGCGTAAGAAGCTGATCCGAGAGGAGTTGAACCGAGATGGCTGAATTTGACAAGGCCGACATCGAGAAGCTGATCGACGGCGTCCTGCCGTGGCCCGCGACCCAGGATATGTTGAAGAGCGCCAAGGACACCGACCGCTTCGACAAATACGTCGAGATCATGCAAAGCCGGGTCGACTTCGACGATCCGATCCTTTTGCCCCTCACCCCCATGCTCTTCATCGTCGCCGCCGGGGGGGAGAGGGTGGTCAAGTGCCGCTGCGGGCACGCTTTCGGGGACTACCGGGTCAACTGGAAACTCTCGGCCATGATTCACGTGCGGGACGATGAGGCCTCGATCTCCGAGATCTACAAGGGTCGCGAAATGCCCGATCCGGCTTGGGTGCAGATCCGGGAATACATTTGCGGCGGGTGCGGGGCGCAACTCGAAGTCGAGGCGGTGCCCCGGGGTTGCCCGCCGGATTTCGATTTCCTGCCCGATCTGGACACTTTCTACGCCGAGTGGCTGGGTCGTCCGCTTCCCGATACGGCAACGTACGAGGACAAGACCCTGGAAAAGATCGCCGAGTGGTCGAACTAGGGCGTCGGGCGGTCGGGCTGTGAGTGGAGCCCTCGACGGGATCGTGGTGGTGGACCTCACCACCGAATATTGGGCTTCCCTGTCCGCCGCCATGCTGGCGGATTTTGGGGCCCGGGTGATTCGCGTGGAAGATCGCTCGGTGGCACCTCGGAATCCCGACCGCGATGGCCAGCACCCTCCGGAAGCGTTCGACAGCGAAGCCCAGCTGATTCACCGAAACAAGGAGAGCGTGTCCCTGGCTCTGGCCGACAAGGCGGGGTCGGAGCTGTTGGGCCAACTGGTGGCCAGCGCGGATGTGCTCCTCACCGATGCCTCGGCTTCGCGCCTGGCGGGCTGGGGCCTGGCCGAGGACGCGCTGCGCTCCGAGCAGCCGGAGTTGGTCTACGCCGTGGGATCCCTGTTGGGCCCGCTGGGACCCGAGACCATTCTGCCGCCCCTGGACGAACTCGCCGCGGCGCGCTCGGGCGTCATGCACTCCCTGCCCGAACCCGAGCAGCCCCCGGTCAACGCCGGCGCGGGGCAGATGTATACCAGCGTGATGCTCGCCCTGGGCATCGTGACCGCGCTCCACCACCGCCACAACACCGGCCGGGGCCAGCGGGTAGACGCGTCGCTTCTGGGCGGCCACATGTATGCCTCCACGTTGACCCTGGACGCGTACATGGCCATGCGCGAGGATCGTCTCGGCGAGCCCCGAAAGCGCTTCGAGGCCGCCAACCCCATGAGCGGGATCTCGTATCCCAGCAAGGACGGGCGCTGGGTCACCCTCACCATGCCGGACACCGGGCGCTGGTGGCCGGCCTTCTCCCGAATCGTCGGGCTGGCCGAGGACGACGAACGCTTCGATACCCACGACAAACGCTGCGGTGAATCCCGGCTGCCTATGATGCACGTGCTCGAGGCGATTTTCGCCACCCGGCCTGCCGCCGAGTGGCGGGCGAGTTTCGACGCCGAGAATCTGTCGGCGGACATCATCGAGCGCTACGACTACCCGGCCGTGGACGAGAACGCACGCCTCAACCGTTACGTGATGGAAATCGAGCACCCCGATCACGGCACGTTCAAGAGTCTGGGCTTTCCGATTCATATGAGCGAAACCCCGGCCGCGTTGCATCGCCTGGCCCCGGAGCCGGGCCAGGACACCGACTCGGTGCTCGAGGGTTTGTCCGGGCCCGGCAAGGCGGCTCCCCGCCCGGCCGGCGAGGCCGGGCAGGACGAAAAGCAAGAGCCGACACCCCGGCCCCTGGAAGGGCTGCGCGTTCTCGATGCGACCGTCTGGTTCCAGGGTCCGGTCTGCGCCCAGTACCTCGCCGATATGGGGGCCGAGGTCATTCACGTGGAGCGCCCGGTGACCGGCGATCAGGCCCGGGGCGTACGCAGCATCGCGGCGGTGCCGGTTGCGGATTGGAATCAATATTTCCTGGCGGTCAATCGCAACAAGAAAAGCCTCGCGGTGGACCTCAAAAAAGACGAAGGCCGCGAACTCATCCACCAACTGGTGGCGAAATCCGATGTCTTCCTTTGGAACCAGGGACTGGAAAGTCTCCAGGGTCTGGGTCTCGACTTTGCGACGCTCTCTGCCCTCAATCCGGGGCTCATCTACGCGACCAACAGCGGCTACGGGACGGCGGGCACGGTCAACAAGCCCTCTTTCGATATGACGGTCCAAGCGCTCACGGGCATCATGGCCCGGTTGGGCGAACCCGGCGAGCCGCCCATTTATCTTGGGCTGGGCGCCGGGGATGCCTACGGGGGCCTGATGGGCGCTCTTGGTATCCTGCTGGCGCTCCACCACCGAGACCGGACTGGGCGCGGACAATCCATTGATGCCTCGCTCTACGGCGCCCAACTTTTTCTGGCGGCGCCGAGCCTGCAACCCTTCCTGGCCACGGGCAAGGAGGAGTACGGGCTTCAGCAAGCGCGCGCCACGGCGCGCAATCCGCTCTGGAATCGTTACCGGACTCAAGACGCCTGGCTCGCGCTCTGCGCCGAGAACACCGACGCCGCGTGGCAGAGCCTGACGGGTCTCGGGGGAGCCTCGGGGTTGGCGGAAGACGCGCGTTTCCACAGCCCATCGGGTCGCTGCGAGAACAGCGCGGCCCTGGTGGCGCTGCTCGACGAGGTCTTCGCCCGACGCTCGGCATCCGAGTGGGTCCATGCGCTCAACGCGGCTGGCTTGCCCGCCGCCCGGATCGACCGATATCGGGATCTGGCCGCGGATGAACACGCGTGGGCGAACGGCTATTTTTCCCGGGTGCATTGCGACGAAGCCGGCGAAGAAGTGGCGATTCGAGGGTTGCCCGTGGGCCTGGGTGCGACACCCGGCCGGGTGGACACCCTGGGGCCGGAACTCGGTCAGGATACGGAACTTCTGCTCTTCGAAGTGCTGGGGTTGGATTGGGATCGAATCGGCGAGCTCAAAGAATTGGGCGTGATCCCCTGAACCCAGTTCCCGCGAACCCCCCGGCGCGGCTCCGCCCCCGCCCGGGACTCTCGGGGCAGAACTCAAAGAGGTGAAGCGCTTATGACGGTCGCCCTGGCGACGGGCCCCCTGGAAGGCCTTCGCGTTCTCGATATGGCCACAATGCTGGCGGGCCCTTACGGGGCCACCCTACTGGGAGACCTGGGCGCGGACGTCATCAAGGTCGAGTCGTTCTTCGGCGATGACAGTCGCCACCTCGGTCCCGGTCGTCAGGGCGAGCGGACCGCGTTCATGAGCCTGAACCGGAACAAGCGCGCGGTGGTGCTGGACATGACCAAGGGGGCTGCCGCCCAGGAGATCCTGGCTCGCCTGGTGGCCAGTGCAGATATCCTGATCACCAATATTCGCCCGGCGGCCCTGGAGAAACTCGGCCTGGGCTACGCGGCCATGAAGGCCTATCGCGAGGATCTGATCTGGGTCGGAGTCACGGCCTTCGGCCCCGATGGACCCTACGCCGGTCGTCCGGGGATCGATTTTCTCGCCCAGGGTTACGCGGGCCTGCTCTCCCAGAACGGCGATCCGGGGAGTTCCGAAGTGCGGCTCACGATTCCCTTGATCGATGTCATGACATCGGAACTGGTGTGCACCGGGGCCTTGGCGGCCCTGGTCGCGCGAGGTCGAACGGGCGAGGGCCAGCGGGTCGATGTGTCGCTTCTCGACGCGCTGACCCATGCCATGTGCAACCCGATCGGGGCTTGGCAGAACGCCGACTTCGATACTCCGCGCACGGGAAACCGCAGCCTGTATTTCGCGCCCTCGGGTCTCTATGCGTGCCGAGATGGCCGAGTGGCGATCACGTGTCCGTCGCAGAAATTTTTCGTGAAGCTCTGCCAGGCCCTGGATCGCGATTGGGTAGCGGACGAACGCTTCGCGACCATCGAGGCGCGCAAGGCCAACGAAGATGAACTCGATGCGCTGATCGAAGGTCGCTTTCAGGATTTTTCCCGGGACGAACTCGTGGAGCGACTCGTGGCGGGGGATATCCTCACTGCGCCGATCAACTCGATTCCCGACGTGGTCAAGGATCCCCAAATTCTCCACAACGAGATGCTCGTGGCCCTGGACCATGCACGCTTGGGTCAGGTGAATGTCACGGGCGTGCCCATCAAGATGCGGGGAACCCCGGGCAGCGTTCGCCTTCCGCCGCCTATGCTGGGCCAACACACCGCCGAGGTTCTGGCCGAACTCGGCTTCGCGGAGGACGCCGTGGCCAAGTTCTCCGATGCGGGAGTCGTGGGGACTTTGGCTGCCGTGGAACCGGCGAGGGGCGAGGAATGAATCCGCCCGTTCGGCCGGAGGGTCCGAGGCCCGAAGGGCAGAGCGAATCGCCCCGCATCACCGCGCTGCCCTTCCTCTACACGGCCCCGGTCGCGCTGATGATGGCCGGGGGATTGTTGTGGCATTGGGGGGCCCTGGCGCTCTCGAGCCCCTGGTCTTCCTTGACCCTGGCCCTCACCCACACCGTCACCCTGGGCTTTCTCACCATGACGGCGTTGGGGGCCTTTTACGCCCTGGCCTCCCGCGAAGGGGCCGCGGGAATTGCCCGACCCCGCCTGGGTCACCTGGTCTACTACTGCCTGCTCCTGGCGGCGATGGGGCTCGTCTGGGGAACCTCACAATCCCAGAGCATGCCGGTCTTCGTCGCCATCGGCGGGGCGGGGGTGGCGGTGGTGGTCTTCGTTTTTCAGGCCGCCCTGGCCCTCAAGCGCAGCGTCGGCGGGGGCGCCGCGATTCGCGGTCTGCGCCTGGCACTCTGGGGCTTCAGCCTCGCGACCTTCCTGGGTGTTTGGTTGGCGCACGGCCACGGGGGCATGCGTTTTCCCGGTTTGCGCTCGCTCTGGATGCAGGTGCATCTGTGCATCGCGTTGGTGGGCTGGCTGGGTGGAATATTGGTCGCTCTGAGCCTGGTGGCGTTGCCGGCCAATTTCGGCGCCCCGGTTCTGGACAAGAAACCGCTGGACGGAATCCTTGGTCTGATCGCGGTGGGGATCTTCGTGCCCTTCGTGCTCCTGCTCTACGGGTATTTTTTCGTGCCCACGCACTCCCAGGGCTGGATTGAACCTTGGGCTCTCGGCGCCCTG
>DUCT01000060.1 GCA_012959665.1 Myxococcales bacterium | reverse complement strand
CGCAACAACTGCTGCTCGAAACTGCCGGCGGCTGTCACCCGACTCGCCGCTCCGTCGGTGGGAACGTTGCAGATCTTCTCTCGCGTAGAACCGAAGCTGACGGGTGCGCCGGGTGCGGTGGGTGCGCCGGGTGCGGTGCGCCCTCCCCCATAGGCCGAGCCAGCCACCAAGGCGAGGCTCAGCCCAAGAAATAAAAAGCGAAAAAGTCCCCTATAAAGCTCCTGAAAGGAACTTCTGTAGCCGTAAAAATCCAAGACCATGGCAATTTTGGGAGCAACCCGTGTGCCACAATTGCGCGAAAAGTGACACCCAGCGTCCCGAAGGTGCAAAAACGCCCTTTGCCCTGCGGATGGGTTATGAAATTTTTTCTGGGTCCATAGTGAGCAGGCGCAACCGATGGGAAGAGGAGAAGCAGGCAACGCGCATCGCCGAATGTCACCCCTTTCTTAGGGGCGAAAAACTTACGACAATGTAGGGAAAGTCTTACACTTTGGTTCCCCTCCTCATTCTCAAGTCCACAGAGCACTTGAAGAACGGGGAAGCCATTGGGCGGCTCTCAGGCGAGGAATGAAAAACGCATCAACGCGTAGAAACCAAGCATCGAGATCCCGAGAGCCAGTTTGAGCGCCGCTCCCACCACGAGTCCCAAAGTGGCTCCAAGCCCTGCCCGGCTCGCTTCGTCCAAGCTTCGGCGAGCGCTCAGTTCGCCCACCACTGCCCCTAAAAAAGGACCCAGAAGAATTCCGGGCAATCCGAAAAAGATCCCGACGAACGCGCCCACTGCCGCCCCCATCACCGCCCGGGGCGAGGCCCCGAAACGGCGTGCACCCAATGCGCTCGCCGCAAAATCCACGGCATATGTCAGAAGGGCAAGCAGGCCCAGGAGTGACAAGCTTCCCCATCCGGCAAACTGGAAATCATCCGCCCAGGCATCCAGAAGCAGCCCCAGGAAGATGACCGGAGCACCGGGGAGGACGGGAAGAACAAGCCCCGCCAATCCGATCAGGACCAGGCTTGCCGCGAGCAGATGGAGGACGAGTTCGCTTTCCATGAGAAACCTCGAGACCGGAATCGGATCAATGCGCCGGCTTGATCCGGGGCCGGGTTGAAACCCAGAGGCCATCGAGCCGTCCGCCTCGGATCAGTATGCCACTCGCCACCGGCGCTTGCCGGCGGAACGGAAAACAGCCACCCAAGGATCGCGAGTAAAACCCTCTCGAACCCCTTCTGCATCGCCATGCCATGCGCTCTATGCTTGGGTTGAGCCCGTCGACATCACCCCGGGCCCACTTTGAGGAAACCCATGCCAAGCGAATTTCCCCCCATCGACTTCGATGGGTTTCACCGCGAGGATCTTCCGCGCCGAATCGCAGAAGGAGCCACCGGGAACGCAGCGGCGGGCGCGCACGATCTCTCTCCTCTCGGCCTTCGCGTCGAGAACGAGGAGATGATTTACACATACCTGCCACGGGAAGACAAAATCGAAATAGCCCAAGGGGATGATCGCGCGGGGCTTGTTGTCGAACTCAAGCGCTCGGGGTGGGAAGGCCTTGTCCACGATCTCGAGTCCCCTGCCTCCCTACTCTACCACCGAGAAGTTCGCGCCCTGCGCGGTGACCTGATGGAGTTTATACGCTGGGAGGCTTCGCTCCGGGCTCTCTACACCGGGCGGCCCGTTTACGATGCAGAGGCCGTCGACCTACGAGACTCCGTGGGCAACCCTCTCGACCCCGCCCGGGCCTTTCAACTCGGCGACGATGCTGCCGAGATGAAGCACTTCCTGAACGAAGCCGGATATCTCTTCGTTAAAAATGCGTTCACGCGCGAGGAGCTCGATGGATTCCATGCGGGCGCGGCCACGCTTCGAGAACGCGCCACACCGGACGATCAGAAATCCTGGTGGGTCAAGAACCGCCAAGGCGAGAATGTGCTCTGCCGAACCCTCCAGGCCGGCATCATGCCGCAACTTTCGGGACTGACCACCGACCCTCGGATTCTCGACCTTGTCACCCTCGCCCCGGTCAAAATGGTCGCCCTTGATGCAGACGAGATCGACGCTGTTTCGATCCTTTGGAAACTACCGGAAATCGAGGAAGGACTCGCCGATCTCCCCTGGCATCGCGATTGCGGAATGGGCGGCCATGCGAGCATGTGTCCGACCCTCGTCTGCAGCATTTTCCTGGGACCGAACACCCCCGAGGCTGGAGAACTTCGTTTTCTCCCGGGCTCGTGGCGGAGCACTTTTCGCGTGGGCGAAGCGACGGGAGAAAATGCCCTGCATGGCATCCAGATTCCCGCCCAGCCCGGAGACCTGACCCTTCATTACGGCGACGGGTGGCACGCGGCCCCACCTCCCACAGGCAAGTCAGGTCCCTTTCGCAGTTGCATCCTGGTGAGCTTCCAACGCGATGGCGCCTACAACCACCGAGGGAAGCGTCACTACAACGACATCCTACTCGGCGAAGACGAGGGCCAGGTCGCGAATGTCAACCAGGTCGCAGACGCTCAAAAAAACCACCGCCGTTCCTAGGCCAGCAGCGGTTGGGTATAGCTTCCGAAAATCAGCGCCACCGGACGACGACCGAAATGATCCGAGAGGGTGACGGGGCCCGTATCGGCGTCGGGGGCTGCATTGAGCCGGGCCTCGAGGAAAATAGTGGGTCAACGCCCAGCGGGGGCATGGATGTCCACCTCGATCCAATCATCCACGGTCCTAACCGGGAAACGCGGGATCGGAAAGCCGTCCCCATCCTCCGGCCGAAAGCCCGTCCGCACGTCGAACTGCCAGCCATGCGCCCGACAGGTCACGATGGGCCCTTCCAAGAGGCCCTCGCTCAAGGGATCCTCTGCGTGGGGGCACCGGTTCTCCATTGCGTAGATGACGCCCTCGACCCGGAAAAGGCCCACATCGATCCCCTCGATCTGAACGCACAGACCCCGGCCATCGGGAACCTCGTCTTTTTTTGCGACTCTTCGGTAGCTCAATCGACTGCTTTCGTTTGTTCGAGTGCGCTGTCTGGACTCCCGAACCCCCTGCCCGTCTTGGGCAATAGAATCAGAATGACTCAGCGGAATCCAGCCCCATGATCGAAATCCGCGGAACCCGTCGCGAGCGAAAGAAAACATCGGCTGATCGGTTCTCCGCCCAAGGCTATAGTCGTGGCTCTATGAATCGAACTCTCATTGGCACCTTGATTCTGGTCACTTTCGCTGCCGGCGTTGTCTACTTGGCCATGGGCCAGTTCAAAGTCCGTTGCCACGTGTGCGTGGGCTTTGGCGTGCAGCGCAAATGCGAAAGCGCCGTGGCGAGCAACGCCGCCGACGCCGAGCAGCAGGCCACCTATGGGGCCTGCTCCCAGATCACCCGGGGCGTAACGGATATCGTCCGCTGCACCGGCAGCGTCCCCCAGTCCGTTCGCTGCGAGGAATAGGGCCGGCCGGCCGTACTCTAGACCGCGCCTGTCTAGTCCGCGCCTGTCTAGGCCGCGCCTATCTAGTCCGCGCCTGTCTAGACCGCGCCTATCTAGACTAGACCGCTCCTTCAAGACCGCGCCTATTAGGAACCGTCCCTGCTAAGGACCGCCTCTGAATGAGAGCTCGAGGGTCACCGCGTGGGCGGCGAGGCTGTAGCTCGTCGCCTCGATGGTTCGAGTGGACCTGCTGTAGCGATAACGAATTCCCGTTCGCAGATTGTCTGAGACGTTCAGGTCGATGCCGCCGCCCAAGCTCCACTGGAAGCCCCATTCGCTCGCGCTTTGGGCCTTCGCGTTGCTGTAGTAGCGGAGCCTTTCGGTTCCCAGACCCAAGCTCAGGTAGGGCTGAAAGCGAGCGCTCTTGTTGAAGTAGCCCCAATTCAGCGTAGTCGCCAATGAGACGGTGGACCGGCTCGTCCCGAAGCCCAGGTCGGTTCCGGCGAAGTTGACGTAGCGCACCTCGGCAATGTCCCAACGAAACAAATCCGATGTCTCAAGACCGATCGCCGCGCCGAAACTACCGTTTGTCCCAGACTCGGCCTGGACTCCTCCCGTGGTGGCATCGGGCACCGAGAAGCCCATGGAGAGAGTGCCGTACGGACGAACGCCCTCGGCGGCGCTTGCCGACACCAGGACGAAAAAGAGGAAGGGCGCGAGAATCGCTCCAAATTTCTTGTACACGCGGAACTCCTTGCAAATGGGATTGAGGGGTGTGCCGGCAAACTGTGTTGCCCGGCCGGTCGAGGTAGACAATTTCTAAGCTGAAAACGATCCGGGGGGCCGATCGAGATGGCCCCACCCGGCCCGAGGGTTCAGCGAAGTCTATCAAACTTCCCGCCCCCGAATGGGAGTGATTTTTTGTGCGAATCCGGGGATCTGCCTGGGAGCGGGCGACTGCTACGCTGGGCTGAGTTCGCCGCTGGCCGCCGGGTCGGCGATCTCGATTCGAGGATGAATGTGGCCATCGTTCGAAAACTAAGATCCGATGAAACCGACGCCGTGGCCGACTTGACGGCCCGAGTATTCGGCAAGCCCCACGAATACGCCGGGATGTTCCAAATGATGCAGGACGCCTATGCGGACTGCCCGTTCATCCCCACGGATCTGTGCTGGGTCGCCGAGGCCGGTGGGCGCATCGTCGCCAAATGGCAAATTCTGGATTTCGAAATGCGAATCGCCGGCACCCCGATCCGGATGGGGGGGATCCAAGCAGTAGCGGCCGAACCCGACGAGAATCACAAGGGCTACGCGAAGGAGGTCGCCCTCGCCGCCCTGCCTGAAATTCGCGAGCTCGATTTCGACCTCGTCCTGGGGTTCGCCCAGCGGGGCGCTTTTTATCGCCGGCTGGGCGCGGCCGTTGTAGCGGCGGACTACGAGATCGAACTCGACCCATTGGGCGTGCCGCCCCTGCGCAACGATCCCTTCCGCGAATGGGATGAGGGAAGCGATCTTCCCGCCATCATTCACGCCTATAACCAGAGCAATGCTGGATCGACAGGCCCGCTAATCCGGAACGAGGCGCTTTGGCCCTGGCTTGTGCGCCGCCCCACCTCCATCTACATCTGCGACGACGGCTACATCGGAATGACACAATGGGCCGACGGCCTGATTATCCGTGAAGTCGCCGGCCAGGGACCGGACTTTCACGAGGTCGCTCTTCGTAAGATCGCCTCGCTCGCCCGGGAGGCCAATCTCAAACGCGTCTATGGCGCCGTCGCCCCCGACCACCCCCTGATCCAAATGGCGGTCCCCTATGGCATCCGCGTCAGCTCCATCTATACCCGCAAATCGGGTTGCATCGGTCTCGCCTTGGCCCCCGTGCGCCTGATCGGCCGGCTCGTGGACACCCTCAGCGCCCGGCTCGAGGCTTCGCGCTTCCACGACATCCAGTTGGACCTCGGTCTGCACGCGCCGGGCGAGGCCGAACGCCTCGTCCTCAACCCCGAAGGCCGGCAGGGACGCCGGGTCGACCTCAACCTCCCCGAGGCCGCCCTCCTACAACTCGCCATGGGGCACGTCTCGGTGGCCAGCCTGCTCGTCGCGCACCCGAAGGCCTTCCCCGATCCCCTCAGCGCCGAACTGCTTGGTGTACTCGATGCGGCCTTTCCCGTGGGTCACCCCTTTATGTGGCATACCGATCGCTATTAGCCGACCCCGGACGATCGGCCCGAGCGCCGCGAGACGTCTTCGTCACCCAATCAGCCCGAAGAAGAAAATTTCGAAGCCCGTTGATCCAAACCGGGTGCCGGCGGCGACTCTCCTTGTAAGTGTCACTTGATCTTCTTCTCTGTTGGGCTGGCACCGCGCTGATTAACGAACGCCCCGGGCAGGC
>DUCT01000059.1:3510-34108 GCA_012959665.1 Myxococcales bacterium | reverse complement strand
CGGAAAATTTTGCGCGGGAAAACCAGCGGCACCACGGGAACAGCGCTTCCTCTCTATTCGACGGCACGCACTGTCGCCGCCGAATATGCCACGGTCTGGCGCCTTCGATCTTCTCATGGAGTCGGTATTAAGGATCACCACTTGACCTTCAATGGGCAGTTGATCGTTCCTGTTCGACAGATCAAGCCGCCATACTGGCGGAGTAATCTTTTTCAGCGTCAGGTTTTGTTCTCGATCTACCACATGACGATTCGAAACCAAGAAGCCTATGTGAATGCCATCCACTCCACGAAAGCGGCTTATGTGGACGGCTACCCCTCGGCCTTGTATCAGGCCGCCCAGATGATGATTGAACTGGGCAGGCCTCTTCCAAAAGGGCAGTTGAAAGCGGTTTTTACTTCCTCTGAGTCGCTACTGGCGTATCAGAGGGAAGTGATTGAGGAGGCCTTTGGGGCCTGTGTGTGGGATCGCTATGGCACTGCTGAGTTTGCGGTTTCAATGACGGCTTGTTCCGAGAAGAATCTTCATGTTGATATGGAATTCTGCATTGTTGAAGTCGATGTGGTCGAAGAAACAGAAGACTACGTTCGTGGTCCACTTCTGGTGACGGGACTGGCCAACAACGTGACACCCTTTCTGCGGTATCGGATAGGTGACGGTGGGACGCGCCTGAAGCGGCCATGTCCGTGTGGCCGCGCGGGAGACGTTTTCCTCGATGTCGATGGCCGGAATGACGACTTTGTGATCACGCCCGAAGGCAGGAAAATCGGCCGCCTAGATCATATCTTCAAGGATCAGCGAGGCCTGATAGAGGCTCAGATCCGGCAAGAAAATCCCGATTCCATTGACGTGCTCTTCGTGGCCGGAAGTCAATACGGGCCCGGGAGTGACAAGGCCCTGACGAGAGAAATTCGCTCTCGTCTGGGCGAAAGCATCAATATTCGACTCGTACCTGTAGATGCAATCCCGAGGGAAGCGAATGGGAAATTCCGGGCAGTCAAATCGAGCGTTCCGTGGCATTCCTCCAGGGATAATTCCTGAGTTCGATTTTCGTGAATCAGGAACTTCACTCGCTTCGCCTGCGGATCACAGTTTCACTCGGGTTCAAGAAGGTGGATGAACTGATTCTAGGTGCAAGAGGCCTCGGAGCCGCATTTTTTGATGAGCGCTGCCTTGCTCCGAGCCAGAGCGAGGGTCGCGAGTGAAAATTCTCCATGTCACTCCGTACTATGAGCCCGATTTTCATCATGGGGGCGTGGTTCGGTCGATCAGTATTCTGTGCCGAGAACTGGTCAAGCTCGGGCACGAGGTCACTGTTTTTACGAGCCAGGATTCACGCTCCCAGGTCAAAAGACCCCTGGGTGTTCCATGCGATGTAGGCGGTGTTCGAGTTGTCTATTTCAAGAACAGGCTGGGCGGCTTTGGCTTCGGATGGGACATGCTGCGGGCAGCAAAGAACGTCCGAGAATTCGACGTGGTTCATGTCGCCGCATTTTGGCAATTGTTTGGCTTGCCTGTCTTTCTGCGAGCCCTTCAAGCATCGGTTCCCAACGTGATGTCTCCTCGGGGAAGCTTGGTGATGGTCCGAGATTCTTCTCTCGGAACCCTCAAGTATCGCTTGTTCTTCAATTTGGTGAATCGCCACCTGATGAACAGGGCGGATGCGATTCATTTCACGGCTGAACTGGAGCGGCTGGATGCGCGATCTCTCGGATTGGCGGTCCCGTCATTCTGCATCCCCAATGCCGTTGCCGTGGAAGAGTTCAGATCGCTTCCCGAGCGGTCGGAGGCGAGAAGAGGACTCGGTATCGATGAACGCATACCCGTCGTTGCGTTCGTTGGTCGATTGGATAGGCGAAAGGCACTCGACATATTGGTCAGGGCTTTTGCGCGGGTTTCAGGCCGCGCAAGCGAAGCTGTGCTTGTCCTGGCAGGCCCGGATTTTGGCGAGATGGCCATGCTGAAGACTCTTTCCCGATCCCTGAATATTGAGGGTCGGGTGATTTTCCTAGGCTTGGTCGATGCCCAAAAGCGAGCTGAGGTTCTCGCTTCTGCGGATCTTGTGGCCCTGACATCCCTGGCCGAGAATTTTGGCAATGCGGGGGCCGAGGCAATATCTGCCGGGGTGCCGGTTCTGATCTCAGATCAGTGCGGTGTCGCTGACGGGGTCGAGGAGGCAGGCGTGGGCCGAGTGATTCCAGTCGATGAAGACATTATGGCCGTCGTACTCAACGAAATGCTTGGGGATGAGTCGAGCTTGAAACAAATGGCTTCGCGAGGCCCTGCCTTCGCCGAGTCCCGGTATGCCGCTGGGGAAGTCGCAGGAAAACTGGTCCAAGCTTACCAGGATCTTGTGTCCGGGAATCGTGCCGTGTCCTGTCGCTGGTCTGACGGGTAGCTGGCTCCGGGCTCAAAGGGGTCCTCTCCCGGGCAACAGGCGACGGGGCCCGTTTACGTATTCCAGGGTCACTGAATTCCCAGGACGTGGCGAAAAAAAACGATCTTTCTCCGGAACCTTCTCCGGCTAGTCCTGTTGAGAGGGGTACGAAAAGGGCAATCAAGCTCGTTTTCGGAAGGGAGAGGGATTTTTCATGACCTCCAAAAGTTCCAGAGACAATTCGTTTGGGAAGAAGGCATTGTGGCTCGTTCTTTTCGGACTTCTTTTGCCGGCTATGGGTTCGGCGCAAGCAGTCAGTCCGCCCGATATGGATGGGGTGGAAATCGTGCGGGATGAAGCAGATCTCAAGGCTGAGGTCGATCGTCCTGACCGAGATCTTGTCGATACCATCCTGGCGTTTACCAATCTTGCCCACGCAGCGGCGAGGGTCCATTGCACGGCGTTCAACGCAAATGGCGAGAATGTGGGCAGTGTCTGGCTTGCTATTCCTGCCAATGGCATGCGGTTTACTCTGGCTTCGGATTTCTCCTCCTCGGTGGATTTCGCTGGCCACGCCCGCTGCCGCACCGGCCCCAGGATCCTTGGTACGGCGGTGCTGCTGACTCCGAGCGCGATCACCGATCTGAGTGTTCGCCAAATTCGTCGCCCGGGAATGACTGTTTTTCCCACGATTGCTGCCTACTGACACAGTTCGGGGGGCCGGCGCTGTTCGAATCGGCAGCGCCGGCCTGCCCGGTTCCAGAAGTGGAATCCGGCCTGCACCCAGCAGTTGGGGGGCGGCCCTCGGAAGAGGGGTCCAACTTCTATTGCGGCCGATGGATTCGGAAATGAAATGTTTCAAATTCAGCTCTGTATGCCAATCCTACGCATTTGAACCTAAAAGGAACTCAGTTGTACGCTTAGCTTTCGGGCGAGGAAATTCCGATCCGATTGACGCGCGAGTGAGATTCGGGAGGCGAGCCCGGAATCCTCCGGGGAGGCAGTATGGGAAGATCAAAATCCCCGTTCGAGGTTTCGGTTTCTGAAAAAAGAAGTCGAGTCGGGCTTTCCGCTCGTGAGTGTTAGGCTCACACAGCAAGTGGTCTCAGGGGTTCTGAGCGTGTGACGCGGAGAGGGATTTGAGCCAGTCAGGGGCAGATGTGCTCATCGTGGGAGCCGGGCCAACAGGTCTCACCGCCGGGTCGGAACTGATTCGGCATGGGTTCTCGGTGCGGGTGATCGACTCCAAACCGTCTCCGTCTCGGCTTTCCAAAGCGCTGGTTCTTCACGCGCGAACGATGGAAGTCTTTGAGTCCATGGGGATGGTCGACCGCGTGCTCGATACGGGAGAACGCTTTGTAGCGTTGAACGTTCATACCCATGCGAAGCGCCCACCCGTTCGCATCGACCTGCTCAAGCGAAATTGGCACGACACTCGCTATCCATTTTGGTTTTCGATTCCTCAATGCGAGACCGAGCGATGTCTAGTGGAGCACCTTGAGTCACTGGGTGTTCGGGTCGAGTGGGGAACCGAACTGAGAGAACTTTCTCAGCATGGAAACGGTGTCAGCGCTCGGGTGACCGATGCTTCGGGCTCCACCCAGGAGTTGGAAGCAGACTGGCTGCTGGGCTGTGATGGGAGTCAGAGTCGGACACGAGAACTCACGGGCATCGAGATGGATTACCGCCCCTACGGGATCGAATTTGCACTGGCCGATGCTCGCGCCGATGTTGATTTGGGCACGGGGGAAGGTCATGTGTTCCCAACGAAACAGGGTGCGCTCATGATCGCGCCCACCCCCACCGAGGGGCTTTTTCGGCTGATTGCCCATGTTGAGAAGGGCGCACAGTTGGGCATTGCCGATTGGGCAAAGCTGGTCTTTGAGCGAACAGGCCTCGCCTTTGATATTCAGGATCTGGCATGGCATTCCCATTTCCGCCTGGGTCACGGACTTGCCCAGCGATACCGGCACGAGCGAGTTTTCTTGCTGGGGGATGCGGCCCATGTCCAGAGCCCGGTGGGCGGGCAGGGGCTGAATACGGGTATCCAGGATGCCCACGACCTTGCTTGGCGGTTGGCTACAGATAAAAGGGCTGGGGGCGCAGAAAAACTACTCGATGGATACGCGACGGAGCGGCGACCTTTTGCGGAAAGGGTGATCCGTTACACCTCGCGGGCAACACGAATGCTGGCCGCCCCGCGTGCCATCCGGCCCTTTCGCAATAAGCTTGCTCGCCGTTTTTTGGGCTTCACCGTCCTACAAGAACGCTTCGGTCGCGGGATCGGGATGCTTGATTCACGTTGTGGAGGGAGCGAGACCCTGGGCGATTTCAGTCGCCCATGGGTGGGTCGGAGACTCCCGAACCCTCTGCTTTGGAATGGTCAGCGGCTTCATGACCGGATAGACGATTTGCGGCACACCGCCGTTGACTTCGACGTAGTGGATGACCTCGACGGAGCGGCGGCATGGCCAGGGCCTGGGTTGCGGTTCGGTGAGGGCGGGCTCCCCGATCCAGGTGGAGTCGTTGCTGGCGCGTTGGGCGCCCGGCCGGGCGAACGCTGGCTGGTGCGGCCCGACCGGATCGTCGCGGAAATCGGTGAACCGCAGGCTTTGGAAGCAAAATTTTTCAGGGAGATCGGTTGTCCTGTGGCGGCGCTTTAGAGAGCGGCCTGCTTCGCGGCGTATGATGGCGTGGAGAGGAATCGGTCGAGCCAGAGATTGAGGACGCCGCTTGGCAAACTGAATTGCTCGCTCGGGTCCTGGGGCCGAATTTCGAATACCGAATACGAGGAGGCATTAAAATCCATTCGCCTCCCTGGGTAACGAAAAGGAGCGAGGGAGGCTATGTTGGACTCTTGGAGCACAAGTGAAATCCAGGTCCATGAGAATAGGAAGAAAAAATGAATCGCAGAATTGTTCCCGCGTCACAGAAGCCGCTTTACGATAATTTCCATTTCGCGCCCGGAGTGGTGGACGGGCAGAACCTTCGCTGCTCGGGGGTGATTGGAATGAATCCGGATGGCTCGGTGCCCGAGGATCCGGAGACTCAATTTGTCCTGGCATTCGAGGCCATCGGCGAAGTTCTGAAGGAAGCCGGTGCGGGATTTTCCGACGTGACGGAAATGACGACTTTTCATATCGGAATGCGGGCGCATATGGCTGTCTTTTCCGAGGTCCGGGGTCGCTTCATTGAGGAACCGTATCCGGCGTGGACCGCAGTGGGGACTACGGAACTTGCGCTGCCCGGCGCTGTGGTCGAGATCCGGGTGAACGCCAGGCTCCCCGATTGATCCCGGAGTGGGGGCTAGAATTTTCAGTGACCCTTGTTGGGCACGGAAGCTTTTGTGGGCAGGTCGAGTCGTCGTTCTTCCCAACTCCGAGTTGAAGAGCGAAAGATTAGGATTCGTCGATTGCTGCGGAGCGTGGCAAGGTTGGCTGCGGCGCTCACAGATTCGATGCTCTCGCGAATCCAGAGTTTGATTCCGGCGAACCCGGGCTGATAAGGCGAGAGTCCCAGTGCGCGGCGGTCGGTGATGACGACGCCTACGTTCTCGCCGATACGCCGGGCCAGCACCGATTCTTGAACCCCCAGGGCCTGCTCGGACAGCCGGATGGGCTGCCCCCCGAAGCCAATGGCACGTCGCTTTGTGACCACAAGGACCACGCGATCCCCCAACATTGCTTCGAGAGGAGCATCCTCGCCAAGCTCGAGTTCGACGACCCTCCATGCGGCTGAACCGACTCCGACGGCCAGGATCCGCTGATCGGTGAGTACTGCTCCGACCTCTCCTTTGGATCCATGCCAGAGGACGCGTTCGTCCAGTCTCAGGGGTTCACGGATTTGTCCCCCCCCGCGTGCATCGAAGGCGAGCAGGCTACGGTCGGCGATCATGACCTCGAGGAGTTTGGAGAGTGGCACCTCGTTGAGCCCGGGTACAGCTTCGGCGCTTCGGGCGACGGCTGGCTCGAATAACGCAGTGAGCAGGGCCAGACTCAGGCAGACAAATGTGTTCAGCACTGGGGAAGCATAGGGAATCGAGAGTGAATGCATGCGGTCCGTTCGGCTGAGGCTAGCGGGCCGGAAAAGCGGGCCGGTCCGATTTCCTTATCGGCTTTTCTGGCTCTCTCCTGCGTCGGCATGGAGTGGGCGAAAGTTTTTGTAGACCCAGTCGCCGATCTTTTCGAGTCGCTGGCGCTCGTCTTCCGCCAGGGGCCCGGCTTCCAAGGCCGAAAGGGCCTCGTTCATCTGCTCTGCATTGGCTGGCCCGCATAGGACCATGTCCACCGCCGGGTGGGAGAGAGCGAATCGATAACAGTCCCGGGCGGCTACCGGATGTTCACCGGGAGGCATCTTGGCGGGGTCGAGGAGGTGACCCCAACGGGTCGCCGTATAGGCGATGATGCCCGGCCCTCCCTCCCCAGGGACGTAGGGGAATACCTCTGACTCTGCCCCACGGTGCACCGCGTTGTAGCGCAGCATCAATACCTCATAGGGACTCAGCCCTTGAGTGTCGGCTTCCAGGAATTCGGGTAGAAGCGGCCGATTGTGGCTGCTTAGCGACAGAAAGCGGATCTTCCCCTGATCCCGGAGTCGCTCGAAGGCTTCGATGTAGTCGTCGGATGGAATTTGATTTCGAGCCCCCAGTAGGAGGAAGTCGAAATATTCTAAGCCTGCGCGTCTGAGTGCCAATTCCACCGAGGGTGCGATGAGGCGAGGCAGCCGCGAGTAGGACTGGACCGTCAGAATCAACTCATCCCGGTGAGTCTTGGCCAGGTTGCGAATGGCTCGACCAAATGCGGGACGGCGAATTGTTCCCCAGTACAGGTAGTTGATGCCCCGGTGGAAAGCGTCTTCGATGACTCGGGTTGACGCCCCGAAACTCGATCCGATTCCGAGCCGGCTGGAATACATCCCGGTTCTTCCCAGTTCGCGCCGATCCAGAAAATTACTCATCTTTCGAATATCCCGTCTGGTGTGTGGTTGGCGTCCGCCGGGTTCATCGAGAACGGCGGCTTTTGGAGGTTTTGCAGCGGATGTGCCGAGATCAATGGCCAGGAACCTCTGGACTTCTTGGGGCTGAGCAGGGATTCTAGTCGAATTGGAGGGTCCCGAAACGTCCGATGGTGCCGGCCCGGGCTACGCCAGCGAGCCCCCAAGGCGAAAGCAGGGGCGGAGCCCATTTCTCTGTCTGGGAGGGACCACTTGAATATTGCGGAGAAAGGCGTGTAGGCTTCCTTTTCTCATAGAAATAATCCTCAGGAGAGTCCGATGAAGAGATTGACCGTCGCGTTGCCACAGTTTTTTGCCGTGAGTGTAATGCTGCTGGGTATGAGCTGTGCCTCAGGGTCTGGTGCTGGAGGAGGTAAGGTTTATTACGCGACAGGCAAGGATGCCGTCACACCCGGGGGCTTGCACCGGGTCAAGTGGGAGCCATTCGCGGCAACCTTTGTCAAGCCCGGGGCCAAGCTCGGGGGGTACGATGCTGTGATTCTGGATGAGGTCACTATCTCCTACAAGCGGCCGCCCCGGCGTGATCCCATGCCCGGCGTGGACGACGGTATGGACGATAACTTCGCCCTTTCTTCCGCTGCCACCGCGCACATGAAGGAATATTTTGGCAAGTCGTTTGCGAAGGAACTGGCGCGCAGCAACGATTTCCGCGTGGTGGAAAAACCTGGAGCCAATGTTCTTCGCATCGCCGCACACATTGTCAATCTGGCGATCACCGCGCCCCCCCTTCGCGATCAAGCAGGGGACGAGACTGTCTACACGAGTTCTTCCGGTGCGATGACACTGCTACTGGAGGCCGAGGATTCGTTGACCGGGGAAGCTCTGGTGAGCGTGGGTGAGAGGCACGAGATCAGCAACGGACTGAGTGGGTTTTATGCCAGCAATCCGGTGACCAATTCCGCGGCGCTTCGTCAACTCTTCGATAACTGGGCCGCACGTTTGCGCAAGGAACTCGATCAGCTGAAGGCGCTGCCGGAAATTCCCGAGCCGTGAGGGGGACCCCGGTTGGCCTCAGTGCCGTTGGGGATGTGTCCCAGGAATGAGGAAGCGTATGGAGCGCCAGGGCTTCGGGGTTATTTTTCACCTGGTTGTGTTGGTCGCTCTGGCTCTACCGGGAGTGGGCGACGCCAAACCGACGGTGATTCTCCTGTCCATGGACGGGGTACGCCACGACTATCCCGAGCGTACGCGCCTCCCGGCCTTCGAACGAATGGAGAAGGAGGGCATGCGTGTGGCTCGGATGCGTCCGGTCTTCCCCTCCAATACTTTTCCCAATCATGTTGCCCTGGCAACGGGTACTTATCCCGACCGGCATGGAATCCTGGACAACCGTTTTTGGGACCGCGAGCGTGGGCTTTACGATTACGGAAAAGGGGAGGGCGAAAGCTGGCTGGAAGCCGAGCCGCTCTGGGCGGCTGCTGAGCGCCAGGGCGTCCCTGCTGCGATCTTTTTCTGGGTGGGGAGCCAGACCCCGTGGCGGGGCCAGGCCGTATTCGATGCCAGGCGTCCGTTTGATGGAGATCTCCCCGAGGCCGAGAAGGTCGATCAAATTCTCTCGTGGCTGGATCTTCCCTCGGGCCGCCGGCCCGGCCTGATCATGAGTTGGTGGCACGGGGCCGACTACCCCGGGCACCGCTTTGGTCCGGAATCTTCAGAAGTGGTCGAGGCGCTGAAAGGGCAGGACCTGGAACTGACTCGCCTTTTTGCGGGGATCGACGCCCGCGGCGCCTGGGATGATGTGACCGTGGTCGTGGTGAGCGATCACGGTATGGTGGCCGTTACGGAATCCGTGTCCCTGGAAGAGGTGCTCGAGCCCGAGGGTATCCGAGCGCGCGTCCAATTCGGTTCCTCGGTGGCGCATGTATTTCTCCAAGATCCGAGCGATCTCGACCGGGCTCAAACACTGCTTGCTGGGGACAGTGGCCTCCGGGTGTACCGCGCCGTCGATCTCCCGAGCGAACTGCGCATGAGTCATCCCCAACGCAATGGCGATCTCGTAGTCCTGGTCGACCCGCCTCGTACGTTCTACCAGCAGCCGGGCTTGAACCGGGCTTATTTCTTGCTTCGCGGGTTATGGGATCCCGAGGCCCAGATCGGAATGCATGGCTACGATCCGGGCCGTCCCGATATGGGGGCGATTTTTTTCGCAATCGGCCGCGGCGTGTCTGCGGGCTCGCGAAGCGACGAGATCCGCACGATTGACGTGGCGCCCACCGTGGCGCACCTGCTTGGGATCGATGCCCCAGCCCAGAGTGAGGGCGAACGGATTCCGGGTGTGGGTGAGCACTTGCACTGAGCCCAACGGGCATGGGCGTGATCCGAATTGGAGCGGGTGACCGGGAAGCCCCTGCGGCGCTCTCCCAGGCGGAGGCGGATCAGGGATTGCGGCTCGGGTTCCCGCCCTCCCTCGGCGCGCTCGGCTTGCTTTGTTCATCGGAGGCATCTCTGGCGTTTTGATCGGGCGCATCGACGTTTTCCATGGGATAGAACTGCCAATCTTTGTCGACGATCAGGCGAGCGCCCCGGCTGAAGCGGACGAAGGCCCCGGCCCATTGGAGGATAACGACGAGGCGATTTTTGAAGCCGATCAGGTAGTAGATATGGACCACGAGCCAGACCCACCAGGCCGGCCGGCCAGCGAATCGCACCGATGCGATTTCCGCGACTGCGCGACTGCGGCCGATCGTCGCCATTCGCCCCTTGTCCCGGTAGGCGAAGTTGGGGCAGGGGGCGCCCCGGATGGCCTTGCGCACACGCTTGGCGAGGTAGTGCCCCTGTTGCATGGCGACGGGGGCGATGCCTGGCAGCGGATTTCCGTCCGGGCCGGTGACATGAGATTGGTCCCCGGCGACGAAGACCTCGGGATGGTCCGGTAGGCTGAGGTCGGGATTGACTACGGCTCGGCCCTGGTGATCGAGTTCGATGCCCAATGTCTGGTTCAAGTCGGGTCCGCGGACCCCGGCGGCCCAGAGGACGGTTTTGGCCTCGATTCGCTCGTTGCCCACCTCGACACCATTGAGATCGATTCGTCTGACATGACTCTGCGTCCAGACTTGAACACCCAGGCTCTCGAGGTCACGCATGGCATGGCTGGACGACTGCTCGGAGAAACTGGCGAGGATCCGCGGCGCGGCCTCGATGAGGATGACCCGAGCCTGCATGGGATCGATCCGGCGGAAGTCTCGCGCCAGGGTGTGGCGGCTGATCTCTCCCAGAGCCCCGGCCAGTTCGACCCCGGTGGGCCCCCCCCCGACCACCACAAAAGTCAGGAGGGCTCGTTGGCGAGCCGCATCGTGTTCGGTTTCAGCCTCCTCAAAGGCATCCAAGACGCGTCGACGAATTTCGAGGGCCTGTTCGACTGTTTTGAGGCCGGGTGCATGGGGTTCCCACTGGTCGTTACCGAAGTAGGTGTGGCGAACACCGCACGCGAGAATCAAGTAGTCGTATTCGTGTGAATCCTTTTCGCTGTGTACCCGGCGTTCTTTGAGGTCAACGCCGACCACTCGCTGGCGCAAGACCGACGTCCGAGGGTTTCCAGAGACAAGGCTGCGAATTGGAGCGGCGATTTCCGCAGGGCTGAGAACAGCCATGGCCACTTGGTAGAGCAGGGGCTGGAAGAGATGGTAGTTGCGCTCATCGATCAGTGTGATCTCGACGTTGCGCTCCCGGGCCAGACCCCGGGCCGCGCTGAGGCCCGCGAATCCGCCCCCTACAATGACAACTCTCTGCATGCCGGACCGCTTCGGTATGGGTGAGGGAGACGGCGAAGACCCGAGTCTACAGGGATTCGGCCCGGGGGCGAGTGCCCAGCCAACTCTTTCTCTGTGAGTGCTTGGCGTGGAGGCAGCGGCTTTTGGAATCCGGCGCTATGGCTATAGCGTCGTTTTTTTAAAGGAGACGTTTTCGATGACTACCCCAGGCGCCTTGTCTCATATTCGGGTTCTGGATCTGTCTCGGATTTTGGCCGGTCCGTGGGCGACCCAGAGCCTGGCGGACCTGGGCGCCGACGTCATCAAGGTAGAGCGCCCCGGGCGCGGAGATGACACCCGGGGTTGGGGACCTCCTTATCTGGAGAACGATCCGAGCCGCTCGGCCTATTTTTGCTCGGTCAACCGCAACAAGCGCTCCCTGGCGCTGGACATCGCCGACCCAGCCGCTGCCGCCGTGGTGCGGCGAATCGCAGCCAAAAGTCATGTGGTGGTGGAGAACTTCAAGAGCGGCGCGCTGGCGAAATATGGTCTCGATTTCGAGACACTGGCCGAGGAAAATCCGTCATTGGTCTACTGCTCGATTACGGGTTTTGGCCAGGAAGGCCCGGAATCCGCCCGGGCGGGCTACGACTTCATGATCCAGGGCATGGCCGGTCTGATGAGCATCACGGGGGATCCAGGGGGCATGCCCATGAAGGTGGGGGTCGCTCTCTCGGATGTGCTGACCGGGTTGAATGCAGCAGTCGCAATCCTGGCCGCCCTGAACCATTCCGAAAGAACGGGTCAAGGTCAGTTCATCGACATGAGCCTCTTCGACGTCACCGTGGCGAGTCTGGCCAATCAGGCGGCGAACTATTTGTTTACCGGGCAGCCCCCGGAGCGTCTGGGCAACGCGCACCCGAATATTGTTCCCTATCAGGTATTCGAAGTTGCCGACGGGCACCTGATTCTTGCGGTGGGAAACGACGCCCAATTTGAACGCTTTTGTGCCCTTGCCGAAATCGAAGCCGTGGCGAAGGATTCCCGTTTCTCGACGAACGACGCCCGGGTTCGGCACCGCGAGGAACTGGTGCCCCAGGTGGCGGAGGCGATGAAGAAGAAGAGCATGTCGACCTGGTTGGAAGCGTTCAATGCCCGGGGCATACCGGCCGGGCCAATCAATGATATCGGTCAGGCATTTGACGAAAAGCAGGCTGTTTTTCGGGAACTGGCAGAGTCGATTGCAGGAAGCGATGGAGTATCGGTTCCCACGGTTCGAAGCCCCCTTGGGCTGGCATTGACACCGCCCACCCTGCGCTTGGCGCCGCCTCGCGTGGGCGAGCACACCCGTGAAATCCTGCACGAGGTGCTCGCCCTGGAGGATGCGGCCATCGATGCCTTGGTCTCGGAGCCTCGGAACGAGTAACGCGAGAGACCGAGGGTGTGCAGTCGTGCCTGTGTGGTCGTCGGAATCGTTGAACACGATTGATGGAGCGTGAGATCCCGCAGAGGGTGTGCCCCCCCAGGCCCATCTGGCAAGACACTCTTCGGATCCTGAGAGGTTCGGAGAAGCGCTTCCCAGCGGGTCGCCATGGCAGGCCAGTGGGAGCTGGGAAGCCGCTCAAAGAGCCCTGACTCAAGGAGAGGGCGAGGCGCTAAGCGCTGTGGTCTGCGGCTTGGCCTCTGTCGGAGCCCTTGTCGAAGCCTCTGTAGGAGCCTCTGTCGTTGGAGTACCGGGCCAGGTGGAAGCGGGTGCGTCGGCAGGGGTCGCCTCGGGGAGCCAATCTAGATCCAACTGCCAACCTCCCCCGAGCGCGCGGTAGAGGTCGATCACCGCCAAGCGTTCCTGGAACCGAGTCTCCGAGAGGTCAAATTTTGCGGGGAATAGATCCTGCTGGGCTTGGAGTACCTCGAAGTAGTTGGCGAGCCCCTGGTCGTAGCGGAGCAGAGAGAGTCGGACGGATTCTGAGAGTTGGTGAACTTCTTCTTCGCGAGCGGTGCGTTGATCCATACGCAGGGTTCGCTCCACGAGCAGGCTCGAGACCTCGGCAAATGCGTTCAGAGCGGTGAGTTCGTAATTGGCCTTGGTCTCCTGCCAAATGGCCTGCTGCGCCTTGTATTCAGAGTAGAGGAGCCCGCCTTTGAAGATCGGCCCCGAGAGTTCAGCGGCGACATTCCAAAGGCTGGTGCTTCCACTGGTAGCCCCGGCAAGGCTTTCTGATGTTCCGCCCCAGACGCTGACCAAACCGATGCGGGGAAGAAAGTTGCCCATGCTCACGCCCACCTGGGCGTTGGACGAGACCACATTTTGCTCGGCTTGGAGGATGTCCGGTCGCCGCTCGAGAAGGGCCGAGGGAAGCCCTGGGGGCAGGCTCGGTAATTTCTGGTCGACTAAGCTCATTCCGCGTTTGATCGCACCGGGCGGTTGTCCCAATAGAGTCGAGAGCCGGTTTTCAGCCGAGGCGATATCGATTGAGATGGCGGGGATCAACGCGGTGGCCTGGGCCTTGGCGGCAGCCGCCCGGGTGACCTCGAGTTTAGAGGCAACCCCGCCCTCGAATTTCCGGGTGAAGAGATCGAGGGTCTCCGTGAAGGCCTCGACGGCCTCCTGGGCGATCTCATGTGCCGCATCCAGTTCAAGGAGTGCGAAGTAGAGGGTCGCCACATCGGCCACGATGGAGAGCAAGACTCCCCTCTGGAAATCCTCGGAAGCGAGCAACTGGGCTCGGGCAGCTTCACTGGCTCGGCGGAGCCGGCCCCAAACATCAATTTCCCAGGCAACGTTGAGCGCGCCGCTATAGCTGGTGTACTCCAGGGTATTCCCGGGATCCCGGAGGACTGGCGAAACGGATCGTCCTCCCGAGCCCTGATAGCCGGCTTGAGGATAGAATGCGGAATTGGTGGCTGTGGATTGGCGATAGGCTTGCTCGGTGCGCGCAACGGCGATGGCAAGGTTGAGATTGTTCTCCAGGGCCGTCTCGATCAATCCTACAAGTGTGGGGTCCTGAAAGACCTTCCACCACGGGAGGTCGGCCAAGGTCTCGGCTTCCTCCGCGGGGAGGACGTTACGATAAGTCTCGGGCACTTCCATTTCAGGCCGCTTGTAGTTGGGTCCGATGGCGCAACCCGCCTGGAAAATGAGAACTGCGCAGAAGAGGAAGGAGAGTGCCCTCACGGCCGATCCTCGCTGGACGAGTCGTCGCGTCTGCGCCCAGCCAGATATTGCGAGACCCTTTCAACCACCGAGAACGTCGCCGGAACCATGAAAATCGAGATAAAGGTTGCGGCCAACATACCGCCAAGAACCACGGTGCCGAGAATCTGGCGCGAAGCGGCTCCCGAACCGCTGGCTGTCACCAAGGGCATCACACCGAGAATGAATGCGAGGGCCGTCATGAGAATGGGCCTGAGACGTGAGCGCGCGGCATCCAGGGCAGCTTCCTCGATGCCGACTCCCTCTGCGACGCGCGCCCGGGCAAATTCAACGATCAGAATCGCATTTTTTGCCGACAAGCCGATCAGCATCACGAGTCCGATCTGGGTGTAGAGGTCGTTATTGAAAGAACGGCTCATCAGCGCAAGGAATGCTCCCATGACGGCAATGGGGGTGGTCAAGAGGACGCCAAAGGGGAGAGCCCAACTCTCGTACTGGGCGGCAAGGATCAAGAACACCATCAAGAGCGAAAAGCCGAATATTACTGCGGGAGAGACGCCCTCCGAGGCTTCCTTGGCCTGAAAGGCCATCCCCATATAGTCGTATCCCATGCCTTCGGGCATCACTGTATCGAAGACTTCCTCGACGGCAGCCATGGCCTGGCCTCCGCTATAGCCGGGAGCGGGTACGATCATCAACTGCGCAGTATTGTGCTGGTTGAAGCGCATGGTGAACTCGGGTCCGTAAATCTTTTTGTTCTCGACGATGGCTGAAATGGGGACCATTCCGCCGGTATCGTTCTTGACGTAGAACCGCCCGAGTTGCTCGACGTCTTCACGAGATGTTCCCTCGGCCTGGATGTACACCTGCCATACGCGTCCGAAGCGGTTGAAGTAGTTGATGAAGATGCCGCCCATATAGGCCTGCATGGTCTGGTAGACACTGCTGAGGGAAACCCCCTGCTTGAGGGCCATTTCGCGATTGACTTCAGCAAAAACCTGCGGGACATCGAATTGCGCGGTCGTGGCGACGCGCCCGAGTTCGGGCCGGGCCTCGCTGGCCTCCATGAAGCGCTTCGTTTGTTCTGCCAGGAATGGAATTCCGCGGCTGTCCCTGTCTTCCAACATGAAAGTAATGCCCCCAGAGCTACCGACGCCGGGGATTGCGGGGGGCGGAAAAGTGAACGCTATGGCTCCCGGAAATGCGGCCAGCCGCTTGTTCAACTCGTGTGAGATGAATTCGGCCGTGAGGCCATCGGGGTCGCGCTCGTCCCAGGGTTTGAGTGTGACGAAAAAGAAGCCGTTGTAAGTGGTTTGCACGCCGGAGAGCAGGCTGAAGCCTACGATGGTGTTGTAGGTCTGGATCCCTTCGGTTTCGTCCAGGATCTTCTCAATCTCGGTACAGGCTTCGGCGGTTCTTTGCAGTGACGAGGCGGATGGCAATTGAAGGTTTAAGTAGAAGAAGCCCTGGTCTTCTTGGGGCAGGAATCCGGTGGGGAGTCGACCTCCTACGAAGACAACCACGACCACCACGGCGAGCAGCAGGAGCATGGAGAAACCGGCTTTTCGAATCAGATGCTTGCACCAGACCAGATAGCCGTTGGTCAGTCGGTCGAAGATGCGATTGAAGCCAGCAAAGGCCCGGGCCAGTAGCCCTTGAGAGGCCTTTCTGGGTCGCAGGAGGAGTCCGGCGAGGGCAGGACTCAAGGTCAGCGCATTGATGGACGAGAGAAGGACGGAAACCGCAATAGTGACCGCAAACTGTTGGTAGAGGCGCCCGGTGATGCCGGGGATGAATGCCGTGGGTACGAAGACCGCCATCAGGATAAGGGTTGTCGCGACAATGGGGGAGGTGACCTCCTTCATCGCTTGGACGGCTGCGTCCTTGGCGGTCATTCCCCCTTCGATTTTGCGTTCGACGGCTTCAACCACCACGATGGCATCATCCACGACGATCCCAATGGCGAGTACGAGGCCGAATAGGGAAAGGGTGTTGATGGAAAATCCCAACAAGGGAAAGAGCATGAACGCGCCCACCAGGGAAACCGGAACGGCCAGGAGGGGAATCAGAGTGGCCCGAACATTCTGGAGAAAAATGAAGACAACCAGGATGACGAGAGCGAGGGCCTCAAAGAGTGTAATCAGGATTTCCTTCACGCCCTCGCGAACGGCCAGGGTGGTGTCGAGGGAGGTCGTGTACTCCATGCCCTCGGGAAATTTACCTTTGACTTTCTCCATCAATTCCTCGGCAGCGTTCATGGTTGCCAAGGCATTGGATCCGGGTCGCTGGTAGATGGCAATTACAGCAGCAGGCTTTCCGTTGAGCCGACCCTTGAGGTTGTAGGTTTGGGCGCCCAGTTCAACCCGGGCGACGTCCTTGACGCGGATAATGGAGCCATCCTCGCTGGCTCGAACAATGATGTTTTCAAACTCTTCGAGGGATTTCAGTCGACCCTGGGCGCGAACCGTGTAGGTGAACTGTTGCCCGGCGGGTACCGGTTCGGCGCCGACTTGGCCGGCCGGATTGACGGCGTTCTGCGTATCGATGGCGTTGACGATTTCTGGAACTGTAATTCCCAAGTTGGCCAGGGTGTCGGGGCTGACCCAGATCCGCATGGCGTATTGGCCAGCGCCATAGATGTTGACCTGGCCGATGCCGTCGATGCTCGACATTGCATCCATGACGTTGATGTACGCGTAGTTGGAGAGGAAGAGAGGGTCGTACTCTTCCGAGGGCGAGTAGATCGAGAAGAGGGCCAGGGGACTGGTGGAAGCCTGGCGGATGGTGACTCCGTAATTACGAACATCCGTAGGCAATTTTGCCTCGGATTCTGAATATCGCATTTGGGTCAGAATCTGATCCGTATTCGGGTCGGTTCCAACGGCGAAGTTGACCTGCAGAACCATGATCCCATTGTTCGCGTTGGTCGAGTACATGTAGTTCATGCCTGCGACGCCGCTAATGCTCTCTTCGATGGGAGTGGCCACTGAATTCTGGACGGTCAGAGCATCGGCACCCACATACACCGTGGACACGGTGACTTGAGGCGGGGCGATATCAGGAAATTGGGAGATCGGAAGGTCGAGGACCGCTATGCCGCCAAGAATCACCATCACGATGGCGATTACCATGGAAACGATGGGGCGATGAATGAAAAAACTGGACATCGGGCGACTTTCGATCAGCTCTTTAGGGGCTCAGCCGATTCAGAACTGTGGCCTGGGGTGGCTCCGCTGGATGGGGCGGGCATGGCCGCTGTAGTCTTGCTCTTCTTCTGGCTGGTCTGCGGGGAAACCGGGTTGACCTTCATTCCGGTTCGGACCTTCTGGAGGCCCTCGACCACAACGCGCTCTCCGGCCTTGATGCCTTTGGTGATGATCCAGTTCTCTGCAACGGTTTCGCCCACCTCGACCGAACGGACTTCGACGATATCCTCGGAAGAGACGACGGATACGAGGTATTTGCCCTGGATATCGCTGACTGCCTTTTGGGGGATCAGCAGCGCATCTTTCTTGGTACCCGTGTCAACTCGGACCCGAGCGAATTGACCGGGTCTCAATACGTTGCCGGCGTTGGGAAAGCGTCCTTCGATCAGGATGGTTCCCGTTTTTTCGTCCACGTTTCTGCCAAGCACGAAGGGCGTCCCCCGATCGGGCCAGAGCGACCCATCGGCGAGGTAGAGCTGCAAAATCGGGCCCGCCTTGGCGAGTTGATTGCCTCCGGTTTTCCCGCCGAAATTCCGAACGATATCGAGATAGGCCTTCTCGGTAATGGGAAAGTTGACCTTGATGGGATCGAGCTGTGAAACCGTGGTGAGAAGACTCTCTGGGCCCACTAGATCACCGATCTGTGTCGCCGAGATGCCCGCGATTCCCTTGATGGGGGAAATGATCTGGGTCCATTCCAGGTTCAGGCGGGCTTGTTCCACTTGGGCCTGCGCGCTCAGAACGCCCGACTCGGCAGACAGCATGTTCTGGACTGCATCATCCAGTTCCTGCTGACTGATGGCTCCCTGCTTCGCGAGGGGCCGATAGCGGGCCACGTGGGTTTTGGTCTTGGAGAGTTTGGCTTTGGACTCTCCGAGTTGCCCCTGGGCGCTATCGAGTTGGGCCTTGAATTCACGCGGATCAATTTGGAAGAGCACTGAGCCCTTTTCGACCAGGCCGCCCTGGTGGTAGGCAATTTCCAGAAGATAGCCTTTGACCTGGGGGCGGATGCTTGCGTTATTGAAGCCTTCGACGGTACCGATCCAATCCGCGTAGGTGGGCACGTCGCGCTGGGCGACATCGGCCACGACGACATTTGGGATCGGTGTTTTTTTGGGCTCATTGGAACCGCAACCAGCGAACAAGATCGGCACGATAACGAGTGCGATTGCCCCGGAGCGACTTGCCTTTCGGCCCCATGCCTTTCTCGAAAAAATGTTCATCACGCCTTTTCCATTCCTTGTTTGCCTTGTTGACTTTTTCTCGCTGACGTGGTTGGCGTCCTTGGCGGCTGTCGGTGGTGCTCTTCTGGCTGCCAAGCGTCCGTAGTCTAGCCCACCAGTTTCAGTGGAGGTGGAGTGTCGAACTCGGCATACGCTAACCCGAGAAGGCCTGAGCGTCAGTCTTCGGGAGGGCTCTATCGGGATGGCGGGTCGCAAATACCAAGACTTTCCCGGGGCCGGCCCGATCTGGGCCGGCTCTCCCGGACGAGACCCTAGGCGGGGTCCTCGTCGAGTGTGGCCGGGCCGTTGCCTTGGGAGAAATCGCTCCCGACCACGCTCCGAACATGGAGGTCGCGCTGGGGGAAGGGGATCTCGATGCCTTCCGCACGAAAAGCGGCAACAAGCCGGCCGCAGAGCGCACTTTTGATCACCAGGAAATCGTCGAACTGATCGGTCCATGCGCGTACTTCGAATTCCAGCGAACTCGACCCAAAGCCGCGGAAGAGTCCGTAGGGCCGGGGTTCGGACAGAACTCGTTCCTCGCCCTCTGCAATTTGAGAAAGAATCTCCAGTACCCGGTCCGGGTCGGTGCCGTAGGCCACCCCCACAGAAATCTCGATTCGTCGCCTACGGTCGGAAAGCGTCCAGTTCGTGACCTGCTGGGAGATGAGATCTGCATTCGGGATGATGATCTCGGAGCCCTCGAAGCTGCGGACCGTGCTGGAGCGGATCCCTATTCGCCGAATTTCGCCAAAAATTGGACCCATTGCGATGGTATCTCCCACCTGCACCGGCTGTTCGGTCAGCAAGATAATCCCCGAGATGAAGTTGTTGACGATGGTTTGCAGGCCAAAGCCAATACCCACACCGAATGCACCGGCCAGAAGAGTGAAACGGTTCGCATCGAATCCAAGGGCCGTGGCGGCGAAAACGAAACCGAGAGTGAGAACCATGTATTGGATCAGACTGGAAATGGCATTGGACCGGCCCGTTCTCGTTCCGAGCCGAGGGTAGATGTCCTCGGTGAGCACGAATTGAATCAAGCGCGAAAGTAAAACCGTGCCGTAGAACACCAAGACGCTCGCAAGGATGTCGCCGAGGGTAAGGCTGATCTGGGGCAGGGGGACTTCCATGGCCAGGGTTTGCTCCCAGGCATTAGAGAGGCCGGGCCACAGTTCCAGCCGGAGAAGTAAGGCTCGGATCCAGAGCCAGGAGGCAAGCAGCCCAAGAATGAGCCGAGTGCGCCTGAGTAGGAAGGCCCTGTTCCGCCGAACCATCCCCAATTGGTTGATGGGCGGAATGCCCATGGCGATGGCGGCGCACGCTTCAAGAATTCGGGAACTTCCGTAGAGCGCGACGGCTCCGTAGATACCGAATGCGATGGCGGCCCCAATCAGTCGAGATAGAAGTACATATCCCGTCAGGTTTGCCAGGAGCGCGAGAGCCGACGCCGCAAGAATAGCCCGAAGCCCATAGCCCAGAACCCGGGAGGCGAACTCGCTGAGTTCCCCGGTGTTGTATCCCGGGAGGCGTCCCGGGCGAGTCCAGCGCCAGGAAACAGCGACCAGGAATGTCAAATTCAATATGAAGATCAAGTGGGAGAGGGCCGGGAAGTTGAGGGTGAGGACCTGAATGTTCTCGAGGAAATAGACCACCAAGCTGACGCTGAGTAGGGGATAGAGAGCCGGTTCAAGAAGCTTTCGCAGGATCAGAACAGCGGGAACGACAGCGATGATCCCCAGCACATATTCCAGGGTACGTAACGAGCCCGCAAAAATCGGAAGAGCAGCGACAAATGAGAGCAGGAGGCCGAGAGCAATGGGGCGACCGAACATCGCGCGAATGGCATCGATGTCATCCACTTGAGGGAGTTGCAGATTGATCTTTCGGCGAAGAAAGAACATCAGGCCGATGAGAAGCAGGCTCAGGGCCAGGTAAGAGGTGAGTCTTTTGGTTTCCCGCCGGCTGAACTTCAGGCTGCTTTCGATCAAGTCGACCTTGATTGAAGAGAGCTTCTGAATGATCTGACCCCCATCCAGAATGGTCCAGAATCCCGTCGACCAGACGGGTGCCGAGTCGGGGGAGAACATTCGCCCAACGGCACCCGCGCGGGCCTCTGAAATTCTTTCGAGATCGGCTTCTATGAGTTGGGTGAGGTTGGCGATGTTGCTCTGGAGCCGAACGCCTGCGGCCTGCTGGGTGTCCGCCCTCGCCTTGGCCTCCTGCACGGCCTGGCTGACCTGGTCGACCTGGAGAATGACTTCCTGACTAGCCTCGCGTAATTCCAGGGCGTCCCGGGTAACGGTCCAGAGCTGCTGCTGCTGGCGAATCTTCCCGAGGGTTTGGTCGACTCCGCGCACCCGTCGGTCCAGGCGATTCTCGTACCCTTTGAGTCGTTCGCGAATGGGATCCCAGTCGCTGGCGAGGTGATCGAGTTCCGGCACCGAAGCCACGCGGGTCTGGATCTGCATCGAGTGCTCTTGGAAGTCATCGATGTTCGCCCTGAGATCGGGAATCGCTAGGGCGATGGTCTCGATGGTGCCATCGGATCGAATCTGGTGAAGGCTGTCCGACAGGATTCGCTTCGTGCGTTCGGACTCGACGGCAATCTCGGCGACGCCGATGAAAATGACGGGCAGACGAGACTCTTCGGCCGAGCGCTCGGGACTCGCGCCTGTGCTCGAATCTTCCGACCCGACGCTCTTCCCCGGACTCGGGACTGCGAGCAAGAAGAGGATCGCGAGTATTGCCGCCCGGTGCGCGTTGCTGCTTCGGAAAGGGCCGCTGGGCAATCGCGATGGGGCTTGAAGCATCGGCCTACGTTAGAGGCTTAGAGTTAGTTTCGCGACCGAACCCGGCATTCGCCGACTGGAGTGATTGACGGTTGGTTCTCGGGCGGCGAGAATTCTGAAGTCCGAGTGGGAGCGGCGTCGGATGAATTTCGTAGCCCCGAGTCGGGAGATAGAGCAGGATGCGCCGGGCACGACAATTCGGTGCTCAAGACGTGAGGATTGGGCTCTGCGCCCGGGCGGCGGCGGGTCTCCCGTCCACTGTCGTAGGCGACGGCGCCTTCCCCGGCGCCCGTCGAGTGCCCCGTGGGTTCCTCGTTGCTGGCTTGGGAGCCCCAATCAATGGCTCTGGCATAGATTCCGCTATCGTGGCCAGCCAGCGGTAGCCTTTTTTCTGAAGCCAAGAATTGGAGCGTGCGTGGGCGAGAATCCCTTTTTGAGTGGAAATTTTGGACCCATTGAAACCGAAGCGACGGTGCGGGACTTGTCTTTTCAGGGGGAGATTCCGAAGGATCTGGCCGGGCGTCTTTTGCGGATCGGGCCGAACCCGGTTGCGGCGGGTGAAAATCATCATTGGTTCGCCGGGAACGGTCTTGTCCATGGCTTGCGGCTTCGAGAGGGTCGTGCCGAGTGGTATCGCAGTCGCCTGGTTCGCGACGATCAGGTTTGCGATTTCAAGGGGTGGCCCCGGACCGCCGGGCCGCGCTTTCGAGAAGACTCCAGCGGCTTGGCCAATACCAACGTGGTCGACGTCGCGGGCAAGACCTATGCGATTGTCGAAGGCGGCGGCTTCCCCATGGAACTCGACTACGAGCTCGAAACCGTGCATTCGTCGAATTTTGGGGGCGGGCTCTCCGGTCCCTTCAGTGCACATCCCAAGCGAGATCCAGACAACGGCGAACTTCACGCGGTGGGCTACTTCTCGGGATGGGATCACCTCCAGCACGTCGTTGTTTCGGCCGAGGGAGAAGTGGTCCGAACGGTGGATATCCCGGTGGCCGGAAGGCCCATGGTGCATGACTGCGCGATTACCGAGAACTACTTCATCGTTTTCGATTTTCCGGTGATCTATGGCGCGCCCGAAGGAGGCAACGGTGCTGGCTCGTATAGCTGGCAGGAGGATCACGGATCCCGGGTCGGGTTGCTGCCTCGGCAGGGAGCGGCGGATGAAATCATTTGGTGCGAGGTAGAGAATTGCTTTGTTTTTCACCCTCTCAACGCCTACGAGGATTCCGACGGCCGGGTCGTCCTCGACGTGGTGAGGCACCCCAAGATGTTTGCATCGAATCTGACGGGTCCAGGCGAAGGACCGCCCACTCTTGACCGCTGGATCCTCGATCCAAAGGGCGGGGCCAGCAAGGAAAGCCGAATATCGGATCGCCCCCAGGAGTTTCCAAGACTCGACGAACGATTGGTGGGCAAGCCCTATCGATACGGGTATTGCGGCGCATCGGGAACGGTCGGCCCCTTTGGGGGACTGCTCAAACACGATCTGCAGACGGGAGAAACCCTTCATCGGGACGACGGGCCCTCAAAGCAGTACCAGGAGCCAGTCTTTGTCCCCTGCAGCCCTGACGCGGACGAAGATGATGGCTGGATCATGAGCTATCGCCACGACGCCGAACGGAATACGGCGGAAGTAGTGATTCTTCACGCTCAGGATTTCCTGGGCACTCCGTTGGCCACCATCGACCTAACGGTACGGGTCCCCTTCGGATTCCATGGAAACTGGGTGGCGGATTCCTGATCGGGATTTCCGTCGGGACCAATCGGGTTCGTATGCGCACTAAAATGGCCACCGGCGGGCCGGGGACCTCGCCCCTTCCGCAACCGGCGCGAGCGTGCCAGAATGCCACGCCATATGAATAGCGATCTGCAGCGCCGCCTTTTTTGGGCTCTTCTCGTCAGTGCGTGGCTTCTCAGCCTGGGCCAGGCGCAGATGGCCCTTGCCGCCGAGAAAGGGACTGTATCCCTCCCCCAGGCGGGTTCCGACCCGGAACCCGAACCGGAGCCCAGTGCCCACCCCAGTGCTCCTCCGACTTTCAGCTCAGGAGCACCGCGCTGGTATCCTGGCGAGCTGAAACCAGCCAAGTGGGATTGGGTTCTTTTGAATACGGGCGAGTGGCTCAAGGGCACAATCGACGGAATTCGCAACGATCGGATGGAGTTCGACAGCGACAAATTCGACGATCTCCAGATCAAGATGAAGGACGTCGTTCGCACCTACTCCATTACCCGAAACACCTTCGTCTTGACAGAACAACGCGTCGTCATCGGCGTTGGCGAAATAACTCGAGACTCCGTGGTGATCGAGAAAGAATCCGGCCGCGAAGTCTATCCGCGGGAGGAACTCATCTCGCTCGCTGTCGGCGATCGAACCGAATGGAAACTGTGGTCCGGGAAGACAAGCATCGGAATCTCCTCTAGCTCGGGCAACACGAGCCAATTGAATGCCAATATCCAGGCCAGTCTTCGGCGCAGGGGCGCATTCCTGCGGATGGAAACGATCTATTACGGGAATTTTGGGCAGTCGAATGGTGAGACCAACGTCGAAAATCAAAGGATGTCCTTCCAGGCCGACCTCTTCGTCAAGGATCGCTTCTTCCTCATTCCCGCCGTACTTGACTACTACACCGACGCATTCGCGAATATCGAATTCCGAGTCAAGCCTGGAGCGGGCATGGGCTACCAGATCGCCCAGAAGGCCGATGTCGGCTGGGAAGTCACAGTGCTGGGGCAGTACCAATACGTGAGTTTCATTTCTACTGCGATCGGCGAACCATCTGCTTCCGACTCCTTCGCCATCAGCGCAGCCACGAACGCAACTTGGGAAATCACCGACGACATCACTCTCGACACAAGCTACAGCCTCACCCTTCCCACCTCAGGCGATTCAAAATTGGATCAGCAGGCCACTATCAGCCTGGAGATCGACATCACGAAGTACCTGACGGTCAACTCTACCCTGAACTGGGCCCGTATCGGGAGCCCCCAGCAACAGGCGAACGGGGCGATACCCAAAAAGAACGATCTCGCCGTGAGTGTCGGACTCGGGCTCAACTTCTAGATTCATGACCCCCTCGAAAACTCACAAGACCCCGAGGAACAACGAGGCTTGAACTGAACCGTACAAGGACAGGGAGAGCAGGAACGTTGACTCACCCCTTTTTCGTTTTTTGCGCCTGAATTCCAGGCACTGAGATTTCCGATAACCTCGGGCGAATAAACGCGGCATGCTCACCGGTCAAGCCAGACCCAGAGCAGAAAACGCCCGGCCCCACAGGAGGACACCGATGGATAGGCATGATCAAATTCTCATCGAGCGCGACTGCGAACGCCTGGTCACCGCGTACTGCCACTTCGTCGACCATGATGAGGCCGAGCAGATCGCCGGACTATTCACCGAGGACGGCGTGTGGAAGTCCGCCGAGGCTACCCTCGACGGGCGCGAGCAGATCCGGAAGGCCATGGCCGCACGTGAGGCCAATGCAGCGCGGATGTCACGTCATGTCTGCAACAATTTCCTGATCGATATCCTCGATGAAGACCACGCGGAAGGCACCGTCTACCTGACACTCTATCGCCACGATGGAAAAGAGGGCCGGCGCCTCTCCCCCCTCGAAGGCCCGGCCATGGTGGGCGAATACCGAGATCGATTCGTGCGAACCTCGGCGGGTTGGCGGATCGCCCACCGCGAAATTCTGATCAACTTCCTTCGCCAAGAGTGAGCCCCCCGCGGCGCCTGGCCTGATCTCCTTGCCGCCGCACAGATTTTCGAGATTCAATGACCTTTCACGCCGTCGCGGCCCCGACCGTGATAATTCGCTCAATCCACAGTGCACTAGGCTTTCCCGATCAGCGATCCGAACCCAACCGGAGAAGAGTCCAATGAGCCGATCCATTCCAGCCAAATACCCGACCCCGCCCTCTCCCCTGCGCTACCTGGAAAAGAAGGAGCTCGCGGCGCTTGCCGAAGACGGGGCCATCTGCGCTCGGGCATTGATCAACGAGGAAACCCTCGAGCGCATGCGTGAGGCAACCGAGGTAGTTATCCGTGGCGATGGTGTGTTGGGGGACGGCGGCATCAACCTGGCCGATCAGGGATTTCATGGCGATATCTTTGTCTGGAAACTCAACGACGCGTTCCGGGACCTCGCCCTTTTTTCGTCGCTGCCCGCCCTGGCCCATCAGGTCTTGGGGACCGAGAGGGTAAATTTCTTCTATGAACAGTTCTTCATCAAGCGCGCGGGCAGTCCGGTCAAGACGCCCTGGCATCAGGATATCCCCTTCTGGCCCGTTGCCGGTAGCCAAATTGTTTCGTTCTGGATCACCTTGGATCCAGTCACTCGGGAGTCGAGTGGTCTTGAATTTGTTCGCGGCTCTCATCGCTGGGACGAACGCTTCAAGGCCGTGACGCCAAACTACGATCCGTACATGATGGACTCCGAATTGCCTCCCGCCCCGGACTTTGCGACTCAGCGAGACGAAGTGGACTTGCTGGGATGGGACATGGAACCCGGGGACGTGCTCATCTTCGACCCGGTGGTGTGCCATGGCTCGGCGGGCAACGCCTCCAACACCCAAGATCGCCGAGCCTTGGCCTTCCGATACAGCGGAGACGACGTGGTCTTCGCCCCGCGGCACGCCACCATGCCCTTGCTGTGGGAGCATGGTCTCGAACCCGGAGACCGCCTGGGCGGCTCACTTTTCCCTCAGGTATGGCCTCAAGTGATCGAATCCGAAATCGCCCGGCGCTGGGAAGGCCCCGAACCCCCGAGCCCCAAGGCTGTGGGGGAATTCCTCAAGCACCTGCAAGACTCAGGCTTTGGACCCAAGGGCGACAAGCGTTCCATTTTCAACTAGGCCCCTCGTCCGACCGGCACCGGCCGAAGCCGCCGCTCCAATCACAACCGCTACTCCAATCCCTGGAGCGAATACGCGGGCTTTCCCCAAAAGCATGAGAGACCAAGCATGACCACGATTCTCGACGGAGGCACGCTCCAGGACCGCCCCCGGCTCAGGATGGTTCTGTTGCGCCGGTTTGCACCCCTGGGGCCGCCTTACTGGGTGCCTTGCTCTTCCGGTTCCGGGACCTGGGCGGCAAGTAGTGCCTCCAGGGGAGCGACGATTTCAGGGGATGTGGGCTTCACGGCAGACGGGAAGCTGGAAACCACCTGGCCCGAGCGATCCACCAGGTACTTCTGGAAGTTCCAACGGACCGGTCCCCCAATCGGTTCGGGCAAGGTGGTCAGGTAGGCGTAAAGGGCGTGCTGCTCATCTCCTCGAACCTTCACCTTGCTGAACATGGGAAATTCAACACCATAATTCCGCTTACAAAAAGAACCTATTTCGGAATCGCTACCGGGCTCCTGGGCGCCGAAATCGTTGGAGGGGAAGCCCAGGACACTGAACCCCTGACCTCGGTATTTCTCATAGAGCGCCTCAAGCCCTTCGTATTGGGGCGTATACCCGCAGCGGCTGGCGGTATTCACGATCAGAAGGACCTGCCCCCGGTAACTTTCAAGCGATTCACTCACGCCGGAGAGTCGCTTGGCCTGGAAGTCGAGCACCGAGGGGTCCGAATCGTTCTTCTCGGCCGCATGCCCAACTCCAGCCATCGCGATACCGAGCAGGCATGCGCCCAAAAATCCGAGGCCCGCCTCAGCCGCTCGCGCGATTCCGCAAGAAACAGGAAAAGAAATTCCAGAAAATCCGGTGCCGTGCGTTTCCAGAACACTCAATCGATCGTTCCTCCCCGTGACTATTTTAGAAACCCGAGAAATTCATCTTCGGGAAATTCTCGCTCCACCAGTCGCTTTAGATTCTCATTTGAATCGGCCATCGCTTTTCGCGTCCGAAAGGCAGCGATCAGGAGTTTCAGGATCCCTTCGTGATGCGATATCGAAAGCCGGCTTCCCAGTAGCCAACGCGGAAATTCCTTGAGCCATCGCGTAACGTTCTGATTCGTCAAAACGCTGCTCAGAACAAAATCTTTTGAACGCTCCGGGTGGGGCACGACCTGACAAATCTCGTTCATGAGTTTCTCATCAGAGAATCGAGTCTCCACATACCCAATCACTGAGGCGCTGAAAACTTGTTGGCACATAGAAACCGATTGAAGCGTGATTTGAGCCCCTTCAAAAACCGGGCGGACCTCCCGCTTTGCCAGCCCATCCGCCGTGCAGTCCACATGAAGCGTTGTCGGGCCGGTAGGGATCGTCCCTTTCTCGAGTTCGATTGATTCGGCCTGGATACGGACAACTCGCCCCTGCCGAATGACATTCTCGATCCGGCGCAGTTGGTGCAACTCCTCCTCGCTGACCGTCGCGCAGCGATATTTCGTGGGCCAGACATTCCCATCGAGCCGAAGAACATTTCCCGCGCTTTCGAGGGCGGTGAATAACTCTTCCAGTGTTTCGGCGTCGGCAAAGGCACCCATCTGCAACAAACCCTTGGCGATGTTTCCCGGCGCAAGCCTGGCCCGGTCCAAGAGCCAGGCGTCGTTGGGCATGATCCACTGGATTCGTTGGGGCGAGACCCCCTGGCCGAGTAAAAAGAGCACTGCGTCAATTCCCGTCTTGCCAGAACCGACAATGACATAGCCCTCGGGCGCATCCGCCAGATGCGGGAGGGCGTTCGGCGCTTCGAGCCAGACCCCCTCGGCCACCTCGTAGACAGGGGGACGGGTAGAGGGCACCTCTACCTTCATGTAGGACGCATCGACGACCTTCTTGCGTACCTGCACCTTGAATTCGCTCTCGCTTTCCACCAGCGAGCGGATGGTGCCTTCCCCGATGTATTCACTCTTGAAAAAGAACCGAAGGCGGCCGGTTGCCTTCAGTTTCTCGAGCACTCGCTCGTAGTAGGCGAGCACCTCGGTGCCCGTTACCAGCGCCGACCCGCCAGGGCCCAGATCTTCTGAGTTGACTCCGTAGAAGGCAGCGGGTTGATGGAGTTTCACGTAGGCATAGGCGTCATTCCAGTGCCCGCCGGCGCGGGCGTGTCGGTCGACCATGATGATGTCAGCATTCTTGTCACGGGCGAGCACTTCGTCGGCGAAAGCCATTCCCATGGCGCCCGCTCCGACGATCAGATAGTCCGTCTCCAAGGTTTCGATTGCCATGATTCCTTTGATCCCGAATTCCGGGCCGATGAGAGGCATCCATTCGGGGTGTTGCCTCTAGTCTTCGAATTCGAGACCCGCGAAGCTCCCCTCGGCTCGCCAGTCCGCCAATAGCTTGAAAAACTCGATGGAGCCGCCGCCGTAGGGGGCTGCGCGCGAGGCGGTAGGGTTCGGTTGGCCTTCATTGTTGTAGTAGCCCGGGGTGCAGTCATTGCTGCCCAGGGCGCCCATGGCTCCGACTCCCTTCTCGATAATGGTTTCGACCCAGGCTTCTTCAGCGACCTGGGAGACCTCAACGGTCTTGCTGCCCTTTTTGAGGGTATGGCCGATGACATGGGCGATATGGGTGGTGAGTTCCTCAAGCAGGTGAGGGAAATTGGCCGTAAAGGCGGCCTGGTTCATGTGCATGAGGAAGCAGTTCGGGAAACCCCGACTCTGCATGCCGTGAAGCGAACTCATCCCCTCGGCCCACTTGTCACCCAGGGCTACTCCGTCTCGTCCGAGAATCTCGTATCCGGCCCGGCGGGCGTAGGAGGTGCCGACCTCGAAGCCCGTGGCGAAGATGATGCAGTCGACTTCGTACTCCACCCCCTGGACAACCAGTCCGCCTTCAGTGATTCGCTCGACCCCTTTGCCATCGGTGTCGACAAGCTGGACGTTTTTCCGGTTGAAAGTGGGAAGGTATTCGTCATTGAACGTAGGGCGCTTGCAGAACATTTGATAGTAGGGCTTGAGCTGTTCGGCCACCGCCGGGTCTTCGACCAGCGCGTCTACCCGATCTCGGATTTCATTCATCTTGTCGAAGTTGGCCATCTCCATGATGTGGGGGACGTCGACGTCACCAGCGGATGTCGCCTCCTTGAATCGATTGACCATTTTCCCAATCAGGTCGGTCCAGCCGTCGTGCACCAGATCCTCGGTTTGCGGAACGCCGGAAACCAGTCCGTTGAAGTTCTCCATTCGATGTTTGTGCCAGCCTGGATTGAGGTTCGCGGCCCACTCTGGGTCGGTGGGTGAATTGCCTCTCACGTCCACAGAAGAGGGCGTACGCTGGAAGACAAAGAGCTGCTCGGCTGTCTGACCCAGAAAGGGGACGCATTGGATCGCCGTTGCCCCGGTCCCGATGACGGCGACTCGTTTGTCTGCCAGGCGGTCGAGATCGCCTTCGGGGCCGCCCCCGGTGTATTCGTAGTCCCAGCGACTGGTGTGGAACGTATGCCCCTTGTAGTCGTGGATCCCCGGGATCCCGGGGAGTTTGGGCCGGTTCAACGGACCGTTGGCCATGGCCACAAAGCGGGCTCGGATTTGGTCGTTCCGATTGGTTGAAATGATCCAGCGCGAGGACTCGGCATCCCACTGCATGCCCGTGACCTCGGTTTGGAAGAGGGCCCCCTCGTAGAGATTGTAGTGACGCCCGATGGCCTGGCTGTACTCAAGGATTTCTTTCGCCCGGGCATATTTTTCGGTCGGCACATAACCCAGTTCCTCGAGGAGGGGCAAGTAGATGTACGACTCAATGTCGCATTGGGCGCCGGGGTAGCGGTTCCAGTACCAGGTGCCCCCGAAATCCCCTCCCTTCTCGATGATCCGGATATCGTCGACTCCCGCATCCCGCAGGCGTGCGCCGGCTTGGAGTCCGCCGAATCCGCCACCGACAACCAATACATCGACGTCGTCGGTGAGGGGCTCCCGTTCGATCGTTTGGTCGAGATAGGGGTCGTCCACGTAGTGGCTGAACTGGCCGTCGACTTGAACGTACTGCTCGTTGCCATCGGAACGCAGGCGCTTCTGGCGTTCTGCCCGGTATCGCTCGCGAAGGGCCTCGGGATCGAATTCCTTGAAAGGGGTATCGGCGGCGGAGGATGTCGTGTCTTCGGGTGCACTGCTCATGATTGATCTTTCTTTGGAATGAAGTTTGAGGAGTTTTTTCGGGGAGCCGGTGTCCGTTGATTGGGGTGATGGAAGGGGTGATGGATTGGGGCGATGGAATGAATGGGGTGATGGAATGAATGGGGCGATGGAAT
>DUCT01000059.1:0-3460 GCA_012959665.1 Myxococcales bacterium | reverse complement strand
GACAGAGCCTATGCCTTGCTGGCCGAGACTCGGGATCGAGTGGCCCCTGTCTCGCGGGCCCCACGGAAACCCATGCCGCTCCGGATCATGTTTAGGAAAATGTCAACGACCGGTTTATCGCCAGGGTAGGGATCGGACTCAATCAGGCGGTCCAGAAATTGGTAGGCACCGAGTACGAAATATCCCCGTATACGAATTTCCGAGTCGGGGGCGGGTTCCAGGCTGCCTTCTTTGATTGCGCTGCGAACCCGCAGGATGAAATCCTTGATCCACGCTTCGACTCCGCGCTGGTAGAGAACGGGGTCATGAAGTCGGACCTCTTCGGCCAATTGGGCGTAGGAGGGGTTGGCGCGCAGGTAGGCGAGGTAGATGAGCAGTCCGGCTCGCTCCCGCTGGAAGAAATCGTCGGAGTTGGCGCCTGAAGCGAAGACCAGTTTCGATCGGAAATCTTTGATGAGTCCCACCATGGACTGGCGAAGGAGTTCTTCCTTTGATCCGAAGTGGTAGTTGAGCACGCCTACGGCCACCCCCGCCCGGGTGGCAATGCGCGCGACCGATGTGCCTTGGAAGCCCGCCTCGGTCGCCTCGGCCAGGGCGGCCTCAAGAATTCGGCTGCGTGTTTCGTCCGAGCGCCGATATCCGGTCCGGGGGCGTCCAGTCGGGGTCTGTTCTTTCAGGGCTTTTGGCACCATTGCTGAATACTGAATCAGTTTTCAATATATTTCAAGGGGGCTGGCGCGCCCCTGGGATCGCGAGCCCTTTCGACCCAGACCGCCCTCGGCTGGCTGGGCCGGGGGGCCGGCGGCCGGGCCAGGATTTTTGCGGCCGGCTTGGGTTCGCGTTGACTGTCCCGGGGATCGGAGATAAGAATGGCCCCACAATGGGAAAGACAAAAAATATCTTCTACGCGCAATCCGGCGGGGTGACCGCGGTGATCAATGCCTCTGCCTGTGGGGTGATCGAAACCGCGAAGAAACACCGGAGCCGGATTGGCAAAGTTCTGGCCGGGCGCAACGGGATTATTGGAGCGCTGACCGAGGACCTGATCGATACCAGTCGTGAAAAGCCATCGGCCATTGCGGCTCTTCGGCACACGCCCTCGGGCGCGTTCGGATCCTGCCGGTACAAGTTGAAGAGTCTCGAGGAGAATCGCGCGGAGTACGAACGGCTCATCGAGGTCTTCAGGGCCCACAATATCGGCTACTTCTTTTATAACGGGGGCGGTGACTCCGCGGATACTTGTCTCAAGGTTTCCCAATTGTCCAAGAGCCTGGGCTATCCGATCCAGGCCGTGCATATCCCGAAGACCGTGGACAATGACCTCCCCATGACGGACAACTGCCCCGGGTTCGGCTCTGTGGCCAAGTACATCGCTGTCTCCACCCGAGAGGCCAGCCTGGATGTCATGTCCATGGCCAAGACCTCAACCAAGGTTTTTATTCTCGAGGTGATGGGGCGGCATGCCGGCTGGATCGCCGCAGCCGGTGGCCTGGCATCGACGAAGGGTGCCGAACTGCCCATCGTGATTCTGTTTCCCGAAATTGTTTTCGACCGCAAACGGTTCATGGAGTTGGTGGAGCGAAAGATCCGTAGGCACAGTTTCTGCTCGGTGGTAGTGTCGGAAGGCGTTCGCAGCCCCGACGGAAAATTCCTTTCGGACCTGGGGTTGCGCGACGCTTTTGGTCATGCCCAGCTTGGAGGCGTGGCCCCGGCGCTTGCATCGATGGTCAAGCAGGATCTTGATGTCAAGTACCACTGGGCCGTTGCGGACTATCTCCAGCGTTCCGCCCGGCATATCGCGTCAAAGACCGATGTGGAACAGGCCTATGCGGTGGGGAAGGCGGCGGTTGAATTCGCCCTCAGGGGGAAGAACGGGGTGATGGCTGGGATCGTGCGAACTTCCAATCATCCCTATCGCTGGAAAATCCAGGAAGCCTCCCTCGCTCGAGTCGCCAATCGAGAAAAAATGATGCCGCGCAGTTTTATTTCCCGGGACGGCTTCGGGATCACTGCACGATGTCGCGAATATCTGGAGCCACTGATCAAGGGTGAAGCCTATCCGCCCTATCGGGACGGACTGCCCGTATACGTGCGGCTGAAGAACCTCCCGGTCCCGAAGAAATTGTCCGAGGATTTCGAAGTCGGCTGATCGCGTGGGGCACCGCCCGGCTTTTTCCTATGATGCTCCAGCCCGCACTGGAGGCCTGCCAGGCTCCGAGTGCTGAAACATCGCCTCTGCCTTCGGCAGCCAGAAAAGAGAGAATCTGTCATGGACTACACATGTTTCGAAGTCGATCTCTGTGAAAAGGTCGCGCACATTCAACTCAATCGGCCGGAAGCCTTCAACAGCATGGTTCCGGAGTTCTGGACGGAACTGCCTAGGATCGTTGAAGAGTTCGATGCCAGTGGGGAGGCGCGGGCGATCGTGATTTCCTCCACGGGCAAGCACTTTACAGCGGGCATGGATCTGAGCGTGTTCGGGTCAGGAGGGCTTGAATCCGAGGAGAGAGCCGAGCGCGGGCGCCGGAGAGCGGAACTTCGTCGTCGCCTTCTTCACCTGCAGAATTCCTTCAGCTGCCTGGACAGGGCCCGGGTGCCGGTGCTGGCAGCGATACAGGGCGGGTGCATCGGCGGCGGAGTGGATCTGATTTCGGCATGCGATATGCGTTATTGCACCCAAGACGCCTTTTTCTGCATTCAGGAGATCAACATCGGGATGACGGCGGACGTGGGTACGTTCCCTCGGCTTCCGCATATTCTTCCCCAAGGCCTTGTTCGGGAACTCGCCTATACGGGGCGTCGCCTCTCGGCCCAGGAAGCCCGAGATTCCGGCTTGGTCAATTGCGTCTACGACAGCCACGAAGCATTGGTGGAGGGTGTGATGGGCAAGGCCTCGGAGATCGCGGCGCGCTCGCCACTGGCCGTTTGGGGCAGCAAGGAGATGCTCAACTACGCCCGGGATCACAGCATTGCCGATGGCCTCGACTACATCGCGACCTGGCAGGCTGGCATGCTTCATCCCGATGATATGATCGAGTCCTTCAAGGCAAAGAAGGAAGGGCGGGAAGCCGATTTCCCGGATCTGCTTCCGGACAGAAATAATCTCTGAGCCATTCTCGGCCCGGCAAGGGCGAAGTCATTGACCGAAGAGCCCGCCGATTCCTTTCTTGCCTCCGAGTCCCTTGAGCAGGCCGCCGGCTTCGTCCTCGGCCTGCTTCATCAATCCTCCCGTGGCTTTGTCGAGTTCCTGGGTCACCAAGGCCTTGGCTTTTTCTTGGAGAACGCCTCCGGCGGCCTTGGAGAGCGAGGAAAATATCGCCTGCTCGTTGACGACGAGGCTGAGGTTGTCCAAGGGCCCGCGGACGCGAACGGGAACCTCCAGTCGGTCGATGGGAAGCTTCTGGCCCGAGAACCGCACGGTGGTGTTCCTCACGGTGACGGCCACGGGCAAATCGAGCCA
>DUCT01000058.1 GCA_012959665.1 Myxococcales bacterium | reverse complement strand
CTTCCCCGCACGGGTGTCGGCCTCGAAAATGATGATCCGCATGCGCTCGCGCCAGGATTGCGAGGTGGCGGGTGGGGTCTCCGAGTTCATGGGCTGCTCCTTGGCGCCAATGGGTGGCTCCGAGAGGCGGTGTGTGGGTGCCTCGCGGGTTTTCGGGCGACCGGCCCGGCGGCTTCTCCGGGTTCGGATGATTTTCTAGAATACACCCGCATCGTATCCCGCGGGGGAGTGCTTTGTCGATGGGCGTCGGTGATATTGTTGATCATTCCCGGGCGGGGACGCCCGGGTCGACTCCGGTCCGAGCCAACGCTTCGCGCGCCACGGATGTTGCGAATTGTGGAATGCCGCTACCCTAGGCACGCTTGGTCGGGGGGGGAATCGATTCCACCGGCCGGACGCGCGAAATAATGAAGCGTCGACGGGGCTCTGGCTTGAGGCTGGAGCCTCTGCTTTGCGGGTGCTCCAGTTTCAGGTTGTGCGACTTCGGAGCGGGTGCCGTGCTTGGCGAAGGTGTGGCTGCGCCCATTGCGGTCGATTGGGGGAGTGAGCTTGAACTTGCTCACTCTCAATTGAGGAGGAATAACGGTGAGCTTGCACCCACTGCTCGACTTGGCGAATGACCGGGAGGTCAAGCAGGCCAAAGGCTTCCGCGCGGTTGCGGTAGATCAAAATGGAGAGAAACTCGAACTCCTCTATAAGAGCGAAGTTAAATCGGCGCCCAACCGGGAAGAAAAGGGAAAGAAATACCTGGGCGTGAGCACCGGTCGGATTCCGAGTGCTCCCCAGGCGGGGAAAGATGATCGTCATGCCGCCATGGCGATCGGTAGCTGGCTGCAGGCCGGTGGCGAAGCCCTGGACATGCCTGGGGGCTTGCAGTTGTCCCTTGTCGATTGTCTGGTTCCCCTGCGAACCGCTGCGCCCAGTAAAGAGCAGGGCGATGCCGATCCCAACAAAGGGGTCGAGGATATTGATTTGCTCGGTCAGTTGTCCGATGACCGTCTGGCGATCATTCGCCTCAAGTACCTCGCGCCCGAGGCCACTCGCGGAGGGGCTGGCGACACACCCCTTAGAGTGCTGCTTTCCGGGCTCGCCCAGGTGGCGATGGCGGATGCCAACCGTGCGGCCCTTGGTGCGGAAGTGGAGGCCGTGACTGGCCGGGGCATTGGCGAGGAAGCGCCCGCCCTGATTATTGCTGCCAGTCCCCGGTACTGGGAAATCTGCCGCAAACGCGAGGCCCAGAAGGGCGCCGGCTGGATTCGTGAGATCGAACGCCTGGGTCGAGAAGTGGCTACGCAGATCGGCGTCGAAGTCTTTCTGCTGGGGCTCGAGTTGGAGGACAGCCCGGCCTGGACGTACGAGGAAGAGGGACCGCTGTTGAGCGGAACCCCGAAATTGATCGCTGCCTGGGAGAGTGGCGCAGGCAAACTCAAGCCGAAGCCGAAGTCCAGAGGGAAGAAGGCGGATGACACTCCGGCGATCGTCGAAGCCGATCCGAGTCGCCCGCCGCGAGCCTATTCGATTTTCGAGAGCTTCGAGCCCGGGGACCAGATCAACCACCCGAACCTCGGGGCCGGCGTGGTCCAGGCAATTATGGGACGGGGCAAGATATTGGTGCTCTTTGGCGAAGAAGGAAAGCTGCTTGTTCACGAGCGGCCCGCGCCTTCCGCATAACGCCGCTCAGACTGGGACAGGGGCTATGTGACAGGGTCTATGTAGGGCTAACCGGAGCTAAGAGAGCACACCCGCAAGAGAGGAATCATGGCTGAAGAGAGTGACTTTTATCGATTTACCGGGACGAAGGGCTACATCGTCTCGCGACCCCTGGTGGAGGCGGTCAACTGCGCGATCGCCCTGGAACGCCCCCTACTCGTAAAGGGAGAGCCGGGCACCGGGAAGACTCTGCTGGCCCTGCATGTCGCCGAAGGCCTCGGCCTGCCCATGGAATCGTGGCACATCAAGTCGACGAGCAAGGCGATGGAAGGGCTCTACGTTTATGACACGCTTCAGAGGTTGAACGACGCGCGGTTCGGCGAAGGCAATGTGGGTGATATCCGCAGTTATATAAAGCTGGGTCCAGTAGGCCGGGTCTTCAGCGCGCCGAAGCGTCAATTGCTTTTGATCGACGAAGTCGACAAGGCGGATCTGGAATTCCCCAACGACATTCTGCGAGAGCTCGATGAGATGCGCTTCACGGTAATGGAGACCGGTGACGAGGTGGTGGCGAAGGAACGCCCTCTGGTGATCATTACTTCCAACAATGAAAAAGAACTGCCCGACGCGTTCCTCCGTCGTTGTGTCTTCCACTTCATCGAATTTCCGGAACCCGACATGATGCGCAAGATCGTGGATGTTCATCATCCGAACGTGGATACCCAGCTTCTCGACCAGGTATTGATCAAGTTTTATTGGCTCAGGGGCCAGCCGGATCTTCGCAAGAAGCCTTCGACCTCCGAGTTGATCGATTGGATCGCAGCTCTCCTGCGCTCGGGTATTAGCGAAGACCAGTTGGAGAATCACATCCCCTTCCTGGGTTCATTGCTGAAAAACGAGCAGGACACAGCCGCCCTGGCGGACTTCGAGGAGCGCGGAGGCGGCATGCCTTCGGATTGGATGGATCTCGGGCCGAAATACAATCAATAGAAATAGCTCGGCTATAGTTTGGCCTCTTGGTCAGGGCGAGAGAGCACCCCGGGGTCTTGTGACATCAACCGATTCTGCGCTTTGCCCGACTTGGTTTTTACCGGGGAGCTGTCGGAAGTTCTGGCGCCGGATTCAGCCGTGAATTAGGGCGGGCAAGTCGAAGCCAGGAAAGTCTCTACTTTCGGAATCGAGCCTGGGTGAACTCTCCGAAAAAAATATAGTATCGGTGAAAGTCCCGTGATAAAGCTGTTGCCCGCCAACTAGTTCGGACAAACTAAATGTTTCTGGATCTCTTTTACGGTTTGCGTGACGAAGGTGTTCCTGTCGCCGTACAGGAATGGCAGATGTTCATGACGAGCCTGGAGAAGGGGCTTCACGATTCCAATCTCCTGGCCTTCTACAACATTGCCAAGGCCACGCTGATCAAGAGCGAGACTTATTACGACGCATTCGATCGCGTCTTCGCCCGGGTGTTTCACGGCGTCGAGGGCGAGTTGAGCGCAAATGACGAACTGAACGAGTGGCTCAGCGATCCAAAGAATTTCGATGGGCTGACCGAAGAGCAGCGCAAGATGATCGAGGAGTTGGACGCCGATGAGCTGATGCGGCGCTACCTCGAGACTCTCGAAGAGCAAGATGAGCGCCACGACGGGGGGGGACGCTGGGTAGGGACCGGTGGCCACTCGCCTTTTGGGAATGGAGGCGAACATCCCACCGGAATCCGGGTGGGTGGCAAGTCGAAAAACCAGTCGGCCATGAAGGTGGCCGAGGATCGGCGCTTCCAGGAGTACCGAACGGATCACACCCTGGATATCCGCAACGTTCGCCTGGCCCTGAAGCGCTTGCGACACTTGACTCGCGAGGGCCCCAGCGATGAATTGGATCTTGACGAAACCGTAGACGAGACCTGCCGAAATGCCGGGGAAATCGAATTCGTTTACCGCGCAGACCGCCGCAATAATGTGCGGTTGCTACTCCTGATGGACGTGGGCGGAACCATGGAGCCCTACTACGAGCCCGTGAGCCGTCTGCTCACTGCCCTGCACGAAGAGCGAGGGCTTCGGGAATTCAAGTCCTATTATTTTCACAACTGTGTCTACGAGAGGCTGGGCACAAATGCCGACCTCTATGTAAAAGATGCAATTCCGACCGGTGATATCCTTCGCCGTTTCGATGAACGTTGGAAAGTCCTGATCGTTGGGGATGCCGCAATGCATCCCGCCGAATTGATGAATCCACGAGGAAATATCAACCCCCGTTTCGAATCGGAAACCCGTGGCATCGACTGGTTGATGCGAATTCGAGAACATTTTGACAGGTGCGTCTGGCTGAACCCGGATCCCCCGTCGGATTGGAATCACACCCGAACGACCAAGGTGATTGGCGAAATTTTCCCCATGTATGCCCTGAGCCTCGATGGGATTCAGGACGCGGTGACCAGTCTCGTGGGCGCCCGACCCTCGGCGCCGGGCATTACCCGCCACTAGCCCCAGGAGTCTTCCGGGGTCGATATGTTCGGGGTGGGCTGCCTGGGGACTTGACTTGACTGGACTTGAGTCGTTGGCCCCGGGGGCGCGCCAGGCTGACGCCTCAGTTGTTGAGAACGACCACCGCGCTGCCCGGGGTCGTGTTCTTCCCGCCTGCATTGTTTACGAAGAGCTTGACCTCGGCGAGTTTCTCGCCACCCTCCTCCCACTTTCGCGTGACGGTACCGCCGAGGACCATGGGCTGATCGGGGAGGTCCATCCCGCGGTATTGGCACGAAAGCGTGCGAATTCGTCCGCCGTGATCGAGCCAATTTGAGACCAGTTCGCCCAGGGCCGCGTACTTGAAGCGCCCGTGAATGATGATGGATCCAAGGGTCTTGCTCTGGGGAAAGGCGAAGTCGTGGTGCAGGGGGTTGAAGTCTCCTCCCCCCGCCGCGTACTTGACGAGTTGAGTGACGCCGGGCGCCTTTTGAAGTTCCGGAAGGGCGCTGCCTTCGTCGAATGCATTCCAAGTGAGGGGCATAGGGTGGTCTCCTGGTTGGTTCCAAGTCTTTTGTCGAAAAGTTGGATGGCCGGTTCAGCTTTTGCCCCAGCGATTCGCCGGAACGCTCCCCGCTTCAATTTGGTTTTGGCGCTACTGGGCACGGTCAGCACTCCCCCGTACGACCAGTACTGCCCGTACTAGTAGAACAGGCCCTGGCCCCGTTGCTTGGCCACGACTTGCCCCTCCTGGTTCGTGTAGGTTGATTCGCTGGTAACGATGAGCATTTGGCCGGTTGTCTTGCTTTCGCGGATGCTCAGGTCTGAGCAGCAGGACGTCACGCTCAGGGTGTCCCCGGCGCAGATGTCGGCGAAGTACTCGGTCTCAGCGCCTCCGTCGAGGACATTTTTGAGGCCGTGGTTGAGGCTTGGCCCCGTATTCTTGGGACCGCTAAAAGTATCGTTGCTCAGGCCTGGAATGAAGACCGGCGTACCGAGATACGTAGGCGGGCAAGGGAGCGAGCGATAGCCCGCGGCTTTTGCCGCCTCTTCATCGAAGTAGACAGGGTCGCTGTAGCCGACCCCGCGTGCGAAGGCGCGGACGCTGGTCGTGGTCACTTCGTGGATCCAGGGATCGGATTGAACGCCGATCACGGCGTTGAACTCTTCGGTGATTTCGATTTTTTCCGCCACGGGGCCTCCTTGTTTGGGTGCCAGAGTCTATCTCGGGATTTGGCGTCGTGGGAGGCCTGGAAGCCGTGGGAGGCCTGGAAGAGGGGGGCGGAATCAGTCGCTCTCGGGTTCGCTCCCCGAGACTTCCCGAAGCTGGGTTTCAATGCGATTGGGTTCGGGGAGAGCCGCGCCTGCCTCGATACCGGCCAATTGTTCGATACGACGGCCCTGGGGCAAGACCCGCGCCTCGTAGGATGCCATCGCCGCATTGAATTCCTTGACGGCGCCCTCGAGGCCGCGCGCCGCTTTGCCAAGGTGAACCTGGAATTTCTGAATCCGTTCGTGAAGTAGCCGTGCGGCCTTCCAGATTTCCTGAGCGTTTTTCGCAAGCTTTTCCTGGCGCCAGTAAAGGCCGACCGTTCGCAATAGAGCGATCAGGGTCACCGGAGTGACAATCAGGATTGCGTGGTCGATGGCCTCTTGTTGCAGGTCGGGCCGGGCTTCGAAGGCCGCTGCCGCCACGCTCTCAATGGGGATGAACATCACGGTGAAATCGATCTGACCGCCCAGCAGGCCCGGATAGTCGCGCTTGGCCAGGCTCAGCATGGTGGATCGTACTACTTCTCCATGTTTCTTGAG
>DUCT01000057.1 GCA_012959665.1 Myxococcales bacterium | reverse complement strand
GACGAAGCAGACGACCGCATGGGCGGCCTCGTGGTGGGCCACCAATCGGGTCCTCTCCGGAGCCACAGTGGCCAGGGGCCGGGGCGCCGCCACGAAATTGGGCGATTTGGCGGAATGAGGCGTAATAAATTCGGTCATGGGATTCTCCTGGTGCTCGGATAACGCCCGGGCTCAACGCGTGGGGGTACGTGGTCAGGAGTGATCTCTATCGGCAACCCCCGCAGGAAACTGAGTTTTGCCGCTTCGGGCTCTATTTGACCCGGCTCCCACAATGGGGTTCAGAGACCCAAATGGAGACCCATCCCCCCCCAAAAGGGTGGGCGCACCCGAACGGGACCCCCAGATCGGCCAGCCGAACGAGACCGCGATCGAGAATTTACGCTCAGCGGGTTTCGCCTGGGCTCTGATTTGGGTACCAAATGGCCGGGATCGCTCTTGTCGGCCACGGCTCGTTTTGCCATCCCGCCGATAAATGCACTGTTGCAAGCCAGAGCGAACCTTTAACCAACCACCCAGGCGCTACTCAAGTGAACGCGCCTCTCATTATGTGACATGTGGGGGAAATCTTGTCGACTATCGCGGACGTCCTTTTGGGACGACGCTCCGGAAGAATTACGATCGCCATGATCGGACTCGCATTCTTGGCCGCTGGGATCGCCAGCGCCGAGGACATCGAGACGGCGATTGCTGAGGAGCGTCAAGGCAACGAGAAATCTGTGCAATCGCAGGAGAGAATCAACTCGGTTGACGATCAGACCGACACCATGGCGTCAGAGTATCGCGCCATCATCGATCAGATCGAATCCCTTCGGGTGTACAACGCCCAGTTGACGAAACTGGTGACCTCCCAAGAAGCGGAACTCGCCTCGCTGGATTTCCAGATCGCCAACGTCACCGTGATCGGCCGAGAGGTCACCCCGCTGATGCTCCGAATGGTCGACGGCTTGGACCAGTTCATCCAGCTCGACGTGCCCATGCTCAGCAAAGAACGCTCCGAGCGCATTGCGGGCCTGAGGGAACTGATGGACCGCGCCGATGTGGAGGACTCCGAGAAGTACCGCCGCATCATGGAGGCGTACCAGATCGAAAATGAATACGGACGCACCATCGAGGTCTACCAGGACACCCTGGATATCGACGGCCAAGAACGAACACTCGACTTCCTTCGGGTCGGGCGAATCAGCCTTCTCTATCAGACCCTGGATGGTGAAGAGGTCGGTGCTTGGGACCAGAAAAGTCACGAATGGATCAAGTTGGGAAGCGAATACAGAGATTCTATCCGCAAGGGGGTTCGCATCGCGCGCAAGCAATTGGCGCCCGATTTGATCCGTGTCCCCGTGTCGGCTCCGGAGGATGCACAGTGATCAAGCGCACAGTGATCAAGAGCACAGTGATCAAGAGCACAGTGATCAAGCGAGAGAAGGCCCACCGAATTAGTCGGGGATTTTTGACGGCGCTCGCAGGCGCCGCACTGCTGGCCACGCCTCTGGGCGCATTGGCCCAGGACGGAACCGCCGAAACCGAGGCCGAAGCCGCCCCCGCGCGCGCGGTAGTCCCCCCTGGCCTCACCATTGACCAATTGCTCGAGCGGGTCCGTGAGGGTTGGCGTGCCGAGCGCGTTGTCAACGAACGCCGAGAGAAGGAATTCCGGGGGGAGAGATCCCGGCAGAAGAGCCTTCTCGCCCAAGCCAAGGCCAGCCTGGCCGCCGAGGAAGCCCGAAGCGATCAGTTGGAAGAGAACTTCGAGCAGAACGAGTTGAAGATCGCCGAGCAAGAGGAAGTCCTGAGTCAGCGACTCGGAACCCTCGGAGAACTCTTTGGCGTTGTGCGCCAGGTATCCGGTGATACCCGGAGCCACGTGGAGAACTCCCTGATCAGCGCCCAGTACCCGGGGCGCCTGCCTTTCCTCGACAAATTGGGCCAAAGCAAGGCTCTCCCGGCCATCGCGGACCTCGAAGGATTGTGGGCAATCCTCCTGCAGGAGATGAACGAGTCCAGCAAGGTCGCACGCTTCACCACCAACGTGGTCAAGGTTTCCGGCGAAGAGCAAGAGCAGGAAGTCATCCGCATCGGTTCCTTCAACGCGATCTCCCAGGGCGAGTACCTCAAGTGGATCACCGACGTGGGCAAGCTTGGAGAAATCGGCCGCGAGCCGGCGCCGAAATATGTCGACACAATTTCCGACCTGGATTCGGCGGATGAAGGTTTGGTTCGCTTTGCCGTCGACCCCGCCCGGGGCGCGATCCTGGCGCTCCTCGTCAACACGCCTGAGTTCAGGGAAAGAATCGCTTTCGGTGGCTCGATCGGTTACGCGATTATTATCCTAGGTTCGTTCACCTTCCTGTTTGGCTTGGTTCGCCTGGCTTACGTCTCTATTGTGAGCCGAAAGGTGGCAGTCCAGAAAAACGCGAGTGCCCCAGACGAAGCCAACCCCCTCGGACGCGTCCTCAAGATCTACCAATCCAACCCGGATCTGGACACCGAGACCCTGGAACTCAAGCTCGAAGAGCAGGTTCTCAAGGAGTCCGCAAAGATTGAGAGTTTCCTCTGGCTCATCAAGGTGGTCTCGGCCGTCGCGCCCCTGATGGGGCTTCTCGGTACCGTGACCGGCATGATCAATACCTTTCAGATCATCACCCTCTTCGGTACCGGCGATCCCAAGATGATGGCCAGCGGTATTTCCGAGGCTCTGGTCACCACCATGTTGGGTCTACTGACAGCGATTCCGTTGGTTCTCATGCACGCGGTCATCTACAGCATGGCGCGTGGGGTGACGACGGTCCTCGAGGAACAGAGCACCGGACTCATCGCGAAACAGTCGGAAGCCGAGGCTGCTGGCACTGGCCGCCCGGGTGTGGACAAGGCTTGAGGACTCAAGGGGGACTGCAAGCGTGACGGGTCTATTTGAAGCGGTCAGTGATTTCATCAACCGGGGCGGTGACGTCCTGCTGATGATCTTCGCCGTGACTTTGGCGATGTGGACCATGATTCTGGAGCGACAGTACTTCTTCCGCTACGTCTATCCGAGCGAAGCGAAGGCGGTGCTGGACCGATGGATGAGCCGGGACGATCAAGTCTCCTGGCGTGCCCATCGTATTCGCGAGCTCTGGATTTCAGAAACGTCCGTGGATCTCAACCACTCGATCAAACTGATCAATACACTGGTCGCGCTCTGCCCACTACTGGGGCTCCTCGGAACCGTCACGGGAATGATCGAAGTTTTCGACGTCATGGCGACCGCTGGAAACAGCAACGCTCGCGCCATGGCGGCTGGAGTTTCCAAAGCCACGATCCCCACAATGGCGGGAATGGTGGCCGCGCTCTCGGGCCTCTACTTCTCGGTGCAACTCCAGAAATTTGCCAAGGATGAAGGCGATAAACTCGCAGACAGAATGACTCACGACTGACGAGGCTTGACCTCGCCGGCACAGGGAACGGACTCTCTATACGATGCGTCGCAAAAAAGCCAGGGAAGAAGAAGAGGCCCAAATCGACATTACACCCATGCTCGACGTGGTGTTTATTATGTTGATTTTCTTCATCGTCACCGCCTCCTTCGTCAAGGAATCCGGTATCGACGTCAACCGACCCGATGCGGCCACCGCCACCGTGAAGGAGCGCGGGAATATCCTCATCGCCATCACGGATAGCAACCAGATCTGGATAGATCGCCGCCAGGTGGATCCGCGCTCGGTGCGCGCCAATATCGAGCGCCTTCATGCCGAGAACCCCCAGGGTTCTGTGGTCATTCAGGCCGACAAGAACTCAAAGAATGGCCTGCTCGTTCAGGTCATGGACGCGTCTCGCCGGGCCGGTGTCTTCAATGTCTCTATCGCGGCCAACGAGGTTGGGGAATAGTCTCGCATGGCTGTACGTCTCGGAATAGCCGCCCTACTTGCCCTCGGTATCACCTTCGGGCTCTTCTACCTGATGCAATTTCTCATATCCATGGGGAATGACCGGGGGGCCGATATCAAGAAGGGACAAGTGATCGAGTTTGTTCGCCTTAAGCGAGACACGGCGACCCAGACCCGAAAGCGCGAATTGCCCAAGAAGGAGAAACCCCCGGAGCCGCCTCCGCCGCCGGAGTTGCAGATGTCCCAGACGGATGCGCCCGATGCGAACGCAATGGCGATTTTCGCCCCGGACCTCAGCGCCGGGCCCGATCTCGGGTCGGGCCCCAGTCTGGGCGCACCGAGCGATTCGGACAGTGTCCCCTTGGTGCGTGTACCTCCCCAGTATCCGATCCGAGCCGCTGAGCGCGGAATCGAAGGCTGGGTGGTTCTGAGCTTTACGATTACGGCCATCGGCACGGTGGAGAACCCAACCGTCATCGACGCCCAGCCCAAACGAATTTTTGACCGTGCGGCTATTCGTGCCTTGAAGAAATGGAAGTACAGGCCTCGAATCGTCGACGGCGTCGCCACCAGCCGGGTCGAGGAAGTCAAGCTCTCCTTCGACCTAGATGACGTCTGATCCGAGTCCAACAGCGCGGATCCCAGCCCTAGATCCGCTGCCTTGAGAAAACCGCGACACCGATTTTCGACCGGCGAAACAATAGGGGCAAGAATGAGAAAAGGAGGCTGACCCCATGCTTCGAACAGCAGCTCAGAACCGATGGCTTCGCGTGCTGGTTGCCATTGCGCTTGCCTGTAGCCTGTCTTTTGCCGTGGCTGGATCGGTCTCCGGTGCGGAACGAAAGAGGAAGAGCAGCCGAAAGAATTTCGTTCCCAGCCTGCAAGTCGGCAAGAAGCTGCTGAAGGTTCAGGATCTGGCGGAAGCCGAAGACTTTCAAGCCGCCTTCGAAGTTCTCGAACCCCTCAGCAAGAAGACCCGCCTCAAGAAATTCGACCGGGCCACTGTCTTCCAGATGATGGGCTACATGCTGGGCGCCCAAGAGAAGTACACAGAAGCACTGGCTGCCTTCGAAGTGGCGCTCTCTGTGGATTACCTACCGGAATCGGCGATGCAGCAACTCAAGTACAACTTGGGTCAGCTCTACTTGGGCCAGGAAAATTACGACCGAGCCATCGAACTCTTCGAGGCATGGCTCGATGGGGCCGAGCGGCCCGATGCCCAGGCCCACTTCATGATCACCATCGCGTACGCGGGCAAAGAGGACTGGGCCTCGGCCCTCGACCATGCCCGGACAACCGTGAATTTATCCACGACGCCGGTAGAAAATCGGCTCCGGATGCTCCTCGCCGTGGAGTACCAGAACGGGAATATGACCGAGACCTTGGATGTTCTCAAGCAGTTGGTGACCCTCTTCCCGAAGAAGGACTACTACATGCAGTTGGCCTTCGGATATTCGAATATCGGTGATGAGGAAAAGGCCCTCGCCATGCTGGAACTCGCGTACCATTTGGACTACCTCGACAAGGAGAGGGAGCTGACTCAGCTCACCCAGCGCTACCTCTTCCACAGCCTCCCCTGGCCAGCGTCACAGGTCATGGCGAAGGGAATTAAGGACGGCACCGTGGAGAATACCGCGGACAACCTCGAGCTGTACGCGAACAGTCTGCTCCACGCCCGTGAGTACACATCCGCCATCGCGCCCCTGGCCGAGGCCGCAGAACTCTCGACCGACGGGGATCTCTACGTTCGTCTGGCCCAGGTGCACCTTGAAGTCGAAGACTGGAGAAAGGCCCGGAGGGCCCTCCAGTCCGCGATCGAAAAGGGTGGCTTGCGGGATGTGGGTTCTGCGCAACTGCTTCTTGGAATCTCGAATTACAACGAGGATCGCTACCTCTCGGCGCAGACGGCCTTCCAGGCGGCGGCGGAAGAGGAAAAAAGCGCCAACAGTGCGAACAAGTGGCTCAAGTACGTGGAGCGTGCCCTCAAAAGCCAGGCGAGCCAGGGCAGCTGAGTCCGAGGCTCTTGCTCTTTCGAAACTGTGATTCGAAACTGAAAACCCATTGGGCCCAGGACGCACAACCTCCACTCGAGACTGAGCAATCGAGAA
>DUCT01000056.1 GCA_012959665.1 Myxococcales bacterium | reverse complement strand
CGGGTGTCGTGACGCCGGGTCCGAGGTGTCTACGCTCGCCCAGACAGGCCGGGTCGGATAGCTTCGCGCCCCATGCCCTCTCCGAATCGGCCGATCCATGTGGTAGAAGATATCCGCTTTCAAGCCCACCAGTCGCCCTCCGGGCACCCCGAACGACCCGAACGCTTGGTCGCTGTCTCCCGAGCCCTGGCTCGCCACTCGGCCCACCTCCAAGCAATGACGCCGCGCACGGGCACCCCGGATGAAATCCTGCGTATCCATAGCCAGGATCACTACAACCAGATCGAGCGGGCCGCCGCTCGGGCGCCCGGGCACTTGGATGCCGACACCTTCGTCTCCAAGCGCAGCCTCGAAATCGCGCGCTTGGCGGCGGGGAGCACGGTCGACCTCGCTCTGCGCGTCGCCCGCCGGGAGGCAAAGTACGGGATTGCCGCAGTGCGGCCCCCGGGCCACCACGCTGAGGCCGGCCAACCCATGGGCTTCTGTCTTTTCAACAACGTCGCCATCGCGGCCCGGGCCCTCCAGGCAGAACTCGGCATGGACAAAATTCTGATCCTCGATTGGGATGTCCACCACGGCAACGGGACCCAGCACTCCTTTGAGAGCGACCCCTCGATCCTCTACACATCCCTGCACCAGTACCCCCACTACCCGGGCACGGGTGCCTTCGACGAGGCGGGGCATGGCGCCGGCCTAGGCGCCACTGTCAACTTGGCGCTGCCTCCGGGCTGTGGTGATCGGGAGTACGTGGGCCTGGCCCATCGAGTTCTGGTCCCCGTCATTCGGCGCTTCGCTCCCGAAATGATTCTGGTTTCCTGCGGCTTCGATGCGCACCGAGACGATCCCCTGGCCTCTATGAATCTCAGCGGGGAGGGCTACCGGGAAATGACCCGGGTGGTGGCCGGGCTCGCCGACGAACTCTGTGACGGCCGGCTCGCCTTCGTCTTGGAGGGCGGATATGCGCCCTCGGGACTCGAAGAGGGCACCGAGGCCGTGATCGAAGCCCTGCTCGATCCAACATCCCAGGGCCCGGCCGTCCCCGAGGCGCCAGCAGGAAGTCGTTTGCATGCGTTGGTGGAGGCCGCCGCAGCGGTCCACGGCCACCGGCACCGGGATATCGGAGCGCCCTGACATCGAGGGCCACAGCGAGGCCACAAACCGAGCCGTCGCCGAGCCTTCGACCAACCCCGCCATGGGAACCCATCCCACCCCTGCCTGAACCCGGGGCGCCAAGGGATAAACCTTCTTTAACCGGAATCCCTATCCCGGCCCAAAGAGGTAGTTTTGCCTTTTGATCGCCCAACAGGCGCAGCAAAGGAGAAAACAAGGGGAAAGTCGTGGCCGAAATGCCTAGACGGACCGGAAAGACAGAGGAAGAATCGAACTCACGACGAATAAAACCCACGACGAGCCATGATTTTGCTTCCCAAGCCAAGACGGGTGGGGTATAAAAAAGGTGTTGTGGGATGAAGTGGGATCAAGTGGGTCACAGACCTTCGAAACGGGCTCCCGGCAACCAAAAGAGCGAGACCCACTGGGGCAAGCAAAGAGACCGCTTGGCGGGGATAAAGGCAGAATTGGTGGGAAAAGCATTCTCCTACGCGACGAGCGCAATCGATTCCCACTCGGGGCCATTCCCCGAACCGAGTTTCCAGCACCCCGTTGAAACCCAAACTCATTTCGCGCCACCGGCCACGGAAAACGGAGCAACCAAAGCATGTTTCGAGGCCGCTTCTTACACACCATGGATACTAAGGGACGCGTGAGCATCCCGTCAGGTTTCAGAGTGGAAATTCAACGTCGTAGCCAAAATGACCCAATCCTGGCCAGCCAAGGATCGCATCTCGCCCTCTTCCCCGCCGACGAGTGGGAGAAGAAAGAGGAGACCCTGCTGGGACTCTCGGAATTCGACACCGACGCCCAGGACCTGCAAAGGATCATGGTCGGAGAGGCCAGCGACAGCCCCCTGGACGCCCAGGGAAGGATTCTTGTTCCGACCCTGATGCGCAAAGAGGCGGAACTCGCGAGCAAGGTTTTGGTTATCGGCGTACTCAATCGAATCGAGCTCTGGAATCCAGAGCGGTACGAAGAGAAGAAACGAATGACTTCCCTGCGTTACGAAGAGATCAACAGAAACGTCGATCCCAATCGTCAACAGCCGGGAGACTAAACGTTTTTGGGGGGGAAGTTGGAGCGTGTGCTCCAACAGAGAGGTTGGGGTGTCCTCGGAACACTGATAAAGGCGGCAACGTGCTTACTGGGGGGTACGCGTTGTCGTCAAAGTGGTTCGAGGCACCCCATTCTTTTTTCTGCCCCCCCGTAGCCCTATCCGGGGCGAGTTCGGGGGATACCCCACCTCGTGAGCGTTGACTTTCACCACGTGCCCGTGCTGCTCGAAGAGAGCGCCGACTACCTCCATCTCAAACCCGGCGGAATCATTCTGGACGGCACCTTGGGCGGCGGCGGTCACGCCGAGGCAATCCTGGAACGGATCAGCCCGGATGGCATTCTGGTGGGCTTGGATCTCGATCAGCAGGCGCTCATGGCCAGCACATCGCGCTTGGCGCGGTTCGGCGATCGAGTTCGCACGGTCCAATCGTCGTTTCGGCATCTGGACACGGCCCTGGGCAAACTGGGCATCGAAGGGGTTGATGGGGTTCTGCTGGACTTGGGCGTCTCCTCGTACCAACTGGACGCGCCGGATCGAGGCTTTCGTTTCGGCGCTTCCGCCGCCTCCTGTACCCCCTTGGACATGCGGATGGATCCGTCCCAAGGCGTCAGCGCAGCCGATCTCCTCCAGCGGGCCTCCGCCGAGGAGTTGCAGGGTTGGTTCCAGCGCTACGGCGAACTCCCCGGATCCCGGCGTCTGGCCCGGGCCATCACCCAGCGCCGAGTCCGGCAGCCGCTTCGAACCACGGCCGACCTGCTTCAGGTCATCGACGAGGCGGGGGTGGGCGGTGGACGGCGGCACAATCCGGCCACGCTGGTCTTCCAAGCCCTGCGAATCGCGGTGAACGACGAACTCGGCGCCCTTGAGGATGGACTCGGCGCCGCGGTCTCAATTCTTCGGCCCGGCGGTCGCCTGGTCGTCATCAGTTACCACTCGCTTGAGGACCGCATCGTCAAACACAGCTTCCGCTCTGCGGCCCGGGGATGCATTTGCCCGCCCAAGCAGCCGGTCTGCAATTGCGGACGATCGCCTTCCCTCGAAGTGCTGACCCGGCGCCCTCTTCGCCCGGACAGCACGGAAACCGACCGGAACCCCCGGGCCCGGTCGGCAAGGCTGCGTGCGGCCAAGCGAATCCCGGAGGCGGCCTGATGCCTCGATCCAGAGACTCCCGGCGACGGGCCACTCGGAACCGGTCGGCGAATCGACCGGCCATGCTGACCCGGCTTGGCTTCCGGAGAGCCGACTCGCGCAGGGGCTCCGGCCGCGGTAAACCGGGCAAAACCAAGGCGGCCCACTCCGTCTGGGCCCGATTCAGATCCTACAATCCGCTCAACTGGCGGTTCGTCTTCCCCTCCGGACAAATGCTCCCCGGTCTAGTCGTCGCCGTGCTGGTGGCGCTGGCCATGGCAGCGCTCCGGGTCGACCTGATTCGCGGCCGCTACGAGATCGGCATGGGATACCACCAGGAAGAACAACTCAACCGGCGAATCGCTCGGCTCACCGCGAGCATGCGCGAACTCCGAGATCCGGCCCGGTTGGGTAAATTCGCTAGGGATATGGGCTTCGTGCCCCCCGAGCGGCTGATCGATCTACCAGTGGACTTGAAGGCGAGGCCCTCGGGCAGGGGGTCCACGGCGATTCAATTCGCCCGGCACGGCCTCAACGGATCGGACCTGCCATGAGGTCTCAGGCGCTGAAGTCCGCCGCCCTTCGCGTTCGAATCCTGCAAGGCCTGCTGATGGTCGGCTTCCTCGGCCTCGCTGGCCGCGCGGGCCATCTCACCATCATCGAAACCAAGGGGGGCGACCTGGGCAATCGCCAAGGCTCCCGGGACCTGGAGCTCCGGGGACCCAGGGGACTCATTCTCGATCGCGACCATCGCGAACTCGCCATCAGCATCGAAGCGCCTTCGGTTTACGTGCTGCCCCAGAAATTGACCGACCGAAAAGCCGCCATCTCCGCGCTGGCCCGCATCCTCGACATGCCCGTACCCTCACTGACCAAGCGAATCGGGGACAGAAAAAAATTCGTGTACATCGCCCGCTGGATTACCCAGGGGCAAGCCGACCAAATCCAGGCCTTGGGTCTGCCGGGCGTGGGCCTCAAGAGCGAGCCACGCCGAACCTATCCGGCCGGCCCCCTGGCCGCTTCGGTTCTGGGCTTCGTCGACATCGACGGAACCGGCATCCGAGGCATCGAGCAGATGATGGACGCTTGGCTCCAAGACAATCCCCGTCGTATCGAGATCCGGGTCAGTGCCTCGGGAGATGAGCTCGTGCGCAAAGGAATCGATTCCCGGGAAATGGCGGGCGGGGATATCGCACTGACCCTCGACGCGGCTCTGCAGGCCCAAGCCGAAAATGCCTTGGCCCAAAGCATGGCGGCCAGCGGGGCCCGCCGCGGCCTCGTCGTCGTGGTGGAACCGAAGACCGGCGACATCCTGACCCTTGCCGAAGCGCCCGCGTTCGACCCGAACTCCTTCAGAAAACTCAAATACCACGGTACCCGGAGTCGTGCCTTTAGCGATGCCGTCGAACCCGGATCCACCTTCAAGGCCTTTCTGGTGGGCGCCGCACTCCAAGCGGGGGTTCTGGATCAGCAGACCGTCATCGATACCGGCGAAGGAAAACTCCGTCTTCCCGGGAAGGTCATCGAGGACAAGCGAAAGATCGGGGCAACAGATGCGGCGGGCGTATTGCGTCACTCGAGCAATGTCGGCGCCGCTCTGATCGCCTCGGAACTCGGAGGGGAGCGCTACCAGGAATCGCTGGAACGCTTTGGCTTCGGCTCGACAACGAAAAGCGGATTCCCTGGCGAGTCCGCTGGCTTGATGCGAAACTGGCAAAACTGGAAGCCCGTGGACCAGGCCAACATCGCGTTTGGCCAGGGGATCAATGTCACGGCGATTCAGCTAGCCATGGCTGCTGCAGCCCTCGCCAACGACGGGGAACGTATGCGCCCGCGACTCATCCTCGCGAAAAGGACGCCCGTGGGTCATTGGCAGACGCTTCCGCCGGTCAGCGCGGGCCAGGCCATTAGCCCCGAGGCCGCTCAGAACGTCCTGAAAATGCTCGAAACCGTTGTCAGTGCCAGCGGAACCGGACGCCAAGCGGCCCTCGCCGGCGTGCGCGTCGCCGGCAAGACCGGCACCGCCCAATTGCTCGACCCGAGCGGGTCCTACTCAAGAACCCGACACACCGCGTGGTTCATCGGGTTCGCACCCGCCGAGGATCCGAAGGTGGCCATTGTCGTGGGCTTGGAAGAGCCCAATAGTGGCGGGGGTGGGACGGTGGCCGCACCGCTTTTTGCCAAAGTGGCCGCCGCCCAACTTGCGCGCCACGGAATTCTCACCTTTCCAGAACCAATCGCCGCCGTCGCGATTCCAAGAGAACCCATGCACCCTGCACCCGGGCACCCAATCGCTCAAGGTCTCCATGAAAACCGGCGCGGTATACGTCCCGTCGCTGGACTCAAGCTGGCGAGTGCTGAACCCGCGCCCCGCACTCCCGCACAGTTCTCCGCCGGGCGGCCCGCCCCAAAACGGCCGACGGATTCCCGGCACTCGGTTCTCGTGCCAAACTTTCAGGGAATCAGCCTGAATTCGGCCCGGAGCCTCGCCTCGGATGAATTCCTCGAACTGCGTTTCAGGGGCCCGGGTCGAGGCCAAGTCATCCGTCAGGACCCCGCACCGGGCACGATCCTGGGCGGCAGTCAGCGCACGGTGGTGGTGAGTTTCTCCGCTGACCAGGGGGAGGGCTGAATGCGGTTGTCCACCCTGATCGAAACCCTCCCCTCGGAATTGTCCGCA
>DUCT01000055.1 GCA_012959665.1 Myxococcales bacterium | reverse complement strand
GCCCCGAGAAGTTTCCGGCACCGGGCGCACCGATGGAGGGGCCGGAAGCTAAGCTCGCCGGATCGGTTTTTCATGCCAGCAGCGGGTGAGAGAACTTCCTCGCTTGCCCATTTTTCGGCCCTGAGGAGAGCAGTGAACATGAGCGATTGCGTTCGAAACGAAAGACACGGAGCGGTGGCCGTTTTGACCCTGAATAGGCCCAAAGCCTTGAATGCCCTGGATCGGGCCACGCTCAACGCGATCGGGTCGGCGATTGCCGATGTGGCCGAAGATGGCAGTGTTCGGGCGCTGGTTCTGACGGGTGAGGGCAGGGCCTTTGCGGCGGGAGCCGATATCGCCGAGATGCGAGGTCTCGATCCCCTGGAGGCGGAAAAATTCTCAAAACTGGGCCACTCGACGTTCGCTGCTCTTGAGGCGCTGCCCATCCCGACCCTGGCCGCAGTGAACGGCTACGCCCTGGGTGGAGGCTGCGAATTGGCCCTCGCATGTGATTGGATCTATGCCTCGGAGAAAGCTCGTTTTGGTCAGCCCGAAGTCGCACTGGGTTTGATCCCAGGCTTCGGGGGCACGAGTCGACTGGTCCGGCGCGTCGGAGTTGCGTGGGCGAAGGAGTTGGTGCTCAGCGGAGATCCCATTCGCGCGGACGAGGCGCTGAGGATCGGCCTGGCGAACCGGGTTTTTCCAGGGGACGAATTGCTTGCAAGAGCGCTGGCCGCCGGGGAGAGCGTGGCGGCTCGCGGTCCCTTGGCAGTCGCTCTCGCCAAGGAAGTCATCGAGCAGGGCCAGGATGCCGACGTACGGACGGCGCACGCCCTGGAGCAAAAAACATTTGGTTTGGTTTTCGCTTCCCAGGATCGGGAGGAGGGCATGGACGCCTTCCTCGCAAAGCGCGAGCCCCAATTCCAGAACAACTGAGGGAGCCCCTGGCCATGGGCTTCGTGAGGTGATCGATCGCCCGGGATCTCCGGTCTCCAGTCGCTGGCGTAGCCGCGCCCGGCACGATCTGTGGGAAGGGTGGTTATCCGAGTGGGAGTGTTATCCCGTGCAGTATCAGGGTTTTCATGGAGTGCATCGCTCTGGGGGCGGTTCGGGGTGGACTCGGACTCGGACTTGGACTCGGCCTTGGCCGACGATTCGTTACACTGCGGCGCTTGGAAAACCTCTCGCCAAATCGAACGTCGGACCTGCTTCGGGCGCAAGATAATCGTCGCGTAGGAGTGCTGACCACAGTCACCTTGCTGTTCGTCGGGATGGGGCCTTTTTTTGGCCTGCGGTACTACCAGATGGGAATTCCCAGCCTCTCCTACTCGGTGCTGGTTACCATGATTGTAGGCGTGGTGGTGGTTGTCTGGGTGCGAAGGGGGGGGAATGCAGCGACCGGTGGGGGGGTCGTTACCGGGGCTCTGCTCATCCTTCTCGTCTACAGCAATTGGTGCTCCGGCGGAATCGGGGATCCCAACTTCGGATGGCTCTATGTGATTCCGGTGCTTGCTGCATTGCTGGTGGATGCCCGGGTGGGCTGGATATTTACGGGCATCGTGTTCATGCTGGCCCTGCTCTTCTGGTTTGCCCCGGTGTACGGCATCGAAATTCCTGACTATGTCCCCGTTGAACTGCAGCGGGAGCAGAGTCTTGCCAATCGCCTGTCCGCAATCGTCGCGATGGGTGTGATGCTCGCGGCGTTGGCGGGACAACAGAAACATGCCCGGGGCTTGCTGGAGCGGGTTAATAACGAACTGATCTATGAAATGAATCAGCGCACCGAGATACAGGCGCGAATGGTTCGGAGCGAGCGAGCGGCATCCATGGGTAGCTTGGCGGCGGGGATGGCGCACGAAATCAATAATCCACTGACCTACGTGCTAGGGAATCTTGAACTGCTGCAGGGATACCTATCGGCCGATCAAAGTGAGAGCACGAACTCGAATCGCCAGGAATCCCAGTTGATGATCTCCGAAGCCATCGAAGGGGCCTACCGGGTGGCGAGTCTGGTCCGAGACCTGAAGACCTTCTCCCATACCAGCGAGCAGGATACCGCCCGGGTTGATCTGGCCCGGACCATTGATCGAGCCGCCAAAATGACCAGCAACGAGATTCGCCACCGCGCCGAGCTCGAGATCGACTGCCCTGGGGATGTCTGGGTTCTCGGCAATCAGGGCCGGATTCTCCAGGTCATGATCAATCTGCTGACGAATGCGGCCCATTCCATCGAGCCGGGGGCCAGCGAAACGAATGCGATCAGGATTTCCGTGAGCGAGCGAGAAGGGCGCATCCTACTCGAAGTCTCGGATACGGGAGCCGGCATCGACCCTGACTTGATTGACCGAATTTTCGAGCCCTTTGTTACGAGCAAGGCCGTGGGCTTCGGCATGGGGATCGGGCTCTCCATTACTCGGAACGTTCTCCAGGCTATGGGGGGAACCATTGAGATCAAATATTCGTCGCCCCAGGGGACCGCGTTTGTCGTGACTCTCGAGCCCTTCGACGAAGACACCTCAAACTCCGAGCTGGAGAAGCCGAGCCCGGGGAGTCGCGTTGAAAGGAAGGGCCGCTTGAGCGTTCTGATCGTCGACGACGAAGAGTTGGTCCTTCGCTCCCTGGCCGCATCGCTGGCACACCATGATGTGGTGGTCGAGATCGACGGCAGGGAGGCTATAAGAAGAGTAGTCGAAGGCGATTTTGATATCGTGATCTGCGACCTGATGATGCCGAAGATGACAGGCATGGATATTCATGCGGAACTGCTCAGGCAGTGCCCGGATGAGGCGCATAAGATGCTCTTCATGACCGGCGGCGTTTTCGTTAAAGAGGCGGAAGATTTTCTTTCCTCTGTCGGCGGGCGTTGGGTCGAGAAGCCGATCAATTTCGGTGAACTTGAGGAGAAGATCTGGAACCGGATAGAGGCAATCCCAGGAGGAGCGTAGAAACATGTCATTGTCCTTGGTCAAGGCTAATGGTTCAGGCTCCTGTTCAGCCAGCCGGCGGTTTCGGTGTCGAGAAGGCGAAAGAAAACCCGCGCGAAGCCTCTGGCTGTGCACCCTGGTTGTCTCGTTCGCCCTTGTTTTTCCCTTTCCGGCGACATCGAGTGACGAAGGTCCCGTACTGGATGAGGGACTCGGGAGATTCCTTGAGCGGTTTGCCCAGCCCGCGCTGATACCCATTACCGAGCGCGTTTCCCTGGCGTTTGCCTTCGATCTCGCCAACGTCGTGGTCATCGAAGGGGATGATGGGGTGATCCTCATCGATACCGGCTGGAAGGTGGAACTGGCCCGGGAGATTCGGGCAGCGATCGCCGAGAAGACCGACAAGCCGATCGTTGCGATCATCTACTCCCACGGCCATCTCGATCATACAGGTGGCGTGCGCGCTTTCGTTCCGCCCGAGCGGGAAGGCGAGGTTGAAATCTATGCGAGTGAGCACTGGCGTCGCTACCAGGTAGAGCGGGTCTCTTCCCGCCTTCCACATATCGCTCATCGGCTGGTTGCTCAGGCGGGGCTACTGCTTCAGGGGTCCGAGGCCATTGGGATGGCGGCGGGCCCAGTCCGTCGGCACGGGAAGACTATTTCCTATATTCCGCCCACGACTACGTTGGGCGACTACACCGAGTTGGTGATCGCTGGAGTCAAGATGGAGATTTTCTACGCCCCATCGGAACTCGATGATGAATTGATCGTCTGGTTACCCGAGGAGAAGGTGCTCTACGCCGCCGATGTCCTGACGGATGTTTCGCCTTTTGCGGCGACTCCGCGTTTCGAGGAGGGCCGCTCGGTGGACGGCCTGATCCAGGCGATCGAGATGATGATGGAGTTGCCCGCGGAGCACCTGCTGCCTGGGCACAGCCTTCCCCTCGCAGGAAGCCAAAAGATCCACAACTTCCTCCAGGCTAATCGCGATGCCAATCAGTACCTGCGCGACCAGACGATTCGGCAACTTGCGCAGAACCGAACCCGGGAGGAGGCCGCCGCCGCGGTGAAGCTGCCTCCGCACCTGGCGGACAATCCGGATCTTCAAGAGCGTTACCACCGGGTTTCCTGGGTGGTGCGAGGGTTGTACACGAAACTGGGAGGAGGCTGGTATGGCGGCGATCCACTGGAGATGCTCCGCCTTTCACCCCAGGACGAAGCGACTCGTATGATTGCCCTGGCGGGGGGCTACGGCGCAACCCTGGACCGTTCCGCAACTGCCCTGGCTTCGGGGGACCTTGTTTGGGCGGCCCAACTCGCGGGATACGTCGTCACCGCGGGCTCCGGCGAGGTGCCCGAGATTGCCCGGGCCCGCCAATTGCGAGCTCGTGCCTTTCGAGCCCTGGCGAGCGAGTCGCCGAGCACCAACGAGCACAACTATCTGCTGACCGACGTGCTGAATCTTGAGGGCGTGATGGACGTGAATGCGACGGTTCCGGGGCTCTTGGGAGGATTGGTGAGTTCGGACATGTACAGCCTTGTCCCCACTGAGGACTTGCTTAGGGACATGGGCCCGCGCCTGGATTCTGAACGCAGCCAGGACGTTGTCATGACCCTGGGGCTCAGCTTCCCCGACCGCGAAGAAGAGTGCGGGCTGATCGTTCGTCGGGGCGTCATTCAATATCTGCCTGAGCGTCCGGAGAAGGCCGACGTTCGCGCGAGACTGTCTCGGGCGACGCTCGACGCGGTCATGAGCGGCCAGGCCCGGTGGAGCGATTTGCTGACGGCGGGGCGGGTCAAGGTTTCGGGAGGCGAGGCCAGTAGAGCCGACTTCCAAAGATTCGTCAGCTACTTCGATTTTTGAGTCGAGCGCCCGGACAGCCAAAAGCCCCGGGCGCGGTCACGCCTGCGCGGTATTGATCCGCATGAATGAGGCCGGTCGTCGCACGCCAGATCTCGCCCGAGAGGCTGGGGCCCAGGGCGTAGAACCCGCCGGCCTCGGCGAGGATAAAGATAAAGCGCCTGGGGCTGAGGAAGGAATTCGCGACCGAGGGAACCGCCCACCGGGGAGTTTGTAAATTCCCGGTGGGTGCCGGTGGGTGCCTGTGGGTGTAGGTGGGTGCCTGTGGGTGTAGGGCTGTGTAGGCGTGTGTAGGCGTGTGTAGATGTGTGCAGGTGTGGCCGTAGGCGTGACTCTTCTCGTCAGGAGTTATTTCATCCAGGGTGAATTTTCTTTGTGATTACTCCGCTGAAAAGCGTAGGCTGGGACTGAGCAAGCGAAAAGGAGAGGGCTCGGGGTGGAACAGTCAGAAGCAAAACGGCCAGGGGGAAAGGCTTGCTCCGCATCGGGGGTCCTTGCTCTGTTCCTGGTTCTGTTCCTGACGTGCTTGGTGATCCAGGCGGCGGAGGCCGCCTTTCTGCCCGGAATCAATTCCCGCACGCTCACTCATGGGGGGGCTTTGAGGGATTTCGACGTCTACGCCCCCGCCAGCTACACCGGGGTGCAAGAGGTCGCTCTGGTGGTGGATATTCACGGCTTCAGTTCGAACAAGGTTGACCATCGGGGCCTCTCGGGCTGGACCGCCAAGGCCGAGACCGAGGGCTTCCTGGTGGTGCATCCCAATGGGCTTTTCAATTCCTGGAACGCCGGGACCTGCTGCGGAACCGCCATGACGAGCGGGGTGGACGACGTGGGCTTCCTGCGCGCGATGGTGGACGCCATCGGGGCCGAGGGCTCGGTGAATGCCGCCCGCATTTATGTCACCGGCTTATCGAACGGTGGCGCTATGGCCCACAGGATTGCCTGCGAGGCGGCGGATGTCTTCGCGGCGGCCGCCCCCATGGCATTTCCCGTGCCCTACACGGATTTCCCCAACCAGTGTTTTCCCGTGCGTCCCATTCCGGTGCTGGCCTTCATGGGGCTCACCGACGTGGTGATTCCCTACTCGAGCGGTGTGTTCGGCGGGGCCCTTCCCAGCCTGGATGCCTGGCGGGCCAAGAATTCGTGCGGCACCGGGCCTCTCGAAGTGCAGGAAACCTACGGCGGCAGCGACTGTCAGATCGACACCAGTTGCGGGGGCGGCACCGAGGTGGGCCTGTGCAGCATCCGGGGCTCGGCGTTTGCGCCGCCCCTGAATATTTACAACGGGCACATTC
>DUCT01000054.1 GCA_012959665.1 Myxococcales bacterium | reverse complement strand
AAACCAGGTGACCCTGCACATGGTGAGGCCGCACTATTTGATGCCGCACTATGTGATGCCGCACTAATTGTGCGGCATTACAACGTGCTCGAATTCCTTGCGGGCGAACCCATGGAGTCGGTTATTCCCTGCGGCGGGGTCCGCCGTTCTCACCAGGCCAGCGCGAGCCTCCGATGGTATCGACATGCGGCCAGAAGGCCTCCGGATCCAAAGCCCCTTCCAAGGTAATTTCTCGACCAAGCCAAGCCGGCGTATCGAGCTGCGCCGACAGGTATTCGCGGACCGGAAGCAAAGCCTGAATCGGATCCCACGGGCTCTCGAGCAGCGACAAGCTTCCCTCCACATCCTCTCGGTACGTGGTCGCGTAGGTGCTTCGAACTTTCACCACATGCGGCGGGAAGTCATAGCTCTTCTCAGCCCCCCCCACGGCCCGAGAAACCTTGACCCACCATTCGTTTTCTTCGTATTCGGGAAGGTCAGCCGCCGGCCCGGTCACGTTTCCGGAAAACTCGATGAACGTATACCCCTGGTGAGTACAACGCGCAGTCACGCGATCGCCCATTCGGTAATAGTCGAGGGCACAGGGATATTTGGGTTGGCCGTTCATGTCATGGCTGATCATGATGGCAGACTCCTGGTCTATGCCATAGCCAATAGAATAGAGGCCCTTGGTACCGCGATACTCCGCATCCACCATGATGAGCACACCCTGCTCCGGTTCATCCGGAACTGGCACGTTGTAGATATTCAAGTGCACGTTGGACGAATCGCTGGGATCAATGCCGGGTGGCAAAAGCGCGGCAATCTTCTCGGCATCCGTGCGGTACTTGATTTTCAGGATCGGCCAGCCGGAAATTTCACCGGGGGCGGTCTGGGGAGCGGACATGGGTTCTCTCCTTCTGCTTTTTTCTAGGGCGTTATTTTGCGGTTTTGGCAAGTGACAGAGCCCGAAGGATAGAGGATTCCGAGAAGGAATTGGCAAGCCGATTCCGGAGCGATCGGTGTCCGAGAACCGAACCGCGACACTCGGCCATTCCCCTCAAAACCAACGTCTTATCGCGCCACAGCGTAGCTGGGGAGAGTTGCCCGCGGGCTCAGGTGCGCTAGTCAGTCGGCATGCCCAAGGAGCCCCTCCGAACCCTCCTCTCTATCCTGCTGATCCTTCTGATTGGCGGCGCCGTCGCATGGGCGGGGAGTCAGGGGGGAACCGCGGTCGATGGGTGGCCGGTATTCGGCATCTGTGCGGCCATTTCCTTCTCCCTCAACGCGGTTGTTTTTCTCCACGCCTACCGCTTTCGGACCGAACGCTTTTTCGACCTCACCGGCAGCATCACGTATCTCGTCCTGCTGGCCTCCGCATTGTTACTGACCAACAGCGTCTCAGCGCGAGACTTGATTCTGGCTGGGATGATCGCGTGTTGGGCAATTCGGTTGGGCTCCTTCCTCTTCTCCCGGGTAACCCGGGATGGGGCCGATGGACGCTTCGACCGCGTCAAGTTTCAGCCCCTCCAGTTCCTTATGTGGTGGATTCTCCAGGGACTCTGGGTACTGTTGACCGCCGCTTGTGCTCTCGCCGCAATCAGTTCCTCTGCTAGCCCGCCCCTAGGAGCATTCGCCGCAATTGGCTGTGGGCTCTGGCTTTTGGGCATGGTCATTGAAATCGTTTCTGACGAGCAGAAGAAAGACTTTCGCAAGCGACCAGAAAATCACGGGGGCTTCATCAAAACAGGTCTATGGGCCTGGTCGAGGCATCCAAACTACTTTGGCGAAATCACACTCTGGGCAGGAATTGCTGTCATCGCCTTGCCCGCCCTCTCCGGCTGGCAGTTGGCCACGTTGATCTCTCCGCTCTTTGTTTATTTCCTCCTGACTCGGATCAGCGGGATACCCATACTGGAGGCCCGGGCCAAACGGCGATGGGGCGACGAGAGTGAATTTCAGAAATATCTGAAGCACACACCCATCCTCTTTCCTCGCCCACCGCGCTAAACCTTCGACCAGTGCTCAATCAAATTCTCGCCAGCCGCAAGGCGCTTGTGCCCTACTTTTATTTCGTGTTCTCCGATACGTGTCCCCTAAACCAATTCGAGGTCAAATCAATGCACGGGTTCAGACAACGCCCTCTCTCGGGTCCCTCCTCCACTTGGACAATATCCTCGATTCGGAGTGCTTTGCTTCTCCTGCTTGGCTTGGGGGTGACTGGCTTCGGGATCTCAGGACCAAGCTTCGCCGACTCCCACGTCACTGATCCACCAAACGTGATCCTCATCATTGGGGATGGCATGGATGACCAGCAGATCACCATCGCTCGTAACTACCTGGTGGGCGCCGCCGGGCGGATGACCCTCGACGGGTTGCCTGTCCGTAGTACCGCCCAGGTACTGACCGTCGATGAATCAGATCCTGGACTAGCTGTCTATGTCGCGGACTCCGCCAACAGCGCAACATCCATCGCCACCGGAATAACCACCAGCCGGGGCCGAATTGGAACCCGAGCGGGCAGTGACGAGGATGTGGTCACGATTCTCGAACTCGCCCGGAACAAAGGAATGAAAACTGGGCTGGTGGCCACGTCCAGTGTCACCGACGCAACCCCGGCCTCCTTTGCTGCTCACGTAGCTCTTCGAATCTGCGCCGACCCTTCAAACATGGTCGACGTGAGTTACAAGGGTATCAGCCTGGGAGGCTGTCCCGATGATCTGATCGCAAACGGAGGCCCCGGATCCATTTCCGAACAACTCGCGCATTCCGGCGTCGATGTGATCCTTGGCGGGGGGCTGGATAATTTCGAAACACCCACCGAGTCCGGAGAACAAACTGTCAGCGAGCTAGCGCGTCATAACGGGTTCGAGGTAGTCACCACCGGAGCCGAGCTGGCTGCGGTCCCCCCCGGCCAGCGTGTACTCGGCCTCTTTGGGAAGAGCACCCTTCCCGTCCGCACCCGGGGCGAAGGGGGAAGGGTGGGCGAAAAACCCAACCCCAGTTTTCTGAACAGCATCCACTGGTATCTCGGAAGCGTCGAAATGCCCGAACCCATGCGCTGCGAGCCCAACCCGGAATATGGCGATACTCCCAGCCTCAAGACCATGACGGATGCGGCGCTTCTGCAACTCGGTCACGAGAACACCCGCGGATTCTTCTTGATGGTGGAGTCTGCCTCCATCGACAAGCAATCTCATGCGCGCAAGGCCTGTGGCTCTATTGGGGAACTCGAGCAACTCAACGAAGCCCTGGACAGCGCACTGGCTTTCGCCGAAACCAATCCGAACACCTTGATCCTTGTCACCGCAGACCACGGACACGCCGCCCAAATCATCCCGGACAAGAGCCTCTTCAATCAATTCGGGGCGCCGGTATATACCCTCGGCCATCTGGTTCGCCTGATCACGCCCGAAGGTGCCGGGATGGCAATCAATTACGCAACCAATGATTTCATCGCGGAGGAGCACACTGGAACCCAGGTTCCACTCCTCGCCAATGAAGTCGGGGTGGGCAAAGTACCCGCCATGGTTACCCAACCCGAAATCTACTCCCTGATGGCCGAACACCTGGGCCTTGCCGGCGCGAACTAAGAACCCATTCGCCTTGGTGGCCCGAGTAAACCGTTCAAGGAGAGCCGATTGCGCCATCCAACGTGGGTCCACGCGCTATGCTGATCGCCCTGCATAGTTGGCCCCAGTGAACCCCTTGCCCAGAGGTAATGGTGTCGAAACTCCGGATCTCCAGTTCTACCGAATGGCTCGAAACCGTCCTCGGCGACTTTGACGCCTTCATGCTCAATCATGCCACCTGCGAGCGAAAGGCCTCGGCCACCGCCCTTTCCCTGGTGAGCCACTACCCGGATCGCCGAATACTCGTGCAGGAAATGATGGTTCTCGCACGCGAAGAACTCGAACACTTTCACCAGATGCTCTGGCTCATCCAGACCAAGGACTTGGTGCTACCGCCGGACGAGAAAGACCTCTACGTACAGGGCTTGCGAAGCGAAACTCGGCGAGGCACAGAAAAGTATTTTCTCGACCGGCTCCTGGTGGGAGGAATCGTCGAAGCCCGGGGTTGTGAGCGCTTCGGCAAGGTTGCGGATGCCCTCGACCCAGGTCCCCTGAAGGGTTTCTACCAAGCCATCACGCGTTCGGAATCCCAGCACCATGTGCTCTTCTATCGTGTCGCTCGTAATTACTTCGAAAGCAGTGAGGTCGACGAGCGCTTGAATGAATTACTGGACCATGAAGCCAAGGTGCTCCAGAACCTGCCTATCCGCCCAGTGGTCCATTGATCGGGCTGGTCAAGCCCCCGTATGGAACCCAACGCACAGTTCATCTACGCCGCTAAAGCGACTCAAAAGTACTTGGCGCAACACTCTGAGGTTGAAGCCGAACTCAGCGAATTGATTCGAGCCCGCTGCGCACCTTTCGGTCACGGATTGGCGATTCCGTGCTACGAAGAAAGCGAGGGCATACTCGATTCCCTAGCCACGCTTGCGCCCGGCCCTCTCGGTCCGGCCCTTATCGTCGTTGTCGTGAATGCTCCCAGGGATGCAGCGCCCCACGTGCACGCAGCTAATGCTCAGACCTTGGAGGGGCTTCGTCGCGAATACGGTGTCCCTAAAAGTATCACTCCATCCACTTGCCTATACCCTCATCCCGCCGGAACCATTTTGGTCATTGATCGGGCCAGCGAAAATTTTTTGCCGACGCGACAAGGCGTTGGCTTGGCTAGGAAAATCGGTGCTGATCTTCTACTGGCCTTGATCGAGGCGCGTCATATCCATTCACCATGGATTCACTGCAGCGACGCGGACGTTCGATTTCCTTCGGACTACTTCGAGCGGGTGGCTTTCCGTGGGCAGAACGGACATTCGGCTCTGCTCTATCCTTTTCAGCACACCCCCCCAATGAATTCGTCCAAGACGCCGAGTCCGGAGGCAGGCGCCGAGGATTCGGAACCAAGGCTCCATCACCGGGACGCCGCTTATCAGGCCGGGCTGCAGTACGAAATTTCCCTTCGCTATTACGTCCTGGGCTTGCAATTCGCGGGTTCTCTATATGCTTTTCAATCTATAGGAAGCACCCTGGCGATCCATGCGAACGCCTATGCCCAGGTGCGAGGATTTCCCCGACGCGAGGCCGCCGAAGACTTCTATCTTCTCAACAAGCTGGCAAAAGTTGGAAGAGTCGAAACGCTCCCAGGCAGGCCTTTACTTCTTTCCTCTCGAACGTCATCCCGAGTTCCTTTCGGAACTGGAGCCGCAATTCGGCGCCTCGTCGAGCCAGGGAGCTCCGAAATCACAACTTATGACCCCCGGGTTTTCCATTATTTACGCGTGTGGCAGAGAACGCTGTCCCAGGCATTTACCCTCGAGGGATCTGGGGCCTCGCTTTCCGCCCTACTCCGCCTATTCGCGGAGGAGGACCCGGCCGTGGATCGGGAGAAACTGACTCGGGCCCTTGAGAAAATTACGGCAATCTCGAATGCGAAAGCCGCTCTATCGGGTCCGAGAAAAGGAGCCGAGAGAAGAATTCTCGACCGCTTCGATGGATTTCAGACACTCAAGCTCATTCACACCCTGCGGGAGTCGGGTCTCGAAGATTTGCCTTTGCGCAAGGCACTCGGGCAGGCCTCATTTATCCCCCTTCCCCTGACTGAGGGCTCGGATACTTTCGACGAGCTTGCCATGAAGATCGAGACCCTGGAACGCTCCGTAATTCAAACGGTTGGAAGCGCGACAAAACCCCAAGAATTCAGCCCCCCGGAATGAGGCCGGAACCATGACCCGTTCGAAGTTCCAACGGGGCTACACTGTCCGCCGGGGTGGTGAGGTGGGCATTTCTCCGGCCCGGATCATCGAGTTTCTGAGACTGTGCCAAAGGAGGGAGCCATGACCCAGCGCCAAAGGCTTGAAATCGTCTTTGAAAACCTGGGTAGGCAGATTGTTCGTTGGCGCTGGCTCGTCATCCCCCTCATGCTGGCCCTCGCGGTCTCGCTCTCCTCCCAGGCGCCCAAGATTTCGGTGGACACTTCAGCCGAGTCCTTTCTCCACGACGATGATCCCGCCAAGCAGTTCTACAATGAATTTCGGGATCAGTTCGGC
>DUCT01000053.1 GCA_012959665.1 Myxococcales bacterium | reverse complement strand
TCTCGGCCCCTGACCGATCCCGCCCCATCACCCAAGACCGCCCGAGGGCCTGAGTTCGACTCAAGACCCCGGCCCCCGGCATGGCACCTGTGGATCGGAATTTCCTTGGCCGTCATCGGCCCGCTGTCCGCCCAGGGAGCGGAGTTCCCCGAACCTTCCCCGGTCCTTGCTCCGGCCCTTGCTCCGGCCCCTCCCCTTTCCTCCCCTTCGGCATCTCCTTCTCCTCTTCCTTCTCCTTCTCTCTCTCCTTCTCTCTCTCCTTTTCCCTCTCTCTCTCCCTCGGCCCCGCCCCTTCCCCGAACTCCGCCCCCCACCCGGGCCCACGAACGGATGGGCGATGCCCTCCCTCCTTCCCTGCGCGTCGTCGCGGACTCGGCCCGCTTCGCACTGACCTTTCCCGGAAAGGGCTGGTTCGCCGTGGATTCCCAGAGCGAAGCCCGGTTCGCCGGCTTGGACCTCGCCGTCTTCCATCGCGAGGGGGGCGCCTGGCTGAAGGGTCGACTCGCCCGGCGCTCGAATCGAGGCATCGAGGGGGCACTCATCGACGAGGCCGTCCATGTCAAATATCTCGTGAACTACGATCCGGAAAACGTCGAGACCGAGATCTCCCTGGAGAACTACCGGGGATCGGCGCTCTATTGCGGGCGGCTGCGTCAGGGCAGCGCCCGCAAAGCGTGCGCCCTTGTGGCCGTGGCCCTGCATGGGCGCCAAATGGTGCGCATCCACGCCTTGGTGGACGCTAAGACTCCGCGCCAGCGAGACACCCTGTTGAGCGAGTTGCAACGCGCCCTCGCTAGCCTTGAAATCTTGGATCCCCCGGCCACCACCCAGCCCGGCTCTCCCTGAACTCCGCTGCTTGGACTCTGGGGAGGGGCCCTTGGACCCCATTTCGTCCGGCGAGCCGACCCACGCTCAACAGAAATCATCGATCCCCGAGGGGCGCAAGAAGAAAGGGGCGCAAGAAGAAAGGGGCGCAAGGAGGGGTGGGCGCAAGAAGGAAGGCGGTGGGGTAGAGGGGCACGAGAGGGCGGGGCGCGGGGTAGAGGGGCACGAGGCGCGACAGATGCATCGAAACGGGAGGCTGCCAAGTCCTCGAGGTCTCAAGTTTCTGATGCCCCAGTCCGAAACTAAAATTTATCCACAGGGGATTTAAGAATTTTCCAGCTTTCTCTTGAAATGGAAAATATTCCCACGTATAGTATTTGAAGTGGGAATAAGTCACATAAACAAATCATGCGCAAAGGAGACTCTATGAGAATTCACACTGGCAAGGCCTGGGGGATATGGACGCTTTCACTTCTGGCCGGCCTCACAATGGCCGCAGCAGCCACCGCCCTATCCACTTCCGACAGCTTACCTGGGGATGGCGTGGACCTCCGTGGCGATGGATCGCCCGAAGACAGTAGGCCCGATCTAACCGATGCTCCCGATGCACCGGACACCGAGGTCCTCATCGACCGCGACCGGACACGGACCCGGAATGCCGACGGATCGCGAACACTCAACAAGAGCCGAACCACCCTCAACACCGTCACCGGCGTCACCACCGAGCGCGAACGAACCCGCGAACGAAACGCCGACGGCAGCGAAACTCGCACGCGGATCGTGCGGCGGATCGCCGAGGACGGAACCGTGATTTCTGAGCGAAACGAGGTCCGCAACCGGCCCGCACGAGCGGATCGTGCCGATCGTGAAGACCGACCCGACCGTGCCGAGAGGCCCGAAAGGGCGGAGAGACCCGACCGCGCAGAAAGGCCCGAGCGGGTGGAGCGACCCGACCGCGCGGAAAGACCCGAGCGCGCGGAACGGGGCTAGAAAATGCACAAACCTTGGCACAGTTCTTTTCACCGGAATAAGGATGAGTGATTATGAATCACCCCCTCGAAACCTCCTACCCTCCCACCGTTATGGCCACTGCCACGAAATCTCGCTGGATCTATTTCGCGATGGCATTGGCGCTTCTGCTCGCGCCTGTGGCTCACGGCCAGAGCCGGGCTCCTGCGGAAGAAGAGGATCTACTCGAATACTCGGGCGTCCCCTTTCGCCTCACCGCCAGTACGGGGGTGGACTACAGCGAGGGCGATTACGGCTCCGGGGCCGATAGCCAAACGCTTTACGTTCCCACCTCCGTCAAGCTGGAACTGGATCCCTTCATCTTTCGGGCCAGCATCCCTTGGGTCCGGTCGACGTGCAATCTGTTCGACGATGCCTGTCAGGGCGGCGCCCAGCCCGAGCAGTCCGGGGTGGGAGACGTTGTTCTGGGATTTGCGTACGTCTATTACCCTGAAGCGTCCTCCCCGCTTCCCGCGGTGGAACTCTCAACCAAGATCAAGATCGGTACCGCCGATCGCGACAAGGGACTGGGCACCGGTGAGACCGACTACACGCTGCAGGTGGACTTCTCCAAGTCCTTTGGACCCCTGGTCCCGTTTGCGGGGGTCGGCTATCGCTTCGTCGGCGAACCGCCGGGAGCCGATCTCCAAAACAAGTGGCTCGCCTACGCGGGAGTTTCCGCGAGTGTTAGCCAGCGCATCAGCCTGGGCATCTCCTACGATTGGAGCCAATCGGCTTCGCCCAACTTCCCGGACTCCCACGAATTGTCGCCCTTCGCGAACTTCAAGATGGGACGCCGCTTCGCCATCAGCCCCTACGGGGTGATCGGCCTGTCCGAGAACTCGCCGGATTGGGGATTCGGTCTCCAGTTGCGCTTTATCTACGACCGATTCTAGACCGAGAGCCCCGACGCTCGCTGGACCTGTCCTCCCCGGGAGCGCCGGAGCCCTCAATCCATCCGCGGGCTCGGAAGCCGTCATTGGCTGGGCTAATCAAGAACAATGCTTCGCACCCCTTCGAAGAGCGGCTCCGCCCGGTACCCATGAGCAATTCCCGAAAGTTGATCTTCGCTTGCACGGTCTGGATCGCATTCTTCGTTTTGCTCGAAGGCGGCCTTGCCGTCCTGGGCGTACAGTCCCGCTTGGAGACCGAGGACCCCTTCGTGGGGTTCGCCGCGCATATTCCGCTCTTTGCTCCGGACTCCGACGCAAGCGGTCGACCCATCTGGAGAACCGCCGCCAACAAGCGTCGCTTCTTCAACGCCCAGACCTTCGCCGCCGAAAAACCCGCCGGCACGCGCCGAGTCTTCTGCCTCGGCGGCTCAACCACCTACGGCCGACCCTACTCGGACGCCACTTCGTTCTGCGGCTGGCTCCGGGAGTTTCTTCCCGCAGTCGCGCCCGGCTCGAACTGGGAGGTCGTGAACGCCGGTGGAATCAGCTACGCGAGCTATCGAGTGGCTGCCCTCACCCGCGAACTCGCCGAAATGGCCCCGGACTACTTCATCGTCTATACCGGCCACAACGAATTTCTCGAGGAGCGCACCTACGGCGAACTCCGCGACCGCAGCCCAATCCTGAAACGCGCGGATGCTCTACTCCGAAGTACTCGAATCGACGCCGCCTTTCGCAGCCTGCTCGACACTCCCCGCGATCCCGACCGCCCGGTGCTCCAGGGGGAGGTATCCGCCGTGCTGGATGGCAGTGTCGGCCCGTCCGCCTATGAGCGCGATGACGCTCTTCGAGACTCGGTCCTCCGCCACTATCGATTCAACCTTGAGCGCATCATTCGCCTGGCGCGCGATGCCGGGGCCGATCCGCTGCTCGTCGTTCCCGCCTCGAATCTGAGCGCCTGCTCGCCCTTTCGCAGCACGCACTTCGAGGGAGTCCAGCCGCCCGAACGCGAGCGATGGCGGCGCACCATGGACGAGGGACAGGCCGCACTTGATACCGAGGATCCTACCCGCGCGCGCCAGGCATTCGCCGAAGCGACCCGCCTCGATCCGCGCCACGCCGAAGGCCACTATGGGCTTGGCCAGAGCCTACTCGCGTTAAACCAGCCCGAGGCCGCCGAAGCGAGCCTGAGAAGGGCTCTGGACGAGGACATCTGTCCCCTCCGCGCACTCTCGCCCATGGCCTCGATTGTTCGCGAAGTCGCCCGGCAGCATGATGTCGTTCGGGTTGATTTCGAGGCGTTGCTCAGAGCCCGGGTAGTTGCCCAGAAAGGACACGGCGCTCCCGGCGACGACTGGTTTCTGGATCACGTTCACCCCACCCTCGAAGGGCACCGTTTCCTCGCCCTGGAGATTATCGGGGCCATGACCGAAGCCGGATGGATCGACGGACAAACGCCCCTCACCCCGGACCGGGAAGAAGAAATTACTCGCCGAGTTTTATCCGGGGTGGACCGACGAACCCACGGGATCGCTCTGCGCAACCTGGCCAAGGTTCTCAGCTGGGCGGGAAAAACCCAGGACGCCGGGCGGGTGGCTCGGAAGGCGAGGGATTACTTGGAGGACGACGCCAACCTGGACTTCATCCTCGGCACCCATGCAGCCGAGGCAGGCAATCTTGAGGAGGCCCTGAGCCACTACGCGCGCGCCCTGTCCCGGGATCCTGGCTACGTCAAAGCGCGCAACAATCTCGGAACAACCCTCGCGGGCCTGGGCCGTGACCGGGAAGCGGTGACGGCCTACCGCGAAGTCTTGTGGGAAGCGCCCGAACACTCCGCCGCGCGGTTCAACCTGGCCAATGCACTGCTTCGCCTGGGGGAACTCGCTGGGGCAATCCGCGAATACCAGCACGTGCTGCTGGACGACCCCGACGACATCGATGCCCGCTACAACCTCGCCCGGACCCTCCAGCGGGCGGGCCAACCCGACCAAGCCGTCGACGAGTTTCGCCGGGTGCTCGAGGCGGCACCCGAGGACACCGATGCCCGCCGGGCGCTGGAAAAGCTGACCGGCCCCAACTAACCGGGACCCCTCCCGCCCGAGCGTTCCGGGCGGTCCGGGCGGTCCGGGCGGTCCGGGCGATCCGGGCGGTCCGGGCGATCTGGACGGTCCGAACGGTCCGGGCGGTCCGATCGGTCCGAACGGTCCGAACGGTCCGAACGGTCCGAACGGTCCGAACGATCGCTTCTGTCTTCTGAAAGGTCTGAGGACTTGCCCGAGCCCCGGTTCCCTCTCTGGTTCTCACCGCGCCATCGGCTCGGCACCTCGAGTGCGCGCTGATCCAGTGATATTCCCTGGGCTCGGAGAACGCCCTCCCCCGTCAATCGGCCGCGCACGAAAACCCGGTCCCCCGATTCCACCTGGGCACGCGACCCATCCAGTCCGGACAGATCGACCCACCGATTGCCCACTCGGACCCGTTTGCCCGAACGCTCGGCAACGTAGCCTTCCAGGGAGATCCGCTCGATCCCCGGGGCAAACGCCTTCACGGGTTCGATGCGGGCACGCTCGAGCACGCCCGTGTCCGAATTGATGCGCCCGTGCACTCGCACCACCTCGGTGCTCTCCGGGGCATGGGCCGACCCCTCGATATCAACGCGCAGATCGCCCACATAGAGCGCGTCGTCGGTGCCGCGCCTCAATCGGCCCTCGATGCTCACGACTGTCCCATCGCCCCTGAGTTCGACCCGGGAAGCCACCACCAACCCGTCATCGCGCCTCAAGCCACTGACCGCCACGAAGTCGCCCGGCTCGGCGCGCTCCAAAGCCTCGGCACTCTCTGCCGCAAAACGCGAAGGAAGGGCGATGAACTGGCCCGCAACCCGCAGGGTCCCCTGCTCAACGTCGATCGTCTCAACCGGACCAATGACCGCGGAACGAACTTCAAGGCGCGTGAGCCGGAGCCGATTCGATTCGCTCTTTTCCACCTGAGCATCCACCCACTGACCAATTGCGAGATCCTTAACCGAAGCGCGAACACCGTCGATCTGGACCGGCGTGTCGGGTTCGAAGTCCAGGTGATAGCCATTGACGCAGATACTTCCGAATGCCGTGATTGTGCCCACCACACCGGTACCCCCGATCCCCGAATCGGTATCGAACCACGCCGTGCCCCCGATGCCGCCCGTGGGCTCCTCGTCGCCAAGGCCTGTTCCCCCGATGCCCCCCGCCTCATCGTCACCGGCCCCAACCATATCCGCGCCCCCGGGCCGGGTGAAGCCGGTGCCACCGATGCCTCCCTCGCTTTCACTCAGCCCGGTTCCGCCCAAGCCGCCCGTCGCCGGGGCCCGCAAGGAGGCAATACAAGGATCCCCTGCCGCAACCGAGGGCACCCCTCCCAAGGTCGCGGCCAGTAGCAGAGCCAGGCCGGTTTCGAAGCGTGCCCGCCGCCGTTCACTCGGCATCGGCGTCTCCTACTTCCGAGTTCGGGAGAACCGCTTCCTGGTAGACATAGATGCCGAAGTTGAAGTGCTGGTCGTTGCCCACCTTCTCCCGATCGAGCGCCTGGAGTTCCGCCGCCCGCCGGTTCAAAGCCCGCAGCGCGTCCATCCCCTTCTCTTCGGAAAGACGCTGCAACTCACGCCCCGAGGCCGCGCTCAAGCGGTTGTAGTACACGCTGCGCTCGACGAAGGTTTCCGACTCGTGGGTCAGGTTGTGGGCCGCCGCAGCGATGTGACTGGCCACGTTGCGGCCGAGATAGAAGGATTTCTCGTCGAAGCCCTTGCTCGGAACAAAGGCCGAGGCCGCGAGCGCGACGTTTCCGTCCGCGTCCAACTTTGCCACGCCCAGACGCATCCACTCGTCGAGCACTGACCTTGGACGAATATCGCGACTCACCGACTCCACCAATGCCTCGAAGCTCGGAAGCCCGGGACTCGCCTGTCGCGGGAGTGCCCGGGGCCCTCCCGACTCATCCAGCCATTCGGACCGACTGATCCAGCGCGAATGAATTTGCTCACCCAGGGAAAGCGCCACGGGCGCCACGCTGGGAATCCCGGCCGTACGTCGCAACCGTTTGACATCCTTGCGGTGAATCCCTGTCAGCAGGCTCACCCGGCTATCGGTCTGGCGTTTGGCCTTGAGCTGGAAATCGCGATCTCCCACCTCCACGAAGACTTCCTTCAGAAGACCGGCCAACTGGGGATAGGTGACCTGGAGGCCGAGCAATAGCCGCACCAGCGGTCGCAGGAGAGTTCTCAGGGCTTTCCAAAGCGCTTGAGACGTCCCGGGCGGCTGATCGGTCTGAAAGTCGCCATCCGACATGTGGCCCCCATTCTTCAACAGTAATGGGAAATTTTACCACTTTTGGGGGTCGATGGAAAGCCATTTCTCTCTGCTTCGGTACCCCTGACCGATTTCCTGCACTATGCACCGGCACCCGAGGGGAACATGCCGCTCCCTACCCCCGTTCCCTCGCAGCCCTCGCACCGGGGGTCAAGCCAGATCAGCCAGGGGGCCGATGAGATCCTTGGCCACCCGCTCGAGCACGGCGTAGCGGGGTTCCAGTGCCGGGAGAATCATGACCTGATCGAGCCCCGCTTCGGCCAACCCGTGAAGACGCTCGAGCAACTGGTCCCGAGTCCCGACGAGGCATGTGGCTTCGATCAGCTCTTGGGAAACAAACCGCTCCTCCTCGGGCAGGACCCAGCAATTGTGCCCCGCATGAATTCGTTGATGAAGACGCTCACTCGGCACCGCGTCCAGCTGCGCGCAATAGGTCTCCCAGATATCGGCCAAGAAACCGGGCGGCGACTGACCGAATTGGCGCCACTGGTCGTACGCATAGTGGAGCGTCGCCATGGCAAACGCCCCGCACTCGTGGCGGATTCGGGGAGAATCAGCGGACTCTCCTGGGTCCAGCACCGAAATCGTCGTGAGCGACGTAGTGGGAAAGCGGTCGCGCTCAAGCCGACGACCCGCGGCCTTTGCCCCGGCCTCTATTGCCTGCCAGGCGAATTCCATCGCCCCGGCGTGGGGAGGCTGAGCCAGCACCGCCCCATCCCCGTACTGCCCAGCAAGGCCCAGTGATCGCGGGCCAAAGCCCGAAACGTAAAGGGGAATCGGATCCTTGAAGTTCACGAAACCTCGATCGGGCATGATGTGCCGGATGGGACGCGGCACGCCAGAAAGCTCGACAAAGGCCTCCTCGCCCCGAATCAGGGGCACCAGGCTCTCGAGATAGCGTTGGAATTCGGCGATTCGTTGGGGCGGGGCGCCCATGATCCGCAGGGCGGTGTTGCCCGCGCCCACACCCAGGAAGGTGCGCCCCGGCGCCAGGGCGTTGATGGTCCCGATGGCAGCCGCTGTGACCGGCGCCGGGCGGGTTCCGGTCACGGCGATCCCCGTTCCCAGGTGAATGCGCTCAGTTCGATCGGCGGCAAGGGCGAGAGTCGCGTAGCAGTCGGACCAGATCATCTGGCTGTCGGCCAGCCATGCGTGGCTGTAACCCAGCGCCTCTGCGGCGACCACGTAGTCGATATCGCCTACGTGGCTGGCCACGCATACTCCGATCTTCACGGATCAGAACCTCCCCGGGAAAATTCCACGCGACTCATAATAGTAGAACCGAACAGCGGGCAAAAAAATTCCCGGGATCGGGCCTTGGCCCCAAAGCGGCTACGACGTCCGCGATCCCGGGAACGGTGGCGCTGGGAACTTACGTCCCTGCAGCACCGGAATTTTCGGGTGATGCTTGGCGCGCTAAGTCGCCGCCACCTCACTCGTCGTAGTGCTACATTGATCCATTGTCACCTCCATGCCGGCATAGTGTCGAAAGGCGAGTCCCCATATTGGCTCGCCGTGGTCCCGGGCCGAGGTGGGCGCCGTGTCCGCCCCTCCGGGCCGCCCGTACCAACGCGTTCCCCACGAACGCGCAGATCGGACTCGGGAATGAGTGAGATCCCCTTATCACCACCTTATCGGAAGGTTTTCCTTCCAGCCAGCATTCTCTGAGCCCAGCGATTTTCCGTTCCCTTTTCCCCGGGGCTAGCCAGAATCTCCCAGCTGCATGAATATGGGGCCGCACTCCAGGAGCCTTGTCCGTGTCTGCACACGATTTTCCAGAAACCACCGCCACCTTGCTGGTCAGTTGCGATGACTGCCCGGGTCTCGTGGCAGCCCTCGCCCAGGCCCTGTTCAACCAGGGCGCCAACATCCTCCACGCCGACCAGCATACGGATACGGTGGCGGGGAAATTTTTCCAGCGAATCCAGTTCGACGACCCCGAACTGGCAGGGGCCAATCGCGTCGCTGCGGCCAACCGCCTCGAGGCAACGGTTCGCACGGTCGGGGCGCGCTACGCCATGAAATGGTGGCTCCACTTTGAAAAGCAGCCCCGGCGCGTCGCGATCTTCGTCTCGAAGACCGACCACTGCCTCTACGACCTTCTTCTGCGACACCGTTCGGGAGAGCTTCGCTGCCAGATCCCCTTGATCGTGAGCAACCACGAAAGCCTAAGGCCTGTCGCCGAGCAATTCGGCGTGCCCTTTCGGGTTTTTCCCGTGGACGCGGAAAACAAAGCCACCGTAGAAAAGCAGGAGATTGCCTTGCTTCAGGAAGAGAAGATCGACCTGGTGGTCATGGCTCGCTATATGCAAATTCTCAGCGAGGATTTCACTCGCTGCTTCGAGGAGCGCATTATCAACATTCATCACTCCTTCCTGCCGGCTTTCGCCGGGGGCCGCCCCTACCATCAGGCCCACGAACGGGGCGTAAAGCTCATCGGTGCCACGGCCCACTATGCGACGAGCGATCTCGACGAGGGCCCGATCATCGAGCAGGACGTGATCCATGTCAGCCATCGGGAATCCGTGGCTGACCTCGTGCGACTCGGGCGGGACGTCGAAAGAACTGTGCTGTCCCGGGCGGTCCGACTCCACTTGGAAAGCCGAATTTTAGTGCACGACAACCGAACGGTGGTGTTTGCCGGATGAATCTTCGACTCGTACTCATTTTTGGCCTGGTGGCGGTGATCGCCATGGCTTGGTCCGCTGCCTTCGTGATCTGGCGCGCCGCCGAACTAGGCGAGTTGGTCGGCCCCCTTGAGGAACGCCACTACCCCTCCCTCTCGGTCGTGGCCGTGGGGACCGGGAGCGGTTACGAAAATCCCGAACGACTCGGACCGGCCACCGCAGTAGCCTGGGGGAACCACATCATCCTGGTCGATGTGGGGCGCGGGGTGACCGAGGCCCTGCGAAACGCCCTGATTCCGGTCAATCAGCCCGAGATGATCCTGCTGACCAACCTGTTGCCCCTGAATACCCTGGGCCTGGATGACCTTCTCTATACCGGCTGGCTCCACGACCGGGACGAGCCACTCCGCGTTATCGGGCCTCCGGGCACGGCCGCCCTGGTGGAGGGACTGCTCGCCGCGTACTCCCAGGGCGGGGAAGCCCTGGGCCGAGCGCTGCCGCTCTCCAGTCGTGGATCGGCAATCGAGGTCCAGGAAGTGGGCGACGGTTATACCGAAGAGATCGAAGGCGTCACCATTCTGGCCGGGGAACTATCCGGGGGGGAGCTTCCCGCCCTGGCCTGGCGTTTCGAACGGGGAAAGCGGTCCGTGGTCATCTCGGGGACCGGATGGGCCCCGGATGCTCTGGTGGAATTTGCCCGGGATACCGACCTCCTCGTCCACGAAGCCGTATTTGTCCCGCCGCCCGAGGACATCGAAGCCGCGGGCATCATCGCCGATCCCCAACGCCTCATCGCCGAAGCGGCGCTCCATACCTCCATCGAGAAGATTGGCGCGCTGGCTACCCGGGCACGGGCAAAACAACTCGCCCTGGTCCGCATGCGCCCGCCCCCCTTCTACGCCTTCCAGATCAAGGCCATCGTGGGCCAGACCTACGACGGAACGATTCTCCTGCCCGAGGATGGCGAGGAACTCACCCCCTAAACACACCCGAGGTGTTGAGATCCTCGGGTTAGATCCAGGCGGACTCGCCGGGTTCGGCAGGTTCGATGGCGGGCTCTGGAGGGGGGAAACCTTCGGAGGAACCCGGCTGACGAAGAAACCAACCCTGTTCCGGTGGTTCAGGCCGGTCTTCCGGATCGCGCTCACCCGTGAAACGTTGACGCTGCTCGATGAAATATCGGTGGCCATGGCTCAGGAAAATTGCCTGGTCGATGATCTCCAGGGCACCTTGAAAGTCGCCCGAGGCAAAGAGCCCCTCCGCGAGGGTGTCGAGCACGTTCGGATCCTGCCAATCGCTATAGCGTGCGGCGCGCAGGCCTAGCAGAACCGCGACCTCCAGGCCGGCCTCCGTGGGCTTGGATTCGGTGAGCATTCGCCAAGCGGCCTCGTTGTCGAAACGCACCAAAGGCTCGGGCATCTGGAGTACCCGTATCCCGTGCTTTTCAAGCGCCACCGGATCCCTGCGCAACAGGGGAAGCATGGCGACCAGGGAAGCCACCAGCGCCAGCGTCATCAAGGCCGTCAACCCTCGAGCCATCCCACCGGACGCCCGAATCCGCCCCTCGTCGATCAGGCAGCGAGTGGCCATGTAGCCCAGAAGAAAACCACCCAAATGGGCGGCTCCTGCCACAAAGGGGACCGCGAGATCCACCAGCGCCTGGGCGAGCACTGCCAGAACGAACACCCTTCGAGGAATTCGCGACCACACCGGCAGACAACGACTGGCGTTCAGTTCCAGGCACAACGTCGAACCGACAAGACCTGAAGCCACCCCGGAAGCCCCGATCACTTCCGGGTAGCCCGCCACAGAGGCCGCCCACATGGCGCCCAGGGCAGATACCCCCATAATGAGCGCGGTTCGACCTCTGCCCATGGAACGTTCGACCAAAACGCCAAAGGCGAAGATGCACATCATGTTGAGCAGGATGTGAAAAGGAAAGATCAGCGTATCGTGGAGGAAGTTGGCAATCAGCACGCGCCAGAATTCACCCTGAGCGACAAGCGCCGGCATAAAGCTCCCCGCGTGCACCACGGCAGGTTCCTGAAATTGCAAGAACTGAGCGGCCAGGCACAGAACGATAAAGCCATACACGACCAGGTTCTGGCCCCGGCGATTCGGCCGCGCGTCAAGCTCTGCTATCCGCTTGAGTTGAATCTCACCTTCTGGGAGACAGCCTATCCGCGCCCGAAGTTCGAGATCCACGCCAGCGACTTGTTCTTCGCTCGCAAAGCGTGAACCGCGCAGAAAAAAAACGTTCCGCGTGGTGGCGATCGCGTACCCCCAGCGCGAACGAGCGCAATGCGTCACCTCGGCGTAGGGAATCAAGGGCCCGGCCCGGCCCTTCCTCGTCAGCGAAAAAGCATGCGCTTCGAATCGAACGGGGCCAGCCGAGAAGTCGACTCCGTCCACCCCATCGTCATTCGAGCCGTCTACAGGCTCTGGCCCCATCAAAGAAGGTCCCCGGAGTTACCCGAAGAGCGCATTCCTTGCCCCTTCAGGACTGCCGGGCAGTGGACAAAGATGGGAACACTCGCGAATAGAAGAGAAAAACGAGGATGAATGCGCCCAGGAAGCCAAGTCCGATGCAAATGGGGATCAGGCCGATGAACGCGGTCATGTCGCCCTTCACCACGGACGGCCAGACCAGCAGATTCCGCTCGACCCAGAAGCCGGCCAGCACGATCGCGGCCACGGGGCCCACGATCCAAGACGTTGTCTTCGGCCGTTGCCCCATCAGAACCCAGAAGGGAACCAGCCAACAGCATGCCCAGACAACCATCGAAACCCAGCCATAGCCCTCCTGCAGGCGCGACCACTGAAAATCCCATGAACCCCAAGAGAGCGCAAAGGCCTGCTCGGTATAGCCCTTGTCGACCATAAACTGCGGGCCCAGACGATCGCGCAAGTAGAAGGTTTCTTCGGGCAGGTTCCCGAAATAAATTACGAGGTATTGCGACCAGAGCAGGTACATCCAGAAGATCGAAAAGCCAAAGAGCAGCTTGCCGATATCATGCATTCTCGACTCGGTGATCTGGCCCTCATAGCCGGGTGTCTCCCGATGCAGGACACCCAGGAGCGCCGATGCGGCGATGGCCGAAAGGATCCCCCCCCAGCACACGTACGCGCCAAACAGGTTGGAATACCAAGCCTGCTCCATCGACATAACCTGATCGAAGACGAAGACCGAGAAACCGACTCCGTAAAGCAGGCAGATCATCGGTGCCAAGCGTTCGGTCTTCTTTTTGGAGACTTTCCGCTCCTCTTCATCGCCCCGCCATCCCGCGGTCCACTTCTGGGCCATACGCTGGGCAAAGCCCTCGCCATTTTCGGCCAAGCCGTGCAGGGTCGGCCGAGCCGATGCCTTCAGAAAACCGATGGCCAAGAGGGACATGGCACCCAGGAGAATCAGGTCCGTGGTGTAGACCCGAGTCGGGTTGAGCCATGCCTCTTTGCCGTGCATGGGCGCGTCATACCACTCGAAGAGATGGGGTCCGCCGAACACGCCGACGACTCCCATCAGGAACGCGAACGGAACCCAGGCAGCGAGGCCTTCGGCAAAGCGCCGGTAGGGGCCACACCATTTCGCACCCACGATGGTGTAGATCGCCGCCAACGTCAGGCCCGCGCAGGCGAGCATGGTGGTGAAAATAAAGTTGCTCTGAAAGGCAAGCCAGGTCGATTGGGGGTCTCGCATCAGACCCGCCGCGAAGGCGAGGATGCCAAGAACCAGCAATGCAACGCTGAGGCCTGCCAGGGGCTGGGGGAGCCCCAGGGAATTGGCCTTCTCAGCTGCGGGAACTTCGGAACTCACTAGCGACCTCCCTGACCATTCAGGTCGCGGATATAGTTGACGATGTCCCACCGGTGCTCCGGCAGGATCCGCCTATAGCTGGGCATTCGACCCCGCCCGAGGGTCATGGTCGTGTAGATATGACCATCGCTGAAAATTTTGGCCACGCTCGCCGGGCCGCCCACGGGTAGCACGAAGCCAAAGGGGCCTGTGCCAAAAGGCGGGCCCGCCACCGGGCCATCGCCTTCGCCTTCGGGCCCATGACAGGTCGAGCAATAGCGCTGGAAGAGTTTCTCACCGTTCTTGAGCGAAGCGAGATTTGCCCGAACGGGGTTCGTGAGCTGCTCCTGCTCCACGATCCCCATGGCCGCAATATCGGGATAGGGATCGCCCAGAGGAACAGTTCCCTCGGGCGGTTTCAGTCCCTCGCCGCTGCCGAAGAAGGTATTGAGCTCGTAGGCTTGAACCGCCGCTTGGCGCTTCATCTGGGGAAACCAGTTGGGCGAAACCTGCTCCCAGCACCCCAGGCCCAAGATCGCCACGGCACAAAGAATCCCGAGAAAGGGCAGGTGCATTTGGCGTCTGCTCGACTTACGAATCGGCAAGGGTCACCTCCTTGGCCGACTCGGCTCGAAGCAGCGCTTCCACTTCGGCCACGTCGCGTTCGTCGCACGTCACCACAACACCGAACTCCTCGGCGGAAAATCGCAAGTCGTAGTGCTTGTCCAGCCTCTTCGGGTAGAGACCGCCCACGATGAGAAGGCCAAAGAACGTAAAGAAACCGCCCAGTAGAATCGTCAACTCGAAGCCCACGATCCAAAAAGGTGGAATCGATGCGAAGTTCTTGCCAGCTATTTTGATCGGCCACTCCAGGGACATCCAGATCTGCATCAGGAAGCCCAATGTCACGCCGGACAGCCCGCCTATCAATGTGAACCGCCTGACCTTACTGGGCTTCGGATCTTCAGCCAGCTCCAGTTCGATAAAGGGCGCGGGGGAATAGGTCTTCAGATCGTCGAATCCGCGATCCTTGAGTTTGCGGACCGCCGACGCGGTATTGCTGGGAAGATCGAATACGCTGACTAGAGTAGGCATCAGTGCGCGCCTCCATGATCCCGCGCATGAATCTCGAGTTCCTTGACCTCGGTAATGGCGATGACCGGAAAAACCTTCAGGAACAGTAGGAACCACATGCTGAACCAACAGAAGCTACCGGCCAATACCGACAACTCCACGGGGCTGATCACGTAGATGCCCCAGGAGCCAGAGATGTAATCCCGAGAGAGCGAACCGATAATGATCACGTAACGCTCGAACCACATCCCCAGGTTGATGAAAAGGCACAGCACAAAGAGAAATGGCAGGTTGGTCCGTAACTTCTTTATCCATAAAAGCTGGGGGAAGATCACGTTGAAGGTGATCATGCACCAGGTCGAGATCCAGTAGGGACCAAACGCACGCAGCCAGAACGTGGTCTGTTCGTACTCCACCCCGCTGTACCAGGCGATGAAATATTCCGCCGCATACGCGTAGCCGCAAATCGTCGACGTGAAGAGGATGAAACGCGACATATTTTCAAAGTGATATTCCGTGAGATAGCGCTCAAGGCGGAAGATGCGGCGGACGGGAATCAGGATGTTGATCACCATGGCGAAACCGCCGAACACCGCGCCCGCCACGAAGTAGGGAGCAAAAATTGTCGCGTGCCATCCGGGCACGATGGACATGGCAAAGTCCCAGGAAACCACTGAGTGGACCGAGAGAACCAGGGGCGTCGCCAGACCGGACAGGTGCAGAATGGATCGACTATGGGCCTTCCACTGGGGCCCGGTTCCCTGCCAACCCAGGGCCAGAACGGTATAAATCGCCTTCTTGACCCCGGTTGCACGATCCCGAGCGATGGCGATGTCCGGGATGAGTCCGATATAGAAGAACACAATCGAAATTGACGCGTATGTGCTGATAGCGAACACGTCCCACAGCAGTGGACTCTTGAAATTCACCCAGAGAGCGCGCTGGTTGGGGTAGGGAATCAGAAAGTAGAGCTTCCAAATTCGACCCAGATGCAGAATGGGAAAGAGAGCCGCGGTAATCACCGCGAAGACCGTCAGAGCTTCCGCGCCGCGATTAACCGCATTGCGCCATTTGGCTCTGAAGAGGAATAGAATTGCCGAGATCAGGGTGCCGGCGTGGCCGATCCCGATCCAGAAAACAAAGGTGACGATATAGACGCCCCAAAAGACCGGCTGCTGATAGCCCGCAACGCCAAGACCCACATAGGTCTGGTAGAGCAGCACAGTCAAGGCTTGCAGAACACCCAAAACCGCAGCGCCCAGGGCCAGAAAATAGGGCCACTGGACACCGTGGGTCGGTGCCATGATGTCGATATTCGCCCTCGAATCGCGTGGTCGTTCCGGCGATGCCAGGCTGTCTGCCACTGCGGTAGCGGGAGGCGCCATCAGTGATTGCCCTCATTCTCATCGCGCGTCACTTGCGCCAAGTAGGTAATTGCTGGCCGAGTATTGAGTTCTTGTAGGAGGTGGTAGGAGCGTTCGGGGTGGTTCCCTGCCTCAACAACCTTGCTCGCGTCGTCCCGCAGGTTACCGAAGGTGATTGCATGGGTGGGACATGCCTGCTGGCAAGCCGTCTTCACCTCGCCATCCCGAATTTCCCGACCCTCGTCTTTGGCCGGCTGCCGGGCCCCTTCGATCCGCTGGACACAGAAGCTGCACTTCTCCATCACCCCCTGCTGGCGAACCGTCACATCCGGGTTGAGCATCAAACCCAGAAGACCGGGGAAATTCTCGTTTCCGTAATCAAAGTAATTGAATCGACGAACCTTGTAGACACAGTTATTCGCGCAGTAACGGGTACCGGCACAGCGGTTGTACACCATGCCGTTGAGCCCTTCCTTGTTGTGATAAGTCGCCAGAGTCGGGCAGACCGCTTCACAAGGCGCCGCACCACACTGCTGGCACGGCATGGGGATGTAGCGAACATCGAGTTCGCCCAACTTCTCCCGATTCGGCACCGGGCGCCGGGCCGCGCCGCCCTCAAGATCTCCATCACCGACGTATCGCTCGATCCGGATCCAGGCCATATCGCGATGCTGGATCGCCTGAGTCTCGCCCACGACGGGGATATTGTTTTCGACGTAACAGGCTGCCACACAGGCGCTACAGCCGTTGCAGCGGTCGTTGTCGATCACCATTCCCCAGCGATAGGGCTGGTCGGGATCGGCATCGTAGGCCGCCGTGAAGGTATGCGGCGGCTCGTCATGATGGGCCCCGTGCCCGCTCCCATGATCGGAACCATGGCCCGCGAGTTCCGCCAGAGAAGTCGACTGGGCCAGTTCACGGCCACGTTGGTTGTCCGTCCACTGGCTGAGCGCCAATCGCCGGAAGCGGCCGGTCTTTGTCACGCTGGCCTGGGCACCACCCCAAACTCGCCCGCCCATTTCGTCCTGGGTGGCCGGCAACAGCGCGATCACATTGGCACCCCGAGCAACGCCGGGTTGGCCCTCGGCGCCGATGGGTCCGTGGATCCAGCCGCCGTGCTCGCCTTCGCCCTCCATGGACGCATACAGGCCGACGCTATGGCCCTGCCCGATGGGCACCGCGATGGTGTCGTCTCGAATACCGCCGCGGGGGAAGACCGACGCTTCGATCTTGCCCGACGGCGTCTCCACTTCCACCACGTCACCAAAACCAACGTCGAGCCTCTTGGCCGACTCAAAACTCATCTCGACCCACGAGTTCCACTGGAGTTTCGTAACGGGATCGGGGATCTCCTGAAGCCAGGGCAGCGCCGCGCCACGACCGTCGCTGAGAAAATGGTGGGGGAACGCAACCAAGGCAAATTCGCCCTTGCCCGAGGCGCTCGAAGCCGAGTAGCCCAGACCCGCGAAATCGCCCGAAATTCCAACCGGCTCAATGACGACTTCGCTGAAAATACCCCCTTGAGCCAGGGCTTGGCGCCAATTCACGTCGGACCAGTTGTTTTCCACGACGTTGTGGAAGGAGCCCTCGGCCATGGCGCCGCCGAGACCCCGCCCCAGTTCGAGCAGGCTATCTCCCAGGGCCCGGGTGTCGAGCAGGGGCCGTACCGTCGGCTGGACGATCGACCGGATGCCCGGCCGGGGTGCACTGTCTCCCCAGGATTCCATGGGCGTGTGATCGGGCAGCACCAGCCCCGCCGATTCGGCGGTTTCATCCTGGAGCGATGCGAAGGAGACAACGGTCCCCACCTTGCCCAACGCTTCGGTAAAACCGAGTTCGGGAGGAAGCGAGTACACGGGGTTGCTGTCATGGATGAGCAGCACGTCGACCCGTCCCGCCTTCATGGCAGCAACCAGGACCTTCAGGTCGGCAAGGCTTGCCGCGTCATTTGTTCCCGTTGCAGGAGGCACAACCAGCGATTTTCCGACTGCGCCGAGAAGGGCGTTGGCCAGCATCACCGCCGCCACGGTCGAGGTGGCCTGGGAACCGGTATAGGCGACACCCGGCGGTAGAATCACCGGGTTCTTCGCGTGGAGTAGGGCTTCGGCCACCGCTGAGAGCTCACCCGGCTCGAGGCCGGCTGCGGTGGCGGCCTGGGCCATATTGGCCCCCGAGAGAAAGCGCTGGACTCCAGCCGCATCCACGCCCTCGGGAGTTCCCTTGGCGGCCACGACGGCCTTGGCCAGGGCAAAGGCGATCGCCGCTTCGCTGCCCGCCTTGGCGGGAATCCATTGATCCGCGCTGGTGGTCGTAAAGTTCAGCCGGGGCCCGAACGAGATCATTCGGGTACCACCGGTTTTATCGGTATTCACATTGCGCGCATCGGCGTACTGCCGGGCGTTCTCAGTGGGCGATAGCCCGGTGGAGAGAAAGTCCGAACCGAGATCGATGATCAGGTCGGCCTGGCTGGGATCAAAGATCGGGAGGGACGCAACACCAAATACGGCCTCGGTCCCCTTGCGCAGCGCTTCGTGGGCAAACGGTTCGTATACGATCCGGTTCGCACCTGCCGCGACGGCGAATTGATCGATTACACCTCCGAGGCTGGGCCCGACGGTTCCGCCCAAAATCCACGTTCGGCCCCGGGCCGAAGCCAGCTTCGCCGCCAACTGGGCCATCGCATCGTCCCAGGTCGAAGGCTCGAGGGAGCCCCCGGCACCGCGCACCATGGGCTGGGGATATCGGTCAGGAAGATAGGTTCGTCCCAGGCTGGTTTGGCCCCGACCACAGAGCTTGCCCTGGTTGATCGGGTGATCGGGATTCCCTTCAAGCTTGACGGGACGTCCCTCCCGGGTCCGCACATGAAGACCGCAGGCGGCGGGACACTCGGTGCACGTCGAGGCGTACCAGACCGCGATGCCCGGCGTAATGGACTCGGGCTGCTCCACGTAGGGGACCAGTTTTTCCACCGGTTCGGCGCAGGCGGTCGCAGCCGCGCCCGCGCCAACACCCACCAACTTCAGGAAATCACGACGATCGAGTTCGGACATTTCTATTGCCTGGTTTCCATTTCTTGTCTTCCGTTCGGCAGTCGGACCCGTTTAAGATCTCATCGAAGCAGACTGTGAATCGTTGAACCGCTGTGGATTCGCGAATGCCTATGCCCTGAAGACTCTCAGCAAGCAACTCGCGTCGTTAAAGAAACAATAAGGGGCGTTGGACCCTCAGAAACTTCAATTCAATAGTGGCACCGCGTACAATCGATGGACGCTTGGTTGTCGTTGTCCCGGTGGCAATTGAGGCACCAGCCCATTTCCATTTTCTGGACCGGCACGCCATATTTCCAGTGTTCGTCGGGCACGAGATAGAGTTTGTCGAGTTTCTCCACCGGGCCATGACACGTCTGACACTCCACTCCCGCCTGGATATGCCGATTGTGGCGAAACTGAACATGCTCGGGCAGGCGGTGGATTTGAATCCACTCGATGGGCTTCCGCTCTTCCCAGTGCTCCTTCAGAATCCGAATTCCCTCAATTTCGTCATACGACGCAGGAAACTGGGCATGGCAGCCCATGCACAACTCCACAGAGGGAACGCCCGCCGCCGGGGATCGATCGGTCCCCGAGTGGCAGTACTGGCAGTCAATCCCGAACTCGCCGGCGTGGTGTTTGTGGCTGAAGGGAATCGGCTGGATCGGTCCCGGTGCCTCGGGGTCCCACGCCAGACGCGCGCTCTCGCAAGCGCTCCGGGAGGGCCACTGACCGGCGAACTCCGGGGGAATCTCGATTGTCATAGAGGGCTTTTCCGCCGCCAGCGCGCGCAGCTCGTGGGCCTCGCACACACTGCCCGCCACAAACACATCACCCGTGGGTGTCGGCGCATGGGGTTCTTCGGCGTGCCCGCCGTCGGAATGCCCGTCATCGGATGCCCATGCCGGGGCCGCCATCAAAGGGAGCGCTATTCCGAGCGCCATGCCGAGCCCCAAGCCGAGCGCCATCACCCCGGCAACCCTCAGAAGCCAACCCAATGGGGCGGTCCGGGCGAATGCCAGCGCATTCAACCGCGCGAATACAGGGGAGAAAAGACCGGAAGGCGGCCGTACACGGAGGGTACTTTTTCGAATCGGGCTCATGCGCGGATGGGTTGTCCCTGCAAGTCGGCCCCGTCCGGTTGCCCCGCTCTAGGCTGGCAATTCGTCCGTTGGCAGACGCTCACTCGCGACCACCCGACTGAGAAGGAGATTCGGCGCGGAATTCTGACCCGGTGGGCTTGGCCCCGGGTCCTGCGCCTTCGAAGTCGTTGATCGCGCTATTGAATCGAATCCGACGCAACTCGAAAAAGTCCGAAAAGCCCTGCGACGGCGCAGGCTTGATTACACCGACCGGCTGGCCGCGTCAAGCATACGCAGGGCGCATTTTGGGACGCGTGTAGCCCACCTCCAACGCATCCAATGGTTGCATGACTCCCCACGGTTCCCGACTCCCCTCCCCGAACCCCTGCGGTTCCAGGAACGCCGAGGAATCCGCGCTGTTCCGGGCGTCCGGCCAGACAGGAAATGCGGCGCCGGGACCATCTTGGTAGAATGCGGCCCGACCCAGAGTCGAGAAGGGGCCCTTGCCGGGCTCGCAAGGAGAACACCCAGCCCCCACGACCAAGCATTCGGTCGAATTCCGATGCCCCCTCGGCCCAACCAACACGCCCCCCCTTACCAACCCCCTTTGCCAAGCACTCTTTGCCTCGCACCCTTCGCCGAGCACTCTTGCCAAGCACTCTTGCCGAGCACTCTTGCCAACCACCCTTGCCAAGCACTCTTGCCAACCACTCTTGCCAACCACCACGCGAACCACCACGCGAACCAAAAGGAAGACCTCAATGGCAGAAGCCTGGATCATCGACGCCGTTCGGACCCCCCGAGGAAGGGGGAAAAAGGACACAGGTAGCCTCTCCGGAATCCACCCCCAACGCCTGCTCGCCCAGTGCCTCAACGCCCTTGAGTCGCGAACGAGCTTCGACCCGGGCGACGTCGAGGACGTCGTCGCGGGTTGCGTGTCAAGCGTGGGCGAACAAGGCGCCTGCATTGCGCGTATGTCGGTGCTGGACGCGGGCTGGCCCGAAGCGGGTGCCACCGGGGTCACCCTCAACCGTTTCTGTGGCTCGGGGCAGCAGGCCGTCAACTTTGCCGCCATGGGGGTCATGGCGGGCCAGCAGGACCTGGTCGTCGGGGGCGGCGTGGAATCCATGTCCCGGGTTCCCATGGGCGCGGACAAGTCGGGCATGTACGGCCACAACGGCCACCTCAATGCGCTTCACCCCATGGTGCCCCAAGGCATCTCGGCAGACCTGATCGCCACCCTCGAAGGCTTTAGTCGCGAAGAACTCGACGCCTACGCGGCGGAAAGCCAGCGGCGCTGTGCCGTCGCCCAGAAGGAAGGACGCTTCGACTCCAGCCTCGTTCCCATCAAGGACAACGACGGCCAGCAAACCCTGGCTGTGGATGAGCACCCCCGGCCCGGCGGAACCGTCGAGAGCCTGGGCAAACTTCCGTCCTCGTTCGAGGCCATGGGGAGCTACGTAAACAAGGGCGCCTCGCTTTCCATGGACGCCAAGGCGCTCTCCCGTTACTCGGAAGTTGACTCGATCAACCACCTTCACACAGCGGCCAATTCTTCGGGCATCGTGGACGGAGCCAGCGCCATCCTGATCGCCTCCCCGGAATACGCCAAGGCACACGGCCTCAAGCCCCGCGCCAGAATTCTGCAGACTGCCACCGCAGCCGCCGAGCCCATCATTATGCTCACCGCACCGACGCCGGCGACCGCCCGGTGCCTCGCCAAGGCGGGAATGGAGATCGGCGACATCGACCTGATCGAGATCAACGAAGCCTTTGCCACCGTGCCCCTCAAGACCATGCGGGACATCGGCATGGACCACGACACAGTCAACGTCAACGGCGGCGCCATCGCTCTGGGCCATCCCCTGGGCGCCACGGGCGCCATGCTAATCGGGACGGTCCTCGACGAACTTGAACGACGCGGCAAGACGACGGGACTGGTCACCATGTGCATTGGTGGCGGCATGGGAACTGCCACCATTTTGGAGCGTATCTAACATGATCGATTTCGAGCCGACTGAAGAACAGGCCCTCATTGTCGAAACCGTGCACCAGTTCGCTGAGAACGAAATAAGGCCCATTGCCCGGGAGTCGGACGAGCGCGGCTCGCTCTCCCAGCCGGCCTTGAACGGTGCACACGAACTTGGCCTCGTCGCCAACGGAATCCCCGAAGAATACGGGGGGGGCGGAGAACCCGGCGCAATGCTCGGCTGCTTGATCGCCGAGGAGTTGGCCTGGGGAGATCTCTCCTCCGCTCTTGGCATTCTGTCCCCATCCCTACTGGCCACGCCCGTCGCGCGCTTCGGAACCGAGGAACAACGCGAACGTATCCTGCCTACCCTCACCGGCCCCCAGTTCGTCCCCGGGGCTCTCGCCGCGGTGGAACCCCGCTTCGATTCCGACGTTCACAGACCCCAGACCACCGCAAAATCCGAGGGCAATGGGTTCCGTATCGAAGGCATCAAATGCCAGGTCCCCTGGCTCGAGGGCGGAAATGAAGTGCTCGTATTTGCCGAAAGCGAGGGCTCTACCCAGGGCTTTCTCGTCCCTCGTGACGCCGACGGCCTGACCGCTGAGTTGGAGAAGAACTTGGGCACCCACGGCCTGCCCATGGCCGAGGTCAGATTTTCGGGCGTTCAAGTACCCGCCAGTGCACGCCTCGGTGGCGACAATCCACCGGGGGTGAGTGAACTCATCGACCGGGGGCGCGTCGGACTGGCCGCATGCGCGGTGGGCATGAGCCGCGCAGCTCTGGAGGTGTCCCGGGACTACGCGAAGGAACGCAAAACTTTTGGCTCTCCCATCGCGACTCGCCAGGCCATCGCTTTCAAGATCGCCGACATGGCCATCGAGATCGATGGAGCGCGTATGCTCACCTGGGAGGCGGCGTGTGCCTTGGACACCGGAAAGCCTTCGGCGCGGCTCGCCTCACTGGCCTACAGCCAAGCCCGACGCGTTGCCCTGAAGGTCTCCGATGACGCTGTCCAGATCTTCGGTGGGCATGGCTTCATTCGCGAGTACCTGCCCGAGATGTACCTCCGCAACGCCGGGGGATTCATCAGCAGTTTCGAAGCACTCACCCTGGTTTAGAGTCGATTGGTAAAGAGCCGGTAAGGCCCCGCGGCCGAACCCGAGGAGTTGATAAAATGGCCATTTCGTTTGATCTGACCGAGAACAGCCAAATCTCAGTCACCCACTACAACGCCATGGCAAGGAAAGAGATGCGCCCCATCTCGCGCAAGTACGACGAAGAGGAACACACACTCCCCGTCGAGTGGATTGACTACTGGTGGAAGGTCGGCCGCCAAGGTGCCCCGGTCGATATCTCCCAACCCACGGATGGTTTCGTCACCGTCTGCGTGCAGGCCGAGGAGATCTGCTGGGGAGATTGCGGCCTCTACCTGAGAATGCCCACTCCCGCCCTGGGCGGCTCGGCGGTGGGCGCTGCGGGTACACCCGAGCAGCGAGAACTCTTCCTCTCCCGCTTCCAGGAGGACGGCCACCCCATTTGGGGCGCCATGGCGATCACCGAACCGTCGGCCGGTTCGGATGCCTCGGCAATCGAAACCACCGCAGACTTTGACCCGGAAACAGAAGAATGGATCCTGAACGGCCACAAAATCTTCTGCACCGCAGGGCAACAGTCCGCCACCGTGGAAGGCGGCATTACCGTTGTCTGGGCCACAGTGGACAAGAGCGCGGGCCGAGGGGGCATCAAGTCATTCGTCGTCCCCGCCAACACTCCGGGCATGGAACTCATCGGATGCGAAAAGAAAATGGGCATTCGCGCGTCGGATACCGCCTCCCTCCGCTTTGAGAACTGCCGAGTTCCGAAGGATCATCTACTGGGCAACCCCGACGTCCAGAAGAAATCCTCAAAGAAAACCGGAGACAAGGGCTTCAAGGGAGCCATGGCCACCTTCGATGCCAGCCGGCCCATCGTCGCCGCCATGGCGGTCGGAGTCGGGCGAGCCTCCCTGGATTTCCTCAAGGAGGAACTCGAGCGCCAGGGCGTCGCCATTCGCTACGACGCCCCACCCCGGGAACTCACCGCCATCGAGCGCGACGTCATCGAGATGGAAGCGGATCTCCAGGCCGCGCGTCTCCTGACCTGGAAGGCTGCATGGATGATGAACAAGGGGAAGCCCAACAATCTCGAAGCGTCCATCGCCAAGGCCAAGGCGGGGCTTGCGGTCACGCGAATCTGCCAGAAAACCGTCGAACTCCTGGGTCCCGTGGGCTACTCGCGCAAGATATTGGTAGAGAAATGGTTTCGTGACGCCAAGATCAACGACATCTTTGAAGGCACCCAGCAAATCAATCAACTCATCGTGGCCCGCCGAATTCTCGACTATCCGTCGGCCATGCTGCGCTAGCTTTCGTCCAGGGGGACACGCAATGCCGATCAGTGAAGAACTCCTTAAAATTCTTGTTTGCCCGGAAACCCGACAGCCCGTGGCCGTCGCGGGAGCCGAGTTGATCGCGCGATTGAATGGCGAATTTGAGTCCGGCCAGTTGCGCAACCGCGGGGGCGAGGCCATCGCTGCCGCGATTCAAGAGGGCCTGATCCGGGAAGACGGCAAGATTCTCTACCCCGTCGAGGACGGCATCCCGGTCATGCTCATCGAAGAATCGATCGAACTCTAGTTTGCGAGGCCTCGCGGCATCGGGGGTCCCACTGGGAATTCTCGCCGTTGGTTTGACCAGCCTGCTGCTCGCCCTCCCCTCCTTCGCGGCACCTCCCGACGAAGGCGAATGTCCATCCATATCGCCGCGCGGTCCCGATGGCCGACCCGACACCGACGCCACGCCGATGATCGTCAAGGAAGGAATGAAGGTCAGCGCCGAAGGCCTTCTCGCGCTCCAAACCCTGCTCCCCCGAGAGGTTTGGCGGCACCGCGAAAGTTTCTTCTTTGAAGGCATGCTGATGGAGATCGGCCCGTGCCACCGCCGCTATCCCCTGCCGCGCTTTTTCCTCGAGGCCACCGACAAACACGCGGCCGGCGTTGTCCTCGATGACGAAGGGAACCTTTCGAACTACGTGGCGGGAGTTCCCTTCCCCCAGGCATCCATCGACCCCGACGATCCCATGGCCGCCACCCGCTGGGCCTGGAATCTCGAAAAACGTTTTCGAGGCGCGGGCTATCGCGGACGCTTTCGAATCACCGACTTCCCCACTCGCATGGGTGCCGTGATGCGCTACGAAGGCAAGTTCTTCGCCTTCCAGGCCGCCGGACGTGCCGACCTGGCCGAGACCGACTACCGCTCCCCAGACACCAAGAATCTCCTGTGGGCTACAGGCGGGCAGTTCACCGCGCCCTTTGGCGCGCGGGAACTCGCATGGCGACAATTCCGGTCTCCCGGGAGCGAAACGCGCTGGGGTAAACCCGACGACGTGTTCGTCTATATACCCAGCCTTCGCAAAACCCGGCGCTCGGGAACGCCCTGGGTGGATGGCGCATTCATGCCGCGCTACAGCGTGGCCGACCAGAGCCAGGGCGGTGGCGGGATGGCCCTGAGCGGGGGCGTTTCGATCCAGCCCGGTGCGGGCCCGTCCCTGGCCGTCAGCGAAAACGCGCGTGCCGGGCTTACGGGCCTCTACCTCAGACCCAACGCCTACCGTTGGCGTATCCGCGGTGAGCAGACCGTCATCGCTCCGCTCAATGGCCAGCGACAGGGCTGGCCCGTCACCCAGGGGCGCAACTATGGAACCAGCGGTCTCTCCGTGGCCGCCGACCGCTGGGATGTCCGCCAAGCAGTGGTGATCGAAGGAATCAGCCTCCAGCGATCCGAGACGATCCGTACCATCACGATCTACATCGACTACCAGACCCTTCAACCCCTCTACTGGATCAGCCACACGGGGAAAAAGCGTCTAGTCGAAGTGGGGATTCTGGTGCACCGCTTCAGCGGGGACCGCCCCGAGGAACAGCGCTGGCCCGACGATTCACCCAACCGGGTTTTCGAACCCGTTGCCGCCAGCTTCGTCAACGCCCTGGCAGGCCGAGGCGGCTGGCTCCGTGAATCCCATAGCCTGGAGTCACTGCCGTTTACGCCTTCGGCGGTGAAGCGGATGACCACCACCAGCGCCTTGGATCGCGGCCACTGAGCACCCGACCCGCGTTCCCATCCCCCGGCACCACTCGGATACGCCCGGTCAGAACGTGTAGCGCAGGGTCATGAACACTTCGTCGCGATCGCGCACAATCGACAGACCCGGAGTCGTGCCGTCCATGTAGGCATTGGGGCCAGCACGAGGCGATGCGGGGCCAATGGTATTCACCCCCATATTCGCCAGTCCCCGATCACCCATGAAGACCGAAGCACCCACCGTCATCGAGAACTTATCCGAGAAGCGATAGTTGATCTGGGGCAGGATTCCTCCCGAACTCGAACGGAAGTCCCAGACGAATACCAAGGTGGGATTCAGCCGGTCCTGGAAATACCCGGTAAAGACCGCAAAGGTCGCCAGCACATTCCAGGGGCCGATCGAGGTAAAGCTGTCGCGATAGCCCTTTCGGTACTGGAAGAACCACTGGCTGTTGAAGAAGAAGGTCCTGTTCGCGTTCAAAAAGTTGATGAACGTTGGCCTGTCCACCGAGACCGTCAGGTTGAAATCGTCGGCCTCGGTCACAAGGTTGTAGGAGTCCGAGTCCGTGAACGGAATGCCCTCGATCCAGGTAAACTCCATGCTCCAATTCGATTTCGTCACATCTTCAGCGAAATCCATCGAGAAGCCGAGCACGTTGCGCCGGTTGTAGGCGAGATAGATCTCACTGCCCGACTGCCACTGCATGGTGCGCCGACCAAAGTTCTCGTTCCCACCCGCGCGGACAATGTTGCGCTTCTGCCCGGCGATCCCCGAGAGAGCCTGAACGATGGAGCAGTATTGCGGCGTGATAAATGTGCAGCGCTCGGAGCCGAGAGTCTCTCCATTCAGACCCCGGGAGCAATCCATGCGGTTAAATCCGTATTTTCCACGATCATTGGCTCCGCCGAGGGCATCGCCCTGGATATTGTAGATGTGACGCTGGGTGTATTCGAGATCCTCGCAGTAGGGGATCATCGCCATGAATTCGTTCTCGCTGCCGGTGAACGCGTAGTCCCACTGGAGCGACTCAAGCAATCCGCCGTCGGGCGTGTCGGCAACTCCGAAGGTTCCCAGTCGCAGCTCCTGCCAGGGCTTATTGGTCGCCGGGTTGATCGTCCAATCGTCCTTACCCCCATTGGCTGCGGTGCCGCAGTTGGCGTAGAGCTCCGCGGCGGACTTGTCATCCGTATTCAGGCGGGCCGACGTGCACTCGCGCATCAGCAAGTCGGGAAACACGGTCAAGATATTGGGCAAGCTCGGATCGCGCTGGAGCTTGTTCTCGACGCCGGGGAGCAATGGGTTAGGGATATGACCCGCCCGGTCAGACACCCTGGGCATATTGGTGATGCCCAGAGAACGCCACCCCGAAACCATACGCACCCGGCCGTTGGGGATCAGGGTGTCCACGTCCCTGTCAGTCGCCCCATACGCGGAATAGGGAAGTTGAAATCCTTGCTGGGGGAAGGCGACCGCCACGAATCGGCGTCCGCCGCACTCTTCATCGGTCTTCTGCACGCCGTCGCACTCGGGGTTCCACATCCACTCCTCATCGTAGATGTAACGGTGCTCGTAGATCTCAGGGTTCACGAAACCGCGCACGCTGGCCAGACCATCGGTGAACTCCGGCGAAAAAGTGACCAACATCATCAGCAGGTTGAAAGAGAGGCCTGCCATTTCGTTATCAAAGCTCTCCCCGGTAAATGGATGGCCCGCACCGCCGCTGAGGTCAGTCTCCCAGGGCAGCCCGGCCAACGTTTCCGTCGGGTTACTAAAAACCTCGGCGCACTCGGCCGGGGGCAGCAACTGGTTGTCGTCGGTTCGTTGGATATAAATCCATGAACTGCCCGGCGTGCAGCCGTTTTCGACCCTCTGTCCGTAGAGCAGGATCGGGGCGAAAGGGTTGCTCGCTTCGGCTCCCAGAGCCTGGGCATATTCCGGATAGAGGAACTTCACATTGACGTTCAGGCCCACCCGATCCGGATCGCCGTCCACGCCCTGGCGCCAACCCCCCAAGTAACAATTCGGGTCGTTGCGCATCTGGCTCTCACTGGTGTAAAGGGACGGGTCGCAGGGACTACTCGCACCCCCCGCCGCAAAAACGCCCCAGTTCAGCCCCGAGCGAAGCGAAGCGCGGGCGGCGTCGCGACGCGGGTCGGCCGCGAGTTCCCACGCAGAATTCAGCCGGACACTGACACCGCTGGGCAGGGCCGCTAGCCCCGGGGCCTCGGCATCCGGGCTGAAAACGTAACAATCGTAGTTGGCCACATTGTCGGGGTCGCCTGTGCCGCAACCAACGCCCCCCTCATCAGTGGCCGAGGCCAAGGGAAAGGGCGAGGCCAATGAGTTGGTGTCGGGATCGTAAGCGCTCGGGTTCGAACTCCACTGGCGATAGTCGGTCCGAGGATTCTGAAGGCTGTCGTTGTTCGGATCAAAAGCCGCCGCCTTATAGCTCAGCACTTGGCCAAACCAGTTGTTGCCCAGATAACCCGCATCGGGGTTGTTCGGGGTGAGTGCACTCACGCCGTCCCAGCTATCCAGGGGCTGGTAGGCAATCGAATTCCACTTGCTTCGGCAGCCGGGCAGCACGCCCGCCGCGCCCAGGGGGCCTCCGATATCGGCCGTGGTGCACCGGGGCGCCCCCAGCTCAAGGACTTCGAAAGCCAAAGTTCCGGGCTGAATCCCATAGGCCCGGTAGTAGTCACGCAAGTCCCAGCAACGCGAAGAAGCGCGGGCCTGGGTAGGGTTGAAAAACCCATTCGTTTGCAGCAATCGATCGGCGCTCAGGTCGCAGGGGTTCGATCCTTGCCCCGGAGACATGGGACTAAACAGATTGGGGTTTCCAGCGACGAGGTAGCCGTTGGAGCCCAGTGCAGGGACTCGGGAGACAGGGTTGTCCGACCATGGGGCGAAAGCCGTCGCGACCTCGACCAGTTCCCCCGGAGTGATCCGGATCAGGCGACCGTTGCTCCCGGTCACCCGGCTGTCGGTTCGGTATTCGAGGGCCAGGCTTCCGTTATCCGTCAGGCGATCGCCAAAATCTGACTGAACAAGAGCGCCGATTCCAAGATCCGAAAACGAAATACCGATCGAGTCACTCCCCACGAAAGACTGGAGAATCGCGCTGCCTTCAGCCCACATCAAGTCGGCGCCGTTTGCGCCGCACGATCCCCTGAAATAGGGACCGCAGCCCAAAAGCGCTTCCTGCTCGGGACTGAGGCCCCGGTCCAGGGCGTAATCCACGTTGAACTGACCTCTCGTACCGCTGTTGTTCTGTACCACATTGCGATCGCCGATCGCGAGGCCACCGCACAGGGTAAGGCCGCCGAATGCGTTCAGGTCCGGGTTCGCGCCAAGACAGTTGTAGCTTTCGGATTCCCGGGAGTAGATCCAGGGATAGATGCTGGTCTCGGGATCGTTTAGGGCAGGGTTGCCCACAAGCCGATCGGCCCAGTGCCGGCGGGAATCGGTCGTCCGAAAGGCGTCTCGTCCACATCCGAAGACCGAGGAGCAGAGTGTGGTGTTGCTTTCCTTTCCCAGATCCTTGGCCCCCAAGTCTGTATGGAGCTGCACCAGGGGCATCGCCATTCCGTTGGGGATACGGGGGCCCTTGCTGAGGACCGCGTCAGTCGCGGTGCCCAGGAATCCGCTAAATGACGCGCTTCCGCTAAGAAAGTTTCCGATTATGGCCGAGATTCGCGGGCCCCCGGGATCTCCGCCGCTGGGTTGGTTCGTGCTAGTGAATACGGTCAGGGCACACGAGGACGGGTCCAGCGAACTGAAGCCTACCGTGACAGCGCAGATGAAATTGAACAGGCTCATGTTGATCGGATTGCTGTCCAGCGAGTTGCGCGGGTCGAATTCTGCAAGGTCGGGGTCATAGGCGTTGCCCCACCAAGCAGCGCCGTAATCCTCGACAAAATTGACGAATCCCGGGCCGTCGCTTTTCAACGGCGCGGTAAGAGCCTGGAATGGATCGAAGAGCACCGGCGTCGATGCAATCGTGTTGCCCGGGTTGGCCTGAAGCGCGAACTGGGCGTTCGGATTGCCAGCGGCCAGGCTCGCTTCGTCGTAGTCACTCACCTTGAAATGACGATCGAAACGCGGGTCGTAGTTGGGGTTGTAGCGAGGATTGGGAACCAGGTCGGGAGTTCCTGATACTCCGACATCAATAAATTTCTGCGGATCGAAAGTCCGGCGCCCCAAGGAACCGGGCGTCGCGTCGTTGCAGTACCCCTCAGCCACCAGACGCGCCCTGTAGGCTGAACCCGGGTCGCAGGCATCCGCCTGGGGACCTTTTTCCCAGGCGTGAAAGGGTTGGGCCAGTTGAGTCGGATCCGCAACCGTCGCTTGGGAGTAACGCCGGCGAGGCTCGTCGGGACTCGGGTCGCTCAACGCGGTGTCGTTCAGCCAAACGCCTGCCACATACTTGAGCGCGTTGTCTCTCGTCGGGGCGCCAAACTTCGATGCGTCCGGGCTCGCCCGGTAGGGCACGCTCCACGATTCGGGGGGATTTCCATCGCCATCCAACAGCACATTTCCATCTACATCCAGCGGCGAAAGATTTCGTATGTTGCGATTCGTCGCTCCTCGCGTCAGACAACCGGCGTTCTCCGGCCCCGAGTACGAAATCCTCGTGCCCGGGCCGGTGGGATCCAGGGCGTAGTTTGCCTGACCATCCGCCAGGGGGTGCACGACGCCTGTCCCAACCGGCGAGGCGCAGCCATAGGCCTCTATGTCGGCCAGCTGGTCCGGGGTCTGGAGGTATATTCGCGGCCGTCCGGACCGCCAATCCACATTGCGATTGTAGGTGCTGAGCCGAACCGTGTAGGGAAAGTCGTCGTAGCCGTAAAAATCGGTAATCGCGAAGCTGAAGCGATCCCAGCGCCACTCGAGCCGGGCCCCGAATTCCATTCCATCGGCGTCGTCCCAGGGATCCGGCGGTTGCACGAGTCCTGCAACGCCAAGCCCCGTGATACCGTGGGCCCAACTCCCGAAGGTCAACGCGCAGATCAGATTGACCGCGTAGGGCTCTCCGCAGGCCCCAAGATCTGCCGATTCGAAATCATCGAAATTGAGCGCCAGTTCCAGACGCACATCCGAGAACGGGCCCACCTCGTAGAAGGACCAGACCCCGCGCATGCTCCAGAGGGCGATCCGCGATTCCTCCAAGCTCGGCAATGTCGCCAGAGCAAAATCCTGGGGGTTGAATTGATCCGTGGTTCGGAAGAGTTCGGTCTTTCCCCACACGATGCTCTGCTTGCCGATCCGCAGCCAAAGCCGGCTGTCAAACATCTCGACATCGATGTAGGCCTCTTTGAGTTCCCCCTCATCCTGCTGGCTCGCGCCGCGATTGAAGGCGCGGTCGATCTCGGAAATATTGAACGGATATTCCCCGAAACCGCCATTGGCCAGCGCCGTGCGCAGGGGCTTGCTGGGGACGAACAGGCCACGGGCCTCGTCGGGCCGGGCCGCTCTGTTGTTCCAATCGCGCTCATCCCCGAATTGGCCGCTCACCGGATTGATGGTTTCCCAGCGACCCGGACCGACGTCCGCTGGGACGAGGTTTCCGTCGTTATCTACGACGGGAGGGAGGTTAAGCTCGGTCTGCTGAATGATGTAGATCTGGCGCTGGCCTGGATTGTCCTCGCGAAAGATCGGAATCGGGCGCATGGCATTGGCGCCGAGGCCCGCGCTCAGGCTCTGGGGGGAAACTCGACTCTGGTCCAGGGTATTCGGCAGCCCGGCCAGGGTGGCGTTGGTCGAGACGAAATTCTCCGGCAACCAGGGACCCATGATGAGCATGGGGTGCCCGTTGCCCGAGCCACCAATGACAGGGATCGAAGAGAACTTGAAGTCCAGAAAGGGCTCCATGGCGATCAGGTACGGAGCGCCCTCGGTCCCGTCGTCCACGGCGGGTTGCTCACCGGGGGCTCCCCCGGTCCCTTCCTTGCGACGATTTCGGTCCGCGTCCCAGAACCGCGCGGCGATCCGACCCGGCAAGAACTTTTGCCCATCGTCGGGGCAGTAGGCATTGCCCCCACTGCCTACCACACTCCCTACGCCGCAACGCATCAGCCCGGCATAGTCGACATCCCCGAGCCCCTCGGGCGCGCCCTGGTAGATGCCCCCAAAGCCGGGAACGGTCTTGATCGTATAGGGGTCTTGCAATGGACCGCTGAGCCCCCTCTCGGCGCGTTCGTCCAACGTGACTGCGTCAGCAAATTCCAGCGCCTCACTGTTCCTGCCCCGGGGACCGTTGTCGGCAATTAAAATCGACCCGGCATAGGCGTACTCATTGTTGCTGAGCAGGCGCGGGGGCAGGTTCTCGGCGTCATTGCCGTAGACATCGACACCCGGAAACATCCCACAGCCATGAGAATAGATGCAGTCGTAGCGGGCCTCGATGCGGACATAGACTTCCAGCAGGTCGAGGATGCCGTGGGTGTCCTGAACAAGATCGAGTTCAAGTTCCAGGTTGAACACGTTGTACCACTGGGTGAGATCCCACTGGCCACCGAAGTTGCGATTGATCGTCCGCAACTGCATTTCGTAATAACCATGGGCTTCGAAGCGACCGTCGATGGCTTCGAAGGCCTCTGCCCGGGTCGGTGCAAGCCCAGCCGCTAATCCGGTCAAGGCGAGCAGAAAAACAATGGCCCGGTGCATCCCGGGAAGGCGCCCGATGCGGACGAAGTGCGATGAAACGGCCTTCTTCATCTTTCGCTTAGCCCTTTCAAAAACACGTTCGTCGGGAACGTTGCCCGTCCACACAAACGCGATTCATATTTTAGGAATGCGGACCAGCCGCGGGTATACAATGCGCCACGGCGGACCCCAGCGCGAGGAAAAACCGCGCCCTGAGGCTGCCCCGGAGCGATCCCGGAACTCGCTCGAGCCGATCGTCCTAACGTGTTGAAAAAGCACCACTCCCGACAGGGAGATCTTGCCCCGGGCTCCCCGTAAACCGGCGACCGGGGGCACGCGCCTCGGCCTAAGGGGCCAGCTCAGCGGGTATCGGCATGATATTCCACGTAAAAACCGTGTTTCCCCCGGTCCTCTTGTGGATCACCTCGCGTACCGACTTGCCGTCCTCCCAGGTGTAGCGCCGAACCTCGCCGTCCTTATCGCTGACCACGTAGAGTTCCGAACGCCCGTCCCGGTCGAGGTCGGCGATGATCGAGGCATGCTCGAAACCACCGGATTTGCGATCGATGAGCTTCTTTTTCCAGGGTGAATCGGGATTTTCCCCGGGCGTCAGCATCCAGACCCCGGCGCTCTTGAGCGCCGCCACCAATTCCATCTGTCCATCGCCATCCAGATCCCCGGCGGTCAGGAAGCGACCCAGGTAATCGTCGAATTCACCGATCACTACCCCCTTGGTAGGATCCGTGCCCGCCTGGTAGCGGCGAATCTCCAGTTTCCGGGACAGCGCTTTGGTCTTCTTGTCGTAATTGCCCTCGACAATGACGTAGAGCTCATCGCTCCCATCCCCGTCAAGATCCTCGACGAGGATCTCTTTGGCGTGCCGGTCGCCCAGATCGGCCACCACCACCCGGCCCTCGCCCTTCGCCGGCACGTAGCGGGTCACCCGCCCGGATTGGGTGCTTCCATCGAGCTTGTTGGGCTCACTCGGCGTGGCATAAACCTCGAGCACCCCATCCCCATCCAGATCGCCAATCTCGACTTCGTGCACGAAGGTGTTCGGCTCGAGGTCGATTTCCTCCACCGCGTAGCCTTCGCCTTCGGGCTTGATCAGGGCCACGACCCCCTGATCGTGGGTCGCCACCGCGATAACCGAAGTCCCGTCTCCGTAGAGATCCCCGACCTCGATATCGCGCATACGGCTGAATCGGCCGCCAAAATCCTTCTCCCAGATCGTCTCGGCCACGTGTCCTGCGTCGGTCTTCCGCCAGAGCTTCAACATGGCCTTGGAGCCGCCGCCGCTCAGAAGAACTTCCTCGCCCTGGGGCGTGGTGTAATGAAGGACCTTGTGGAAGACGTCGCTGTCCGTGTCGTCGATCTGGCTGACCACCCACTCGCCATTTTGACGAACCAAAAAGGTCATCGTGGCCGGGAGGGGCTTGGGCGGACCCTCGCCCTTGGGCGGAAACTGGGCGAGCCCCAAAACCAGCGCCTCGGGGAGGTTGTCTGGAGTCGTGGAGCGGGCTGCTTTCGGGGCTGCTTTCGGGGCTGGCTTCGCCCCGGGGACGGACTTGGCGGCGGGAGCTTCTTCTCCACCGCACCCGGAAAAAAACAGGGCAGCACAGAGGACGGTCGCCAATGGGCCCCGAAGCCCAAAAAAGTGCCTACGCATTCTGAAACTCCTCCACATCTTGAATCCAAGGGGTTTAGCAATAGGATCAGCAATCGGCCTCCCCGGAAGCCGGGAATTCCGCCCCGGGGAGGCGCGCAAGCCCCAAAGGCGTGGTAAATAGGGGGCCGGAGAAGCAAACCCTTGAGCAAAAAAGCCCTTCAGCCTCCCCGCGGCACCCGGGATTTCTACCCCGAGGACTACCGCCGGCGCGAGTGGCTCTTCGACCATTTTCGCGCCGTGGCCCACCGCTACGCGTTCGAAGAGGTCGATGCCCCCATGGTGGAGCACGCCGAACTCTTCACCCGCAAAGCCGGGGAAGAGATCGTCGACCAGCTCTACCACTTCGAAATCCACGACCGGCACCTGGCCCTGCGCCCGGAGATGACCCCGTCGGTAGCCCGCATGATCATCGCCCGGGCGGGCGGTCTGCGAATGCCCACGCGCTGGTTCACAATTACCCAGAACTGGCGTTACGAGCGCATGACCCGGGGGCGCAAGCGCGAACACTTTCAGTGGAACATGGATGTCTGGGGCGAGTCCGAGGTCACCGCCGAGGCCGAACTCGTGGGGGCGATCTTCAGCCTGCTGGACGCCATCGGTCTGGCCCGGGGCGACGTCCAGGTCCGGGTCAACAGCCGGGCCCTGCTGGAGGAGAGCCTGCGCGAGGGGGTGCTCGCCCAGCGACCCGAGGTCTTCGAGCCCCTGTGCATCGTCATCGACAAAATCGCCAAGGTGGGCGCCGACACCGTGGTGGAACAACTCACCGATCCCAAGGGCAACGTCGGTCTCGACGAGGCCTCGGCCCGGGAAGTCATCGCCCTGCTCTCGGCCCAGAGCCTCGACGAAGCGGCCGAGCACGTTTCCGCCGACAGCCCGGCCCTGGCCGATCTGCGCCGCTTCTTCGATTTGCTCGAGGCCTACGGGGTCCGGGATCAGGTGGTCTTCGACGCCTCGGTGGTTCGGGGTCTCGCCTATTACACGGGGATCGTTTTTGAAGCCTTCGACACCGGCGCCACCCTCCGGTCCATCTGTGGCGGCGGGCGCTACGACGGGCTCAGCGAAAAGCTCGGAGGCAAAGCCATTCCCGCGGTGGGCTTTGGCTTCGGCGACGTCGTGATCGGCGAGTTGCTCGCTGA
>DUCT01000052.1 GCA_012959665.1 Myxococcales bacterium | reverse complement strand
TCATTCGCCGGGCCCTGGCCTCGATCAAGACCGAGTTGGGCCTGGAACCCGGGGAACGAAGGGGCTTCCTGTTCGCTCTGGATCCCCCTCCAGGCTGGGCCCATTGGCGCGCCCTGGCGGACGCTGCCGGCCCCGGTGCGCTCCTGATCCCCTTGGCGGGAGAGCCGGGGGACGAAAAGGAACCCGCCCAACCCGCGCTTCTTTTCGCCCGGGATGCCGCGACACTGCGGGCTGCCCTGTCCGCGGCGCCGGGCGCCCCGGACTAGACCCGGTCGAATCGCGGCGCGCGCTTTTCCAAGAACGAGCGAACGCCTTCGGAGAAATCCGGGCGATCGAAACTCTCCCGCATCAGTTTCAGGGAATCGTCGTTGGCATGGCCGAGGCTCTCGGTCATATCCTGATAGATCTGGCGCTTCATCACCGCCATGGAACTCGGTGAGCAGCGAGTCGCCATCTCCCGGGCATACGCGTAGACGGCCGGCATCAATTCATCGTGGGGGTAGACCTTGTTGACCAATCCGATGCGCTCGGCCTCCGCGGCATCCACCCGGCGCGCGGAAAGGATCAGGTCCATCGCGTGGGCGGGGCCCACCAGCCGAGACAGGGTCCAACTGATGCCCCACTCGGCGATCAGGCCGCGCTGGGCGAAGGCCGTGGTGAAGAGCGCCTTGTCCGAGGCGAAGCGCAAGTCGCAGCAAAGCGAGATCGGCATGGCCATTCCGGCGCAGGGGCCATTGATGGCGGCGATCACCGGCTTCCGAATAGACATGAGGTAGGAGTAATGCCCCCGGAAGGACGCAGCCATCTCGGCGTTGCCCGGATTGGCCTTGAGAGAATCGCCGTCCCGACCGCTGCGGCCTGAGCCCTGGGCCAAGCCCTGGCCCTCGCTCAAATTCTGCAGCCCCTTCAGGTCGGCGCCGGCGCAAAAGCCCCGCCCCTCACCCGTCAACACGATCACCACCACTTGCTCATCCTCCTCAGCCCGGGCCATGGCATGCTTGACCTCCGCCGCCATTTTGTCCGTCCAGGCATTGAGTTGCTTCGGGCGGTTGAGCTTGATGGTGGCGATGGGATCCGTGACTTCGTAAAGAATTTGCTCGTACATAGGGGCTCTCCTAAACCGGGAAAACAAGGAAGACCCGAGCCTAGCCCCCTCGGACGGCACGCACCTATTGTCCGCGCGTATTATCCGCGCGTATTATCCGCGCCTATTATCCGCGCGTATTATCCGCACCGATTATCCGCGCCGATCATCCATCCGCGCATCCATCCGCGCCGATCGCATCTTCGCCGATCGCCCGCATCCCCAGCGATCACCCGCACCCGAGGCCCACCGCTAAGGCTCGCACCCACGGCGCTGCTACCCTGGGTCCCCATGCGACTGCGCGTTCTAAATCTGAATGTTTGGGGCCTTCCCCTGGGCCTCACCCGGCATCACGACGCCCGCATGCACGCCATCGGTGAGGAATTCGCCCGATCCGGAGCCCACGTCATTTCGCTCCAGGAAGTCTGGACCCCGGGCGCGCGAAAGATCCTGGCCGAGGCGGGACGCCGAGCTGGCTACACGACCATCTGGCACCGGGAAGCCGCTTTCGGGGGCAGCGGGTTGATGGTGCTGAGCCGATTACCCGTCAACCAGCGCCACTTCACCCTGTTTCGCCTGGCCGGGCTCCCCCAACGACCCCAACAGGCCGATTTCTACGGGGGCAAGGGCTTCGTGAGCCTCGAACTCGCCACCGACCAGGGCCCGGTGACCTTCATCGGCACCCACCTGCAGGCGGGATACAACACCCAGGGCAACCCCGACGAAAACCTTGGCATTCGGGTAGCCCAGGCGGTTCAACTCGCGGCCCATGTGCGCAAGCTCTCCACCCCGGTGGTGGCCGCTGGCGACTTCAATTCCGAGGAGGGCGAGAGCGCCTACCAAATCCTGGGCGGCATCGGGGGATTGAGCGATCTGGCCGTCGCCCTGGACCGGCGTCAGCCCACCTGCCTCAGCGCCCATCCCTATCGCGGCGAGGACGCCCGAGAGGCCCGGATTGATCTGATCCTCTCCCGCAGCGGCCGGCAAACAGAGCTTCGCGCCCTTAGCCTTGAGCGCACGTACGATCGCGGACTCGAATTCGACGGTGAACCCGGCACGTACTCGGACCACGCCGGACTCGTCGCCGACTTAGAACTCGTCCCGCGCCCGGCTACCGGACCACCCCGGGCCTGGCCGCCGCCGAGCCCCGCGGCTCTAGCCCACGCCGAGTCGGAGTTGCGCGCGGGCGAGGAAGCCGCACGCATCCGTCGACGCCGGGAACTGAAACAAGCCGGGGGTCTCTTGGGCGCGGGCCTGCTCCTGGGCGGCGCCGGCTGGCGGGTACGGGAACAACGCCGAGGATTCCTGGCTCGGCTCGCCCTGGGCATCGGGGGCCTCGGCTTCCTGGGCGGCCTTGCCGGGGGAGTGGGTTCACAGTGGGCCGCCACGAATGAGTTGGCCGGATTCGCCGAGGTTCGGAAAATTCTTGCCGGTCTTCACACCGCCCGGGATGAGCCTGTTAGGCTCCGCACCCCATGACGATTCGAGCCATCATCTTCGATCTCGGCGGCGTCGTTCTCGGCTCGCCCCTCCACGCCATCGCGGCCTACGAACGCGAACTCGGGATTCCCGCGAATTTCGTAAATCGCGTCGTCGCCGACACCTCACCCGACGGCGCCTGGTCCAGGCTCGAGCGCGGCGAAATCTCCATGGAGACCTTTTACACCGATTTCGAAAGCGACTGCCAAGCGGCGGGTCAGACCCTTTCGGCTCGAACCATGTTCGAGCACATGGCCGCCGCCGCCCTACCCCGGCCGAGCATGCTTGAAGCCATTCGCCGCATCCGCGCCGAGGGCTTCTTGACCGCGGCCCTGACCAACAACTGGGCTAATGAAGCTGCCGACAATGACGACAGCAACGACGCCCAGAGCCGCAACGAGAACCCTGAGGCCCAAGCCAATGCGGGGCCGACCGGGGCCAACGACGGGACCCGGGTTCTTAGCGACCGCTTCGATGTCTTTGTCGAGTCCAGCGTGGAAGGCCTGCGCAAACCCGACCCGCGCATTTATATCCTGACCTGCGAGCGGCTGGGCGTGACGCCTTCCGAGGCGGTTTTCCTAGACGATATCGGCAGCAACCTCAAGGCGGCCCGAGCCCTGGGCATGACGACCATCAAAGTCGACGCCCCGGAGCAGGCCTTGGAAGAACTCGCCGGTGTGATCGGCCTCAAACTCGTCGACTGAGGACTGGCCCCGAGCGCGAACGCCCGAGGCGGAGCCGCCGACCCGACAAAACTCTATTCGGCGTCCGGGTATTCGATCTCGACGCCCGCGGATTTCAACCGAGTCTGGCAAGTAAGGACCCAACCCTCCTCCACCTGATCGTCGTCCAGGCCTCCGTCGTTGAGCAGCATCTCGACCTCGCCGGCCTTGACCCGGGCCATGCAGGCCCCGCAATAGCCCTCGGTGCAAGCGCAGGGGGCGTCGATCCCCGCGCGATGGCAAGCCGCCAGGATCGTCTCCTCGGGTTGCACCGCGACGGTGTGTACGCCCCCATCGAGATAGACCTGCGCCGAGTCCGCCTCCCCGGTCGAAGCGGCGGCGGCACCCGGGGCCGGCGCCTCGAGTTCCGGCAAAACAAAACGTTCGATGAAAATTCTCTCATCGGGCACCGACTCCGCGGCCAGCGCTTCCTCCACCACGTCCATAAACGGACCGGGGCCACAGACGTAAAAATCCGCGCCCGGGGCCGAGGCCACAACGGACCGGGCCGAGGGAAGATCGAGAAATCCATCGGTGTCGTCCAGGCGATGCACCAGCTTGAGGCGACCGGGGTACTCCGCCTCAAGCGCTCTCAACTCGGCGCCAAAAATAATCGAATCCTGATCGCGATTCCCATAGACCAAGTGCATGGAACGCTGGGTCGTGGCCAGCGCACTCTTCAGGATCGAGATCACCGGAGTGATGCCGCTGCCTCCGCTGAAAAAAACCAGCGGGGTCTCCCGGGCCTGAAGACAGAAATGGCCCGCGGGTTTCATCACATGCAAGGTCTGGCCCGGGGTCACGGAATCGTTGAACCAGTTGGAAATTCGCCCGTCCTCCACCCGCTTGACGGTGACTTTGTGCTCGCTCTCGGTGTCGGGACAGCTTGCCAGGGAATAGCAGCGCACCCATTGGTGCCCCTCCAAGGGCACGCCAAAAGTCAGGAACTGCCCGGCCGTATAGCTAAACGTCGCCTTCAACTCCTCGGGCACGCTCAGAATGATGGAGCGCGCGTCGTGGGTTTCCTCGACGATGCGGGCCACGGGGAGGTCGTAATAGGGACCGCTCTGACTGCTCATTTTTGCCCCCCCCCTTCCACTTGGAGCGACTGCAATTCGACGTCGATTTTTCGGCCACGCACCTCCACCGGGCGAAGGCGGACAGAGATTTCCCCGGGTTGGAGCTCGGGACCGGCGGAGCTCGCGAGACTCTCGACGATCACCTGCTCGGCGCGATAGCCCTCGCGCTCGAAATGCAGAACGTGGCTTCGATCGGCACGCAACCGGAGACCGGCCGCTGGGATCTCGGCCACCGACTCCCCGTCGACGAACACCCGAACAGGTTCCGGCTGGGCGTCGATTCTCACCACCTGCCACGGCGCACAGCCCGCGAGCCCCCAGCCCACCAAGAGGCAAAAGCCGAGCCTCCCCCAACGAAAGAGCGAGCGGGCCCCCCATTGGGATTGCGTCTGCCCGCCGGCGCGCCCTGCTCTGTTCAGTGTCAAAACCACGTCCCCTCTTCAGTTCACCGACCCCGGATGCCGACCCTACGCGGTCTTCGACTCGCGATTTCGGCGGCAGCCACCCGGGCGACGGCGGAATTTACCCCGGCTGGCCCGCGCCCGCCCGCTTGATAGACTCCGCGCCCTGCATCCCGCGCTCTGCGCCGTCCGCCCCTTCGTCATCCCCTCTTCCGATATCGCCCCAAGGATCGAGATGAAACCCGATACCCGACCGACCCGTCCCCAGTTTTCCTCCGGCCCCTGTGCAAAGCGGCCGGGATGGTCACTGTCCACCCTGGAAAATGCCCTCCTGGGTCGTTCCCACCGCTCGGGCCCGGCCAAGGGGAAGCTCCATGGGGTGATCGATCAGTCTCGAACTCTGCTCGGCATACCGGACGACTACCGGCTGGCCATCGTTCCGGCCTCGGATTCAGGCGCCCTCGAAATGGCCCTCTGGTCCCTGCTGGGCGAACGGGGCGTGGATGTCCTCGCCTGGGAGAGCTTCGGCCAGGGTTGGCTCACCGACGTTCAGAAGCAGCTGGCCCTCGACGACCTGCGGGCGATCACCGCCGACTATGGGGATCTACCGGATCTCGCCCAAGCCGATTTTGACCGGGACGTGGTCTTCACCTGGAATGGCACGACTTCGGGGGTTCGGGTTCCCAACGCCGATTGGATTCCCGAGCAGCGCGAAGGTTTGGCCATTTGCGACGCCACCTCGGCGGTATTCGCGATGGATGTGCCATTTGCCAAACTCGACGTGGTGACGTGGTCATGGCAAAAGGTGCTCGGAGGCGAGGCCGCTCACGGGATGCTCGCGCTCTCGCCCCGGGCCGTCGAACGCCTGGAGAACTTCGTCCCACCCCGCCCCTTGCCCAAAATTTTCCGAATGACCAAGAACGGAAAAGTGATCGAAGCGCTCTTCCAGGGGGCCACGATCAACACCCCCTCAATGCTCGCCGTCGAGGACGCCTTGGACGCACTGCGCTGGGCTGAGGAAGTCGGCGGTCTCCCGGCCCTGATCGCCCGCTCCGAGGCGAACCTTGCGTGTTTGACGGATTGGGTGGCGCGCACCGCCTGGGTGGACTTTCTCGCCAAGGCGCCGGAAACGCGCTCGTGCACGTCGATCTGCCTTCAGATCGTCGACCCCTGGTTCCTCGATCAGTCCCAGGAAGAACGCGCCGCAGCGGCCAAGAAGATCGGCAGCCTTCTCGACAGCGAGGCCGTTGCCTTCGACATCAATTCCTACAAGGACGCCCCCCCCGGATTGCGGATCTGGGGCGGCGCGACCGTGGAAACCGACGATATCCGCGCCCTGCTTCCCTGGCTCGACTGGGCCTTCGCGCGCATCAAGGCCGGCTGAACTCGGCCTCGATCTACTCCGCCCGGGTCTACTCGGGCCTCGGTCTCCCTACTCCAAGGGCTCGGAAGTGGGCTCGGAAGTG
>DUCT01000051.1 GCA_012959665.1 Myxococcales bacterium | reverse complement strand
CCGCTGGCTCTCGGCGTGAGCCTGGCTCTCGTCATCCTGGGCGAGTTCCATCGGTGCCAAGAGGCCGGGATCAGGGCCTCGGCGATGCACCCCCAGCCCCCTTCGGCGCGCGTAGGTACGCGCGGCCTTGAGTTCGGCTTCGTCCCCCCCCGCCTCTTCCAGCACCTCCGCCCGGAGGTGAGACGCGATCCCCTTCTCGTGGAGTCGTACGGCGATGCGGCGCAGGGAACCGCCCCGAGTGCGCAGTCGGCGCGCGAGCGCTTGTCCGTAACTCCGATCGTCGAGCAATCCCTGTTCATGCATGCGGGAAAGGGTCGCCTCGATCAGGGCTTCGGCCTCGGCGGGGTCACCCCCGTGGTGGGCATGGCTGCGTTGGGCCCGCCTTTCGAGCACCGCGCGCAGGCCTGCGGTGGAGCAGGGATAGCGATCCAGGTGCCGGAGAGCGGCGCGTTCGAAATCGTTGGTGGAAATCTGGGGTGGCGGGCGCGGGGTCCGTCGTCGCTGGTTCCGGTTGCGGGAGAATGGGGTGGTGCTGTCACTCATGGGTTTTCCTGCGGGCGCCGGGCGCCCGTCTCTCCGGACCGGGGGTGGACCAAAGATGCGGGCTAGACTGCTCCGAGTCCATGCCTGAATTGCCCGAAGTCGAAGTGACACGTCGCCGCATTGCGCCGCTCCTGGTGGGCCGCCGCATCGCGGCCATCACCACCACTGGGCCCAGCTACGTTTTCGTGACGCCACCGTCCCGGCTCCAGGCGGTTCTGCCCGGCGCTCAGATCGACGCCATCGATCGCCTGGGCAAGTACCTGCTGGTTCGCCTGGGCGATCAAAGCACCCTGGTGATCCACCTGGGGATGACGGGGCAACTCTTTTCGAGCCGGGCCACCAGTCCGCGTTTGCTCTCGGCCACGGCGCGCGCCTCCCTGGCCCCGGAGGATCAGGGCGCATTCAAGCCCGATGGCCACACGCATCTCACTCTCCGAATCGAAGGGGACGGGCCGGATGTTTATTTCCGGGACGTGCGGAAGTTCGGAAAATTGTTCTGGCTACGGCCCGGCGAGCTTCATCCCCGGTTGGACCGCTTGGGGGGTGACGCCCTGAAAATCGACGGCCCGGGACTTTTTGCGGCAAGCCGCAAGCGCCGCATCCCCATCAAGGCGTTGCTGCTCGATCAGGCGGTGTTGGCCGGGGTCGGCAATATCTACGCCGACGAGGCGCTCTTCCTGGCCGGGGTCCGCCCGGGCCGGAGGGCAGCCCGGCTCACCCGCCAAGAGGCCGAGAAACTCGCCCAGGCCGTGGTTCGGGTTCTCAAGCGCTCGATCGAAACCGGCGGGTCGAGTATCAGCGATTACGTAGCGCCCGATGGCAGCGATGGCGGCTACCAGGACGAGCGACGGGTCTACGCCCGCAAGGGCCAGCCCTGCCTGGATTGTGGCGCCACGATCGTGCGCCGCGTGGTCGCCCAGCGCAGCGCCCACTACTGTCCGGTCTGTCAGAGCTAGGGGGATTGTCGGGTGCTTAACTTCAGCGAATTGCGCCGGGTTGCCGAACTCCTCGACGGCCGCTTTACGGGCCACCGTCTGGAGCGCTGCGTTCAGCCCGGGCGCGACCGTATCGTTTTGACCCTCTATGGGCGCCATCCCCAGGACGAAAAGGCGCACAAGCGTTTTCTCCTTCTTTGCGCGGACTCGGCGTCGGGTCGACTTTCCCAAGTGGCGGGACTCCCCAAGGCCCCCCAGAACCCGCCGGCTTTCGTGAGTTGGATCCGCGCGCATTTGAGCAGCGCGCGTCTTACGGGCGCGCGCCTATGGGGCGAGGACCGAGTGCTTGCCCTGGCCTTCGAGTCCGGGGACGGGCGCTTTGAACTGGTGCTCTCCCTGCTGGGCAAGCGGAGCAATCTCTATATTTTGGATGAGCGGGGCCAAGTGGTTCTGGCCCAGCGCCCCCCGTCCGAAACCCGCCCGGAGATGGTGGCGGGGGCGGCGTTTGCGCTTCCCGGGAGCGGGCTGCCCAATGTTGGGAAGGATCGTTTTGCCCAGGCCGACGATGCGGACCTGCTCCTTGCCATCGAGGATCACTACGCGAAAAGCGAAGGCGAACGCGACGCCACGGGCCTCGCCCGGGAGATCCGTCAGGTTCTGAAGCGCGAGAGCAAGAATGCCGAGCGCCGGCTTACGAAAATCGAAGCCGAACTTGCCGAGGCCGATGGCGCCAACGATCTCCAGCGTCACGGGGAACTCCTCAAGGGGTCTTTGTCCGAGATCCGGCCGGGGGCGAGCGAGATCAAGTTGCACGACTACGAGACCCAGGAAGAGGTTTCCATTGCCCTGGATCCCACCCTGAGCCCGAAGCAAAACCTGGAAGCGACTTTCAAGCGCTATCAGAAGTTGTTGCGTCGCCTCACCAAGGCCGGGGGGCAGGTTGCAGAAGCCCGTGCGTGGCAGGAAAAATTGGGCGAACTGCGGGCGCGGCTCGAATCCGTCGGGAGCGAGCCCGGGGAGAACCCGGCCCTTGAAGAACTCGCCGCCGAACCCGAGATCGCCCGGATGCTCGGGCGCCGCCGGGCCGCACGTTCTCCGGCCCGGATGGAGCCCGCCACCGAGGCTCGCCTGCCAGCGCGCTTTAGGGGGTTGCCGCGCAAGCTCTATCCCCGGCGCTACGTCAGCGGGGAAGAACTCGAGATCTGGGTGGGGCGAAGCGACGAGGGCAACGATTACCTCACCACCCGGTTGGCCCGGGGCAAGGATCTCTTTTTCCACCTGGACGGCGCGCCGGGCAGCCACGTGGTTCTGCGAACCGAGGGCCAGGACGAAGTCCCTCCCGAAGCCATCCTCGACGCCTGCGAGTTGGCCGTGCATTTTTCGAAGCAGAAGAATGCCGGTCATGCCGACGTTCACGTGGTGCCCATCAAGCAGGTTTCAAAGCCTCGCGGGGCGAAGAAGGGCCTTGTCTACGTGACCGGGGGCCGATCGATTCGCTTGCGCCGAGAGGAGTCCCGGCTCAAGCGGTTGTTGGCAAGTCGCCTGGACCCCTGATGGATCCCCTGAGTTCAAACTTCGTCCGCTATTGGGCGGGGGCCGAAGCGGCTGAGCAACGCGGGCAGTACGATCAGGTTGCCGATCACCGTGGCCACCATCCCTATGGCGAGGACGACTCCCAGGCTCGCCATGCCGCGATGGGACGAGAAGGCGAGGGTGCCAAAGCTCACCGTGGTGGTCAGGGCACTGTAAAAAACCGCCCGAGCCGTGGTGCTGTCCATCAGGTCTCCCGCCCGTCCTCCCGACTGGAGTGCACGCTGGACCAGGTGCACGCCGCTGTCGACGCCGATTCCTAGAAGAAGCGGGATCACGATGATATTGCCGAAGTTGAAAGGAATCCCCAGGAGCACCATGGCGGCCACGGTGAGCAGCGAACTGAGTGCGAGGGGCGAGATCACCAGCAGCACCGGGCCGACCCTCCGCCAGAGCGCGAACAGGAGCGCCGTAATGATCACGATGGCCGAAATCAGTGCCTGTTCGAAGGAGGAGCGGGTGGCCCGGCCGAAGCCCACAAGGTTGATCGCGACCCCCGCCGCCTGGGGATCCACCGATTGGACTTCCTCGGTGAAGCGAACGAAGGCCTCCTCGTTGCCCAGGTCCTCGCGCGGAAAAGTCTGCACCCGGATTTGGCCGTCGCTGGAGATCATGCGCGATACCAAATCCTCGGGAAGTTCCTCCAGGCGAATACCATTGGTATTGATGGCCATTTCCAGGCGGGCCACCTGATCGGGTAGGCCCGAGAGCAGGAGTTCGTCGAGTTTTTCCAGGGCCACCCGGGGATCGTCATCGCTTCCGACCCGGGCCAGGAACACGTCGAGTTTGTCGCGCAAGACTCGAACACTGGCCACCAGTTCCGAGCCGGAGTCATTTTCGATCCAGGACGCGCCCAGGAAAGTGTGCAGATCCCGAAGCGCCGCGACCTGGCTCTCCAGGTCACGCGAATCTTTGGGGTCGGGCGTCTGAGGGGGAGCGTCCATCAAGTAACCGAGATCCGAGAGAATCTCGAGCTTCTCGGCCTGGTCCTCGGGGACGTAGTCGGTGAGGGTCAATGTCGATGCCACGCTTGGTAGGCCTTCCATCTTTTGGGCAAGGGCCTTTGCGCTCTCGAAATCCGGGGCGACGGAGTTGACGAACCAGGGAGACATCGGCCCCGATTGGGCGAGTAGGTCGTTGAAGGTCTGTACGGACTCGGTGGTCGCGTCGCGCATTTCGATGACGTTGAGGTCGAAGCGCGCCTTGGGGGCGAGCAGGAGGCTGCCGGCAAATAATGTTCCGGCGACGCCGAGGACGAGCCCGGGGTGGGTTTCAGAGAATCGCCACCAGGTCGATCGGAAATGAAGTTCCCCAGCGATTTCCTCGGGCGCTTTGATTCGCAGCCACCGGCTCAAGAGTGCGGGGAAGAGGGTCAGGGTCAGGAACAAGATGATGAACATCCCGTAGCCAGCGATCAGTCCCAACTCGGCGACGCCCAGGTAGTCGGTGGGGGCGAAGACAAAAAAACCGATCGCGGTGGTAAGGGTGCAGATCAGTAGAGAGCCGCCGACACTCTCGCCCGCTTGGCGCAGCGCTTGGTCGTGTTCGTGGCCCTCGCGAATCCGGGCCGCGTAGGCCATGCCCAAGTGGATGGCAAAGTCCACGCCCAGCCCAATAAAGAGAACACCGAAAGCGGCGGAAACCAGATTCAGGTGTCCGACTACCACAGCGGCGGTGGCCGCCGACCAGATGAGTCCCACCACCAGGGTTGCCAGAGCGGCAACGACCAGCCGTAAAGATCGCAACGCTCGGAAAATGACCCCTCCAACGAAAAGGAAACAGACCGCGCCTCCAAGGCCCAGATCCCACGCCAGTCCGAGGACTTCTTCGTAGTTCAGCGCGGGGTTGCCCGTAATGCGGATTTCGACGCCGTGGGGTGGGTCAAGCCCGAGTTCCGCGGCCTGCTCGCGAATCCGGTCCATGATGGTTCCGGCGGTCAGGAAGCTCTCGAAGTCGAGTACGGGATGGACCACCAGGATCCGGCGCCGGGCGACTTCCACTTCGGAGCCCTGGAGCAGGATCTGTTCCCAGGACAGGGCCAGTGGGAATTCGCTGTACACCGCCAGGGTGGCGTTGCCCACCGAATCGAGGATGGTCGCCCAGTCCTCGGAGCTAACGCTCGGCGCTTCGGCTTGGGCTTCGGATTGGCCGGTTCCCTCGAGTCCGGCCTCGATCAGGGAGGCGAGGCTGGCAATGCTGGGATCCTGCTCCAGGGTGGCAAGGATCGGCTGCATGCGGGCCATCTGGTCGGCGAAGATGTCGAGTTCGTCTGGGCTGCGATAGAGAAGGCCATGGGTCTCGAAGAATCGCCCGCCCCCGGGCACGTAGGCGTCTTCCACATAGTCGGGATCCGCCTTGAGACGTTCTTCGAGGGCCGTGGCTGCTTCCCGGGCCAGTTCTGGGGTCTGGGCGTCGATCACGACGAGCAGGGCGTTCTCGAGGTTGGGAAAGAGCCGGGCAAACGCCTCGTGGTTGCGGCGGGAGGGCAGGTCCTCGGCCACCATCTGGACGTTGTCCGAATTGACCCCGAGTTCGGTGGCGGCGTAGAAGGCGGCAACCAGGGTGACAGCCGAGCAGAATGCGATCACCCATCCCGAGTAGCGGCGAGCCCCGTCCACCCAGCGCCCGATCCCGCTGGCAAGCTTTGCGTTGAGATCTCGCTTCACGGCGTCGACTGGGGCGAGCCGCTTTCTGGCGGGGTTTCCTCTTCGAGATAGCCCAAGGCGCGAAGGTGCTCGATGATGTCTTCTTCGTTGCCCGACTGGGCGGGCGCGTAGCGCTCGATGGGGATGTCGTCGTAACTGGCGATGGGCGCGATGCGCACTTTGCCCAGGAAGGGGGCGGGTCCGGCGGCCATATTCCGGGCGACGGGGAGTCCGGCGAAGGCCAGGACCGAGGGAGTCAGCTCAAAGACATTGACCGGACCCGCGGGTTGATCGACGGGAATTCCCTGGCCTCGGGCGAAGAGTACGCCGTTCAAGGCGTTCGGCGAATCGTGCTTCCCGGTCAGGAGCATGAGGCTAACCCCGGCCTCGAAGCCGTGATCCGAGACGACCAGAACCAGATCTTCCGGCGCGTAACCCTCCACGAGTCGTCCGATCAGCGCATCGGTAAACGCATAGTATCGGCGTAGGGCGGTTGCGCCGGCCTGGCGCTCGTCCAGGGAGGGCCGAAGGCCCGGGGGATAGAGTTCATCGGGTTCGACATTTCC
>DUCT01000050.1 GCA_012959665.1 Myxococcales bacterium | reverse complement strand
AGCGGGACAACCATTTGTGGAAAGACGACGATATCCCGCAGTGGGAGCAACGGCACGACCCCGGCCTGTTCGCCTGAGGCACCCGACTTACTCTCTTCATCATCGCCGGAAAAAACCATTCAACTTCCCTTCCATACAGCCGGCTCTCAGGCCGATTCCGCTTCTCGCTTGAAGACCAGCAGGGGCATTGTTCCCTGCTGGATCACTTCCTCGTTGATCACACACTCTTCCACATCTTCCCGAGAGGGTATCTCGTACATGATCTCGAGCATGGCGCTCTCAAGGATCGCCCGAAGTCCCCGGGCTCCCGAATTCTGTTTCAGGGCCTTGGTCGCAACCGCGCGCAGGGCGCCATCGGTAAAGCGAAGACCCACCTCATCGAATTCGAAGAGCTTCTGGTACTGCTTCACCAGGGCGTTCTTCGGCTGAGTCAGAATTTCGAGCAAAGCATCTTCCCCCAACTCCCCCAGAATCGCGTTGACGGGCAATCGACCGATGAACTCGGGAATCAATCCGAAGTGCAGCAAATCCTCTGCCTCCACGGAGCCCAGCAATTCACCCTTGCGTCGATCGGCCTTTACCTGGATATCGGCACCAAAGCCCAAACCCTTCACTCCGATTCGGCGTTCCACGATCTTTTCCAAGCCCACAAACGCACCTCCGCACAGAAAGAGGATGTTTGAGGTATCGATCTGCAAGAATTCCTGCTGGGGGTGCTTCCGCCCTCCCTTCGGGGGGACGCTCGCGGTGGTGCCTTCGATGATCTTTAGCAGAGCCTGCTGGACACCCTCACCGGAAACGTCCCGGGTAATCGACGGGTTCTCGCTCTTTCGCGCGATTTTGTCGATCTCGTCAATGTAGATGATTCCCTGCTGGGCCCGTTCGACGTCGTAATTCGCGGCCTGCAAGAGATTGAGGATGATGTTCTCCACGTCCTCACCCACATAGCCCGCCTCGGTCAAAGTCGTCGCATCGGCAATGGTGAAGGGCACGTCGAGCACCTTGGCCAGGGTCTGAGCAAGTAGAGTCTTGCCGCAACCGGTGGGGCCAAGAAGCAGGATGTTGGCTTTCTGCAACTCGACATCGCCCACCAACGCTCCGCTCTCGATGCGGCGGTAGTGGTTGTGCACAGCCACCGCGAGCACCTTCTTGGCTTCGTCTTGGCCGATCACGTACTCGTCGAGCGCCGCCTTGATCTCCTTGGGCTTAAGGACTCGGGAAGCGGGGGCCTGGGTTTCTTCCTCGCCATACTCTTCGGCGATGATGTCGTTGCACAGTTCAATGCACTCATCACAAATGTAGACCGTGGGTCCGGCGATAAGCTTTTTGACTTCCTTCTGACTCTTTCCGCAGAAAGAACACGAAAGGTTTGAATTGTCATCCCGCTGCTTCATCGCGCTACTCCTCCGCCGGGAGCAGCACGGACCTGCTCCTTCTCAACCGAACGGTTTTTCATGACCTGATCGACAATGCCGTACTTCAGCGCCTCTTCCGCGCTCATGTGATAATCGCGCTCGGTATCGGTGCCAATCCTGTCCGCGGACTGGCCCGTCAACTCGGCGAGGATTTCATTCATCCGGTGCCGCAGGCTGAGGATCTCTTTGGCCTGGATATCGATGTCCGAGGCCTGACCCCGGGCGCCACCCATGGGCTGGTGAATCATGATCCGGGCGTTGCAAAGAACGGTGCGCTTCCCCGGATGGCCGGCAGCGAGCAACCAAGCGCCCATGGAGGCCGCCTGCCCGATGCACGTGGTGCTCACTTGGGGGCGGATAAAACACATGGTGTCGTAAATGGCGAGACCGGCGGTGATCGAACCTCCGGGAGAATTGATGTAGAGATGAATGTCCTGCTCCGGATCGTCCGCCTCCAGGAAGAGCAGTTGGGCAACCACGACGTTGGCCACATCATCCGTAATCTCAGTACCTAAGAAGATGACACGGTCTCGCAGCAGTCTCGAGTAGATATCGAAGACTCGCTCGCCTCGTTGACTTTGCTCCACCACATAAGGAATCACCATCGAACTACTCCGTCGCCCTTTTTAAAACTGCTGACTCTCGTGAGTCCCCATCATACCATGCGATCCGGCTAAACGTCCCAGCCGATCGCGCTATACTCCCGCGCTTCCCGACACCGATGAGGCCCGGGGGGATACCGCGGCCCGCGCGAGACAGGCCCTGGCTTTGTCTCGGCGTCTCCAAGCTCTTGTCTTTCGTCGACACGTCGAACATCCCTCAAACGAGCCTTCGACTCGGTCACCGATGCAATCATCACCGATGCAATCATCAATGTCCCGATCGACTGGCTCTATCTTGGAGTCCCATCGGAGCCAGCGACAGAACCCCCGAGCTCCCAATGCCCGCCAACGCTCGCATCAGCGACCGGAACGTGGGATCTATGGGGGCAGTAAAGCCAGGATGAGACGGTGAGGGGGACGTCCGGTCCACCCGGCACAAATTTCCAGCGGTCAAGCGTAGATCGTGCGCGGCGGCGAATCCAGCCCCTAAGCACTCCGCCCCTAACACGCCCAGAGGCATACGATATGCCCCTACTCTTCGCGGTGGCGGTGATCCGGGCGGTGATCGTCGTGGCGGTCGGTGGTCGTGGCGGTCGGTGGCGGTGGCGGTCGGTGGCGGTCGGTGGCGGTGGTCGTCTCCGCTTCAATCTCCGAGGGTCGACGCGTCATCCGTCGGCTCGGGCTCGACATCGACAACCTTCGCATGCTCGGCCAAGTAGGCGTAGACCTTGCGCTCCCGCACCTCTTGTTCGATGGCCGTCAACCAGCCCTGCTGCTCGGCCATAGCCCGCATGGGCTCGGCATCCATGCCCTGGGCCTTCGCCATCTCCGCGAGGCGCGCGTCGACTTCCTCCGAGGACGCCTCCATCCCCTGGTCGACCGCGATGGCATCTACCAAAAGCTGTTCGCGAACGCGCTGCTCCGCCATGGGGCGACCATCCTCTCGCATTCGTCGCAGCTGCTCGTGGAGAACATCCTCGGGCACCTGACCCTGAAATTGCTGATGCATTGACTGCATCTGGCTCTGGAGCTGGCCCTGCACCACCCCCGGCGGGACCTCAAAATCACAAATAGCCACCAGGGACTCCATCAGCGATCGGTCGAGGGCCCGGACCGCATTCGCGTCCCGGGTCTTCTCGAGGTCCGCCCGTAGCCGGGTTCTCAGCTCGTCGAGGGAACCATCCTGCCCGAGGTCCTTCGCAAATTCGTCGTCGAGTTCCGGCAACTCTTTGCGCCGAACCGCCACCACTTCGCAATCGAACTGAGCCAACCGGCCATTCAGTTCATCCGGCCCGTAGTCGTCGGGGAAACTCACCTCGACCTGGCGGCTCTCGCCCGCCTTGACGCCCACGAGTTGATCCTCGAATCCCGGGATCATGGCCCCGGTGCCGAGTTCGAGATCCGCCCCATCCGCGCTGCCGCCTTGAAAGACTTTCCCGTCGATTCGGCCCACGAAATCCAGGGTCAGGGAATGGCCCTCGGCCGCCACGGTTCCCTCGGCCTCCTCCACCCACTTCGAGGCGTCCTGCCGCAAGCGCTCGACCTCGGCTTCCACTTCGTCGTCACCGACCAGCACTATGGGCTTTCGCCCCTCCACCTGGCCCAGATCCGGGAGCTCGATTTCGGGCTTCACCTCGACGCGCGCGGTGTAGCAAAAAGGGCTGCCAACCTCGGGACGTTCGGCATCGATATCGGGTTCGGAGACCGGTTTGACCTCAGCGGTCTCGATGGCGGCCGCCAGGGTCTCGGAGACGAGAACCCGCTCCACCTGATCGGGGAGGCTGGGCCCATACACGCGCTCAAGCACCGAGCGCGGCACCTTGCCCGGGCGAAAGCCCTTGATGTTTGCGCTCTTGCGAAGTTCCCCGTACGCGCTGTCGAAAGCTCTACCCACCCGTGCCACATCCACTTCAACCCGGAGGCTCCGGAGCACCGAACTGGTCTCGTTGCACTCCACTCGAATGTCGTCGCTTATGTTGCCTGCTTCGGCCATCTCGTCCTATTTCCTCGCGCTGGTCATGCGCTCTAAATCTCCAGGCGGCGGCCGACTATCGGCCTGCCGGGGGGCGCTGTCTCGGCCCCGGGCAACGTGCTGCGCCCTCGGTTCACCCGCTGTCCGATCACCCGTGTACGACGCCGGGCTTCGGCGAGGGGCGAACGATAGCCCCAGGGCACAGTACGCGCACGCACAGTACCCGCGAACAGCTGGAAAACCGGGCGGGAGAGCACTCCGATTCGCCGCCCAAGCCCCACCTTACGCGGCGGGGCCTTAACGGTGCCGGCGGATCGCGGTGCCGGCGATGGTGGTGCCGGCGATGGTGGTGCCGGGGACAGGAGTCGAACCTGCACGTCCAAGGACGGTGGCTCCTAAGGCCACTGCGTCTACCAATTCCGCCACCCCGGCAACCGGACCCAGACAAGTCTAGCGGGACCGAGGGGGGTTGGTGAGCGCGCAGGGAATCGAACCCTGAACCTAGGGATTAAGAGTCCCTTGCTCTGCCAATTGAGCTACGCGCCCGGGCCGACATTAGCCACCCTGTTCATGGGGGCAAGGCCGCGTCGCATTCAATCACCGTCCGTACTTCGCCCCCAGCCCCCACCGCCTGGCGTTTCCACGATCAAACAATCGCCGGCGACGACCTCCCGCGAACACTTGGCCGCAAGCCGCTCTCGCCTTCCGTCACGATGAATTAAAATGTTCCTTCCCTTGGCACCGGGTCCACCGCCTTCCAACCCCCAGGGTGCCACCTCGCGTCGCTCGGTCAGCAGGCTGAGGGTCATCTCCGCCAGGAACTGGTAGCCACGAACCAACCCATCCCCGCCTGGGTGAAGCCCCGCCCCGCCGGAGTCCCGGCGCAGCGCGAAACGCTCGAGCCGAACGGGAAAGCGCGCTTCGAGCACCTCGGGGTCGGTGATCCGAGTATTTGTCATATGCGTATGCACCCCCGAGGCGCCGTCGAAGCCCGGCCCTCCCCCGGCTCCGCCGCCCAGGGTCTCGTAGTAGCCAAACTCTGCGTTCCCGAACGTGACGTTGTTCATCGTGCCCTGACTTGCCGCGGCCAGACCCAGCGCGCCCAGCAACACGTCCACCACCCGCTGGGAGGTCTCGACGTTCCCCCCCACCACGGCAGAGCCCGGAGGCGGATCGAGGAGCGATGCCGCGGGGATATACAGGTCAACCGGCCCAAGACAGCCGCCGTTGAGGGGCACGGCCTCGGCCACCAGCGAGCGCACCACGTAGATCAACGCCGCCTCGACCACCGCCCGGGGTGCATTCAAATTGTGGCGATCCGCGGGCCCTGTCCCCTCGAAGTCCACCCGCATTCGGTCGCCTTGCACCCGCACCTCGACGCAAACGGGCGTGCCCGAATCCATCCGATCGGCGAAGCGATAGACCCCATCGGGCATTTTCCCAATCTCTCGTGCGACCTTGGCCGCCGAAGCGCTTTGCAACTGCGCCATCGTGACCGCCACCGCCTGGGCGCCCTGCTCCCGGACCAGCGCCTCGAGGAGATGTTCTCCGGCCCGATTGGCCGCCACCATGGCCACCAAGTCGGCCAGGTTGTCATCGGGGCAGCGCGCGGGATAGGGCGCCGTGGTGAGGATTTCGCGTATCCGTTCCTCGGCCAGGCGCCCGCCGGACACCAACCGAAAGGCCGGAATCACCACGCCCTCCTCCTTCAAGCGAGTCGAATTGGGGGGCATGGATCCGGGCGTGGTCCCGCCGAGGTCGGCGTGATGCCCCCGGCTCGCCACGAAGAAACTCGGCGCGAGCCGACCCGCCACGAAGACCGGCGTCACCACCGTGATATCGGGCAGATGCGACCCCCCTTCAAAGGGATCGTTGGTAACCACCGCCTCGCCGGGCGCCAAGTCCTCGAAGCGCAGGCGCACCGCGCGCACCGTGGCCCCCATGGCGCCCAGATGCACCGGGATGTGGGGCGCGTTGGCGACGAGCCCCCCCTCGGCGTCGAAGACCGCGCACGAGTAGTCGAGGCGTTCCTTGATATTGATCGAGACCGCTGTGTTTCTCAGCACCGCCCCCATCTGCTCGGCCATGGACATGAAGCGGTTGCCAAGAACTTCGAGCCGGACGGGATCGGCGCGCTCGAGTTCCCCGCCCCCCCCCACCGGCTGATGGCCTTGCGCCTTCGCCGCCGGGTTCCCCCGATCACTCAGCCGCAGTACACCCTCGGCGTCCAGGTTGAGCACGAAACCCGGATCCACCACCACCGTGCCTGCATCTTCAAGGATCAGCGCTGGGCCCGC
>DUCT01000049.1 GCA_012959665.1 Myxococcales bacterium | reverse complement strand
ACCACTCCTCACAGTTTTCTGCAGAGTCGTGCACTCTGGCTCAAAAAAGTATTGGATTATCGAGACCGTTGTCTCGTTATTCGCGTTCCGCGGCTTGTCTGCCTAGGAACTCGAATCAGGATCTTGAAAGAAAGACATAAATACATAGAAATACATAGATAGATAAAGGATAAAAAGTTTTTCCCACCGTCCTTGGAGTGGGGGCCACACCCGTTCCCATTTCGAACACGGAAGTTAAGCCCCACATCGGCGATGGTACTGCGGATTTCTTTCGTGGGAGAGTAGCACGACGGTGGGACTTGATTGAGCGGCATCGGGTGAAGACCCGGTGCCGCTTTTTCTTTTCGCGGCTCTTTATTCTGGCTTCGACTTTATTCTGACTTCGTCCTTCTTGGCCTCTAGCCCCCCGGCACCCGCTAACCGACGAGACCCGCTAGCCGTTCGATTTCCTCCAGGCCCGCACTGGCCGGGGAGAGAATGAGTTCGTCGCAACCCAACGCATCAATTTGGTCGACGGCTTCCCGCACGGCCCCGGCTTCGTGGCACGTCATGGTTTCGGCGATGGCGCGTGCCGGAGCGTCCCCGAAGACCGCGAGGTATTGGTGCACGTAGGCGCGTAGTTTAGCGGCTCCGTTGTCCGCCAAGGAGTACCAGAATCCGGCAATCCGGCGCGGCGGGGTCTCCCGCCCGGCGTCGGCCCAAGCCCTGTCGGCGAGGCTGAACATCTGCTGAATCTCACTCGCCTTTCCCCCCATGGAGAATACATAGACTCCGTCGGCCCAGGCCGCGGCGCGAGCCATTGCCTTGGGGCCCATGACCCCGGCGATGATGGGCGGTCCGCCGGGCTGGATCGGGAGGGGTCCGACCGCATCGGCTCCGTCCAGGGACGGTTTTCCCTGCCAGACCTCCCGCATCTGGGCGACGGCCTCGTCCATCCGCTGGTGACGGCGGGCGAAGGACGCGCCCACTGACTGGTAGTCCACCTGGCGTCCACCCACGCCCACGCCGAGAGTGACACGGCCGCCCGACAGAACGTCCAGGGTGGCTACCTCCTTGGCGGCCCAGACGGCGGAGTGCATGGGGAGCACGTAGAGACTGGGCATGATGCGCACGCGTTCGGTGAGGGCGGCGGCGGCGGCGAGGAGGGTTCGCATCTCAAGGGTGTAGCCGGTGATGCGCTCGCCGCAGGAGAGGCTCGAGAACGGTCCCTGGTCGGCGGCGGCGCACCACGCGAGAATCTCGTCTCGACCGTAGTTGCGTTCCATGTAGGGCAGGCAAATACCGATGTCCATGAAATTCCTGCTGTGCTCGTCTTGGAAGCCTGAGTTCGCTGGTCCTGACCGCTTGTCAGAGGTTGCCCGTATATCGAATCTTCCAGATGACGCCGGCGTAGTCGTCGGAGACATAGATCGCTCCATCGGGTCCCTGGATGACGTCGGCGGGTCTGCCCGACACGTCTTCGTCCTCGAGGAAGCCGGTCAAGAAGTCTCTTTCGAGAATATTGCCATCGTCATCCCAGTGTAGTGAGACAACCTTGTAGCCGTCCTTCTGGGTGCGATTCCAGGAGCCGTGCAGGGCCACAAGGGCGGCTCCCTGAAGGGTGTCGGGCAATTGGTTCCCGCCGACAAAGTTCATGCCCAGAGGCGCGTTGTGGGCACCAAAGGAGTGGACGGGGGGAATCGACGAGGCGATGCGCCGATCCTGGCCTTCGCCGAAATCCGGGTCGGGAACCCGGTCGCCGTTGGCGAAGGGAAAACCATAGAACCCGCCTTCTACGAGTTCGTTGAGTTCGCACGGAGGGAAATCATCCCCGAGCAGATCGCGGCCGTTCTCGGTGGCGTAGAGTTTGCCAGTGGACGGCTGCCACGCGAATCCCACCGAGTTGCGCAAACCCGTTGCAAAGGTTTGCTCCTGGCTCCCATCGGGGCGGAAGCGAAGCAGAACGGCGCGGCGGTTGGGGTCTTCCTCCAGGCAGACATTGCAACTCGATCCCACGTGGACGTAGAGCCAGCCGTCGGGACCGAACCGCAAGTTGCGCCCCCAGTGGTTCCCCCCCGACGGCAGATTGGAGACGATGTGCTCGAGTTCTCCCGTGAGGCGCGCACCGCTGGGCGCTCCGGCGGAAGGGGCCGCGCCGGGATCGAATGGAGCCCGAGCGATACCGCCTGTCTCGCCTACATAAAGCCATCCCTCGTGGAGTTCGACTCCCGAGGGGTGATTCAAGTCTTCGAGGAGCACCCGCTGCCCGTCCGAAAGGCCGTCCCCGTCGGCATCGGCTTCGAGGAGCAGAATACTATTCTGGACCGGTGAGCCGACCAGGAGGTCTCCGGCCGGGGTGAATCGAAGCACTCTGGCCCCGCGGACATTCTCGGCCCAGAGGGAAACTTCGAAGCCCGGCGCGGTCTTCATCCGTCGCTTCACCACCTCGGGTTCGGGGGCATCGACGCCGCCCCCCCAAAGCATTTGTCGTAATGGCGCGTTGACCGCGAACCGTTCGGGAAGGAGCAGACTGCAGGCGCCGAAGAGTCCCACCAGGACTCCGGCCAAGGCCAGCGGGACGCGCCACATTGGAAGTCTCCCAAAGCCGGTAGGCTAGCTTTCACTCGGAGCCGGGGGCAGCCCAATCGACAGAATGCGGCAAAATCTGGCGGGGAAGGGGAATTTCCCTGTGGGGGACTTGACTTGCCGCGCGGGGTGTTCGATACCTTGGCACCGCTAATCGGGTCGGAGGACAACATGCAGAAAATTCGCAGGGGAGACCTTGTCGAGGTAGTCGCAGGCGTGGACCGTGGCAAGCAAGGCCGCGTTCTGGCGCTGGACCTGGGGAGCAGTCGCGTTCGCGTGGAAAAAGTGCGCGTTCAGAAGCGTCACCTGAAGCCCGGTCGCGCGGGCGCGCAGGAGGGTGGTATCGTCGAAGACGAGGGTTATGTCGCCCTCTCGAACGTAATGCTCGTCAACCCCTCGGACAACAAGCCCAGCCGGGTTCGTGTGGAAGAGCGGGACGGGGAGCGAATCAGGATTTTTGCCCGGGGCGGAGACGTCGTTCCAGACCCCGTAGGGAATTGATTCTAAGGATTTAAATCCAGCCGCTCACGGTCACGTGGGAATATACAGAACGGCTTTTGAGCGGAGCGTTGAGATTTCATGGCCAAGGGAAAACGAGAGAAAATCAAGCTCGAATCAACGGCAGGCACCGGTCACTACTACACGACTTCGAAGAACCGGACGAATACTCCGAACAAGCTTGAGTTCAAGAAGTACGATCCGGTGGTTCGCAAGCACGTCGTCTACAAAGAGACGAAGCTGAAGTAGCCGGAACCAGCCAGCACTTTACCTGGAGCCTGCCCCCCTGTGTTTCCGCTATGCGGGTATTGGGGCAAGGGGTAAGGGGGCAACGGCGGGTGAGGTACACCGTGTTTGATGGTAGATGGTGTTGATGCTGTTGACAGTGGTTTTGGATAGGGGTGAGTTCGGAATTCGGGAATCGAATTCTGGGACAACAAGTCGGCAATAGGTCAAAGCAAGGCGAAGAAGGAGAGTCCATGACTTGGGTGATCACGAGTCTCTGTCAAGAAAAAGAGGATATGGCCTGCGTCGAGGTCTGCCCAGTAGATTGTATTGTCAAGCGAACCGATCCCGACCCCGCCTGGCCGGCACAGCTCTATATTGATCCCGAAGAATGCATCAGCTGCGGAGTTTGCGAGCCCGAGTGTCCCTGGGAGGCGATCTACGAAGACGAGCAAGTGCCCGAGGTCTTCGAGGCAGACATCGCTAAAAATGCTGCGATTGTCGAGTGTCGGGACGATTTTGAAGTTCCCGATCGGGAGGACATCGATACGCCTAGCCCGGCCGATGTCGAGGCCAACAAGGCCAAGTGGGGCTTTGCCGGGTAATCGGGTGAGCCCTCGTCGGTCCGGTCGGCGCACGGTTTCTGCCAGCCCTTCTCCCCACCCGGGCTTCTCTGACCAGCACTTGCCCGCTCAGCATCTGCCCGCTCAGCATCTGCCCGCTCAGTCTCTGCCTAGCTAAGACCTGCTTAGCCTTAGCAATGCCCTGCTTAGCAAGGACCTGCTCAACTAGGCGAGTCTCTGCCCGCGGCATCGAATGCCTGGGCCATGACGTCCAAGGGGGGATCGGTATCGGTCCAGAGTCGGAACTGCTCGGCGGCCTGATGGACCAGCATCCATTTGCCGGGCAACGCGCGTGCCCCACGTTGGGTGGCGTCCCGCAGCAAGCGGGTATTTTCGGGCTGGTACACGGCATCCATCACGACTGCGTGGGCCGGGAGCCACTCCGGCGCTGCGGGCGAAACATCTGAACCCAGTCCTACGCTGGTGGTGTTGACGATGATGTCCGGGGACAGGTCGGCGAGGGCCTCGAGTGGGCCAGACTCTTTCGCGCCCAGCTCGTTTGCGAGTTCTCGGGCCCGGGACTCGGTGCGATTGAGAATCGAGACCAGCGCGCCAGCCTGACCGAGTCCGTACACCACGGCTCGAGCGGCGCCGCCCGCCCCGAGCACCACCGCATGGCGCCCCTTGGGATCGATCTCGCGCTCCAGGGCCCGAAGGGCCCCGATCCAGTCGGTGTTGGCTCCCTCGAGTTTATTTTCGCGGAGGGTGACGGTATTGACCGCTCCAATGGCTGCAGCTCGCTCATCCACCCGGTCAAGGTGTGCCATGACCGTCGTTTTGTGGGGAATGGAGACGGCAAGTTGGCGCAGACCCAGGCCGCGCATGCCCGTTATGGCGTCGCCAAGACGGTCCGGGGGCACGTCGAAAGCGTGGTAGGTGGCGTCGATCCCGCAGGCCCGGAAGGCGGCGTTGTGCATGGCGGGAGAGCGAGTGTGCCCCGCCGGGTGGAGAACGATCCCGCAGACCATTGTATTTGCGCTCATTGGAGTCTCCCCGCCGGCTCCCGCTTCCGGACGCCGTCGGATATCTATCCCATTCGCGCCGGGGGGGCCAGACATCGACGGAATCGCTTTTTCGCATGCTAATCTCAGGGCATGACAGATTCAGCTGTTGCCCGAGTTGCAATTCTAATGGGTAGTCCGAACGATTGGGACTTGATGAAACCCGCTGCCGATGCACTGGAGGCCTTGGGCGTGGCCAGCGATGTTCGCGTGATCTCGGCGCATCGAACGCCTGCACGCCATCACGACTATGTCGTGGGCGCCGCTGATGCGGGAATCGAGATTTTTATCTGCGGAGCGGGTTTTGCCGCCCACCTGGCCGGGGTGACGGCGGCGCTCACGCGCTTGCCCGTGCTCGGGGTGCCTCTGGACAGTTCCGCATTGGACGGCATCGACGCCCTCCTGGCTACGGTGCAGATGCCCGGGGGCATTCCCGTGGCGACGTTTGGGATTGGCAAGGCGGGGGCCAAGAACGCTGGACTTTTCGCAGGAGCGATCCTGGCCCGATCGGATGTTTCGGTGGCCAAGGCCCTGGAGGAGTATAGAGCGGCCCAGACCGCCGCCGTGCCCGAGACGCCCTTCTAGAGGTTGGCTAGAGGTCGGCCCGGACTACGAATCTTCAGGCGATTCATCCCGGAGGGTTCGGTTGTGGGCGGCTTTCAGGTCATCCCAGACTGCCCGACGATTTTCCGCGGTGTACTGGCGGAGCAGATAGGCGGGGTGCAGGGTCGGCATCAGAGGAATGCCCTGATACGTCTGCCAATTTCCTCGTTCTCGGGTGATGGCCACCTTGCGCCCCAGCAAAAGGCTGGCCGCAGGTTTGCCCAGGCTCACGATGACCTTGGGCTTGACCGCAGCGATCTGGCCGTCGAGAAAAGCGCGGCAGGCTTCCACCTCGTCGGGCTGGGGATCACGATTTCGGGGGGGCCTGCATTTGACGATGTTGCAGATGTAGACCTCGGGGCGCGGGATGCCCAAGCCCTTCTCGATCATCTGGGTCAGCAACTCGCCGGCTTTGCCCACGAAGGGCAGCCCTTGCAGATCCTCCTGCTCGCCGGGGCCTTCGCCCACGAAGAGCAGGTCGGCGTCGGGGTTTCCATCCGGCGTTCGCAGAGTCCGCAGCGCTGGCAATCCCCGAGCACCCTGCGCACTTCTTCGAGAGTTGGCGTGTCCCCCCACGACGTGGGCGTTTCCCGTGCCTCGATTCGGTCCGCCGTCGGCTGGGCAGCCGCGGGCGCCTGGGCGGGTTCGGGGTGGGCCGGGGTGGCGGGCTCCGGCGAGGCGGCTCGGGCGAGCGGGCGAGGGGGATCGAGAGGGGGCTCGACTGAGTGCTTGAGTGGGCGCTTGAGTGAGTGCTTGAGTGGGCGCTTGAGTGAGCGCTTGAGTG
>DUCT01000048.1 GCA_012959665.1 Myxococcales bacterium | reverse complement strand
CGAGGAGTACGTATTCCCGGAGATCGTGGCCGACCATCAAGCTGTTCACGAGGTGCTCGCGCATCATCACATTCAGCAGTTCAAGACAGGTCTCCGCCGCATCATAAATATCCATACCCAGCGGGTCGGCGACCCTCTCCTTGAAGAGCTTCTCGGAAACGGCTTTGTTGATTTTGACCTTCCCGCCGAGATAGTTGGTCTCCGAAAGAATGCCCAGCAGGAGGTTCACGTCGTTGATGGTCGGTGTGGTGTTGCCCGCCTCCATGAAGGTCGGGCCGGGCGTGCCCCCCGCGGAATCCGGGCCGAGCTTGATCCGGTTCGTCTGGGGGTCCACCCGAATATAGGTGCCGGTACCGGCACCAATCGAGGTAATCCCCAGCATGGGGACATTGACGTACATGTCCTGAAAGCCCGGCTCTCGGTCGATGGGAAGAACTCCGGCGGTGATTGTGCCCGCGTCAAAGGAGGTTCCGCCCACATCGCTACAGACGATATTTTCCTCGCCGATCACGCTGGAGAGATATTTTGCCCCCATGAGTCCACCCACCGGACCCGACATGGCGGCTTCGAAAAGCCGGGGGTAGCGAATATTGGTAATGCCCCCGTAGCCGAGAACCGTTTTGAGGCTGTGGGCGTAGCCCGTCTTGGCCAGCTCCTCCTCGATTCGGTAGAGCTGCTTGCGCGCGGGGTCCGAAGCATAGGCTTGAATCACCGTGGCGTTGGCCCGGGAGATTTCCCGGGTCGTGGGCGCCACCTTATTGGAAACTTCGAGCACGACCTCCTGGCCGAGTTCCTCCATGACTTCGCGGCAAATTTCCGCGGCGCGGTTTTCATGGGCGGGATTAACGAAAGATTGAAGGAAGATGATCGCGATGGCTTCGACCTTCTCGTCAGCGATCAGCGACCGAGCCCCCTCGCGCACTTCATCCTCGTACATGGGGATGACCGGGGTACCAAACATGTCAATGCGCTCGGTGACTCCCCGAGCCAGCTGGCTCGGAACCAGCGGGGTCCGGTGCCGGCGATACTGCATATGGGTGATTTCCGACCACTGGGCGCCGATAAAGGTCTGGGACCCTCGGCCCTGGGAGATGATGTCCTCGAACCCCCGGGTCACGATAATCCCCGTCTTGTAGCCGCTCATGTTGATCACGGTGTTCAGCATGGAGGTGCCGGTATAGATGGCCGTCTCCACCGAGGCGCCGAAATTCTGGCCCTCGTCTTTGGAGATGCCCATGTATTCGAGGGCTTCCCAGAAGGACTCCATGTAGCCAATGCTTTCGTCCTGGGGCGATGTGGGCGCCTTGCCAATTACACTTCGGCCCTCTTCATCGACGATGATCACATCGGTCATGGTGCCGCCGGCATCACAGGCAACTAGATAACGGGACATCGAGAGACTCTGCCTCCTTGGACTGGATCGGGTTTGACTTGGGTTCGGGGCTGCACCGCGGCCTGGACGGCGGCAATGCCCCCGACCACCCGCTCCCCACCGTGTGCAGGAACACTGCACGAATCGGTTGAAAAATGGTATTCCGGGGCATCCGATACCTTCCGAATCTCCCGGGCCGGGGCTAGACTAGAACGCGTTGCAGTAATCTATAGGATCTGGCACCGTCGGCGCCACCGCGACGGGCCAGAACAAGGCTGCCGAATCCCCTCCCCCAGTCCCCCGAATGGGCCCACACCCTCCCAGGAGTATCCGAGATGAGCCAGGATCCGCTGCACACAAAACTCTGCGATCAACTGGGTGTCGAGTTCCCCATTGTTTCTTTCACCCACTGCAAGGATGTTGCAGTTGCGGTGATCAATTCCGGCGGCTTTGCCGTGCTGGGCGAAGCCATGCATACCCCGGACGAAATCGAAGCCGATATCAAGTGGATTCGCGAGCGCGTGGACGGGAAACCCTTCGGGATCGATTTGGTGTTGCCCGCCTCGGCGCCCGCCGAGACCAGTCTCGACGAGATCTCCGCGAAAATTCCCGACTCCCATCGCGAATTCGAACAGATGATCATGAAGAAATACGACGTCCCCATGCCCAAGGAGTCCGTTGACCTCCACCAGTGGGGCGGACTCAGCCAGGCGCTGGGGCGCGCTCAACTCGAAGTCCTGCTCGAGGAAAGGGTGCCCGTCATCGCCTCGGGGCTGGGCAGTCCGGCCTTCCTGCTCGACGCCGCCCACGAACGCGGGAGCCTGGTCTGGGGCCTGGTGGGCCGCACTCGCCAGGCCAAGCGACAACTCGAAGCCGGGGTCGACGCCATCATCGCCCAGGGATTCGACGCCGCCGGACATACCGGAGACATGGGAACCCTGTCCATCGTGGCCGAGGTGGCCTCCATCGCGGGCGACACGCCGATTATCGCAGCGGGGGGAATCACCACGGGCCGCCACCTGGCCGCAGCGCTCTGCCTGGGCGCCTCGGGGGTTTGGACCGGAACCCTGTGGCTGGCCTGCCGTGAGTCGGATATCGACATGATCATCAAGGAACGACTGGTCGCGTCCACGGCGGCGGATACGGTGTGGTCCGACTCGATTTCGGGTTTCACCATGCGGGTGCTCAAATGCCCCTGGACCGAGGAGTGGAAGAACCCCGAAGCCCCGCGCCCCCTCGCCTCCCCCTACCAGATGATTCTCAGCTCCGACTATATCCAGGGCGCGAACGACGCCCGGCGAGGCGATCTCATGACCGAGGCCTCGGGCCAGGGCGTGGGCTTCGTAACGGAAATGCTGCCCGCCCGGCAAATTGTCTCGGATATGGTCGAGGAAGCCCTGGGGGTCTTCGACGACCTCGTGGGTCTACCGGATTGACCTCTTCGCCCGCAACCCGCGCCCAGCCGGGAATGGACCCGGAGCGGGCCGGCAGGCGGGCCGAATGCGACGGCGGCGGACTCGTCATGGGCAGCCACTACGCGGCTCGCCAAGAGTTTACAGGGACCCTGACCGGCGAATACTACGATGAAGGCGACCCCCCGTGGCGCTGGTACAAAATGATCGACCTCACCCGCAAGCCCAACGCATACCCCTTCGTTTCGGTCTGGTGCGAGGCCGATAGCCTCTTCCTGATCGACGAAGACTGACCCACAAAATCAACTCGATCAAAATTCATTGATCCATCGAATCCTCGCCCCGGATGGCGAGGGCTGATCCATCCACCCAAGGACAAAGGACGTCCGGCCCGGCCGGCGTTCCAGCGGAGCCCTCACAAGCATGAAGATCATCGTCTGCGTGAAAGAAGTCATGGACCCGGATGCCGTGAACAACTATGCGGTGGCCGGACGCTTGGAGATCGGGGCGGATGGCAAGACCCTGACCCAGACAGCCATTCCCAAGCTCATGAACGGCTACGACGAGCAGGCCATCGAGGCCGCCCTTCGCCTGCGCGACGCCGGTGCGGACTTTACCCTGACGGTGATCTCGGCGGGACCGGAGCCCGACAAGATGCTCAAGCACGCGGCGGCCCTGGGCGCCCAGGAGATCGTTTCCATACCCGTCGACCCGGCGGAACTCGACTACCACTCCGTAGCCACCCTGCTCGCCGCCCAGATCAAGGCATCCGGGGGCGCCGACCTGATCCTTTGCGGGCGCCAGGCCTCGGATGACGATCAGGGCGTGGTTCCGGCGCTTGTGGCCGAGAGTCTGGGCATGCCGGTGGTGACGGTGGCGCGCGCGGTGGAACTGGTGGGCGAGAAATTGCGGGTGACCCGGGTGACCCCAGAAGGCGACGAAGTTGTGGAGGTGGCGTGCCCGGCGGTGGTGACCATCAGCAACGAAATCGGCGACCCCCGCTACCCCACCGCATCCGCAAAGGTCAAGGCGCGCCGGGTCAAGCCCACAGTGGTCACGCCCGGGGACTTGAACCTCGACGAAGCGCGGCTCCAGCCCCGGGTCATGCTCACGAAGCAGTTCGTCCCCGAGGTTCAGGGCAATTGCGAGTTTCTCCAGGGCGAACCCGCGGAAGTCGCCGATCTACTCATCGAGCGACTCAAGGCCGACAGCGTCCTCTAAGCAGGACTCAATAAGCAAGAGTCAATCAAGCAGAAGCAAGGAAAGCGAAGGGAAGGAACGAGCATGGCGGAAAATGCCATCGTGGTATGCACCTGGAGCGCCGGCCGAGAGGGCCTGCCCGAGGGTGCCGAAGAGATCCTGCATATCGGGCGCGGCCTGGCCGGGGCCCTGGACAAGGATCTGAACTGGCTGGTCCTCGGTCCGTTGTCCCCTGGAGCCAGCGCATTGGCGGGCCAATACGGCGTGGCTCATCTCCAGCAAATCCAGGATCCCAAACTCGACCCCGCCGGCAGCGACGCTTGCGTGGAGGCCATCGCGGCCTATTGGGCGGAGCACAATCCGGGCACCCTGATCGTTCACCAGACCGGCGAAGCTCGGGTAGTAGCGCCCCGGGTGGCCGGGCGCCTGGGCAAGGCCGTGGTGATGAACGGCATCTCCATCGAGGCGGTGGACAGCAACTACCAGATCACGGCTTCGGCCTATGGCGGGGATACCCGGGTGATCTACGAAGTGGGCGCAGGCAGCGTTCTCTCCTTTATTGCCAACGCCGCGGTCCCCGAGCCCGGCGACGGAGCCCCGGTGACCGCCGAATCCCTGGCCTTCGATCGGGTCGAGGAACGCGTACAGGTTGTCGAGCGTGCCACCTTCGATGGACCCCGACTGGATGACGCCGAGATCATCGTCTCCGGGGGGCGAGGACTGGGGAGCGCAGACAACTACAAACTCATCGAGGAACTCGCCGCCGCCCTGGGCGGATTGCCCGGAGCTTCGCGGCCCATCGTGGACGATGGCTGGGTGGACTCCAGCCACCAGGTGGGGCTCACCGGCCGCATTACTCGGGCCAACCTCTACATTGCCGTGGGCATCTCCGGAGCCAGCCAGCATATGGCCGGCTGCTCGGCGGCGGGCACCATCGTCGCCATCAACCGCGATGCCGATGCGGCGATTTTTCAATACGCGCGCTACGGAATCCAGGGCGACGCCCTGAAGATCCTGCCCGAACTGATTCGCGCTGCGGGCGCCCGCTAACCGCTCTCCACTCAGGCTCCCCCCGGAGAAAGCCATGACTGATTCCGCCGCCCAGCACTCACCGATCCCTGCCGCCCAGGACCTCTTCGTCGAAACCGACGAAGGGCCGCGCCTGTTGGGTTCCCGGTGTGCGACCTGCAAGGCCCCGTACTTTCCGGCCAGCGAGACGTGCCACAACCCCGACTGCCAACACTCGGATATCCAGCCCGAGCGTTTCGGTCCCTACGGAACCCTCTGGAGCGTGACGCTTCAAAACTACCCGCCCCCGCCGCCGGTGGTCGCCCCCGAACCCTATCGCCCCTACGCGGTGGGCCTGGTGGATCTCGAGGCCGACGGCATCCGGGTGATTGGCCGACTGCAAGTGGAAGACCCCAACTCGGTTGCCGTGGGGGGGCCTGTGGAACTGATCCTCGCCTCCCTCGGCCATCAGGAGGACGGCCAGGAAGTGGTGTCCTGGCAGTTCAAGCCGCGCTGAATCCCCTGCACTGAACACCGAAGGCCAAGAAAACCGCCGCACAGGGGTCGAGAAAAATCAGGGTGCGCGCCGGCAAACTCCGGTAAGCGCCGAAAACAATTGGAGGCAAGAGCAGATGGGCGACGTCGCGGTCCTCGGACTCGGAATGCATCCCTGGGGCAAATTTCCCGAGAAAAACTTGAACACGATCTGCCGTGTGGCGGTGGACGCCGCCCTGGCCGATGCGGGTGTCGCCTGGAAAGAAGTGGGCGCCGTCGCCGCAGCCAGTTCACGCTTTTCCGGGGGCAAGGGCTGGGGGCTCAACGGCAACGATGTCGTCGAGGACATGGGCCCCACCGGCGTGCCCGTCTACAACCTCTCGGCGGGCTGCGCGGCGGGCGCCAACGCGTTCAACGTGGGCCACATGATGGTGGCCAGCGGCGCTCACGACGTCGTGCTGGTGGTGGGCGGCGAGAAGATGCCCAAGGGCTTCATCCAAACCTCGGGGCTCGACGATGAAACCGACCCCGAGTATCTCCGTCAGCGCTGTGTGGGTCTGCCCGGCCCGGGCTTTTGGGCCCTGCTCACCCGGCAACGCATGGAGGAGTACGGGACGAGCCACGAGGACTTGGCAGCGGTGGCCGTGAAGGCCCATAAGGTCGGCACCCACAACGAGAACGCGCGCTTCCGGCAACTCTTCAGCCTGGAGGATGTGCTCAACTCCAACATGGTGAGCGACCCCCTGCGCCTGTATGAAATCTGCCCGGTCAGCGATGGGGCGGCGGCGGTGGTGCTCTGTTCCGCCGAGTTCGCGCTCAAAAAAACCACCCGACCCATCTGGGCCGCATCCA
>DUCT01000047.1 GCA_012959665.1 Myxococcales bacterium | reverse complement strand
GACCGGCGGCACGGCAGAAGGCCTGCCATTCCCTATGGGCGACGGTTGAGACGATGATATAACCGTCAGATGTGTCATACACCATATCGCGACGGGCGACCGGATTGATCTTCGGCACTTCCGGTGAAACAAATGTGTGATACGCCATGGCTTCGGGCCAGACGAAAGCGATCACCGCGTCCAACATGGAGAGCCGAACATGTTGCCCCTGGCCTGTCCGCTCACGGGCGAGAAGCGCTGCCGTGATGCTTTGGGCGGCGGTCAGGGCAGTTACCTTGTCGGGAACGATCACGCGAATCAAACGCGGCCGGTCACCCTGACCCGATTGGATATCAGCCAGCGTCGACATGCCTTGAATCAGTGGATCATAAACGCGCTTATGGCTGTAGGGGCCTGCTTCCCCGAAGCCGCATATCGACACGTAGATGAGCTTGGGATTGATCGCGCGCAAAGCGGACTCACCCATCCCCATTCTTTCTGCAATTCCGGGACGGCTGTTCTGGATAAAAACATCCGCCTCGCTGACAAGTTGGCGAAGCGTGTCCAGGCCATTTTCTTTTTTCAGATCAAGCACAATCGAACGTTTACTTCGATTGGTTGTCGAAAAAGTGGGAGAGAGGCCCCCGATCCCTCCCATGTGACGCAGGATATCGCCTACCGGAGGCTCTACCTTGATGACATCGGCCCCTTGGTCAGCCAGGATACGAGTCGCCAGTGGTCCAGAGATCACTTGGGTGACATCGATAATCCGAAATCCCTCTAATGCCCCCGGCATGAAATTTCTCCGTTTAACAGTCCGTTCAACAGCCCGTTTAACACCCCGTTTAACAACAGACTCAACAGTCGTCGACAAACTAGCCAGTCACCCGATTCTAGTCAGTCCGCCCCGAGACTGCCCGCCTCGGAAGCAACCCAGAGCCGGGGTTTAGCGAGCTAGCTGCGCCTAAAGATTGAAGTGCGCGAGCGCTTCAAGCCGAGGACCCAGCGCCAAAATCAGGCCCGCACTAATGATTCCCACCACAAGAGCAGCAACAAGCCCAGCAGCGAGGGGCCTAAAACCCAGTCCGCGAAGTCGCGAGACTTGGGTACCCAGCCCGACCGAAGCCATGGCCACGGTGAGACACCAGGCCGAGAGGCCCGAAGCACTCTCGATCACACTCTGCCAGCTGGATGCCGAGAGCAATCCACCCAATGGTGCCGAGCCCATGTCTCCAAGGCTCCGCAAGCAAGCCATCCCGATGAAGCCGAGAACGAAAATTGGGATCAATTCGCGGAAGGGAATCTTGGTTCGCTCTGACTGGCTCGTTTCACCACGCTGGTAGACGAGAGCCATCAGCGGAATCACAAGAATCATGAAAATATTCCGCACCAACTTCGTGACCGTCGCGACATCGAGAACTTCTGGCGCGGCGAATTGTTGCCCATAGAGAAGGCCGGCTCCAGCCACCTGGGCGGTGTCATGAATAGCGGTGCCCAAAAATAGCCCTGCTTGGAAACTGTCTCCTCCGAAAATTGCGTGGGCGACAAATGGGTGAATCACAAGCGCGAGCAGGCCAAATACCGTGATCGTCCCAACCGCGTAGGCGACCTCATCCTCGCTGGCGTTGATCACTGGTCCGGTCGCCACAATTGCGGTGTTACCACAAATTGCGGTCCCCACTGCAACCAATATCCCCAGCCGGCCCGGGAGAGAAAGCGCACGACTCACCGCTCCAACAACAATCAGGGCAGCGGCAATGCAGACAACAATGATGGGCAAAGCAGCTAGGCCGATTCCGCCCACGCCCGAAAGGCTTAATCGGATTCCGAGCAGCGCCACGCCAATGCGTAATATTTTTTTCAGGCAGAGTTGAAGCCCGGACTCGTACACCGTGGGCAAGCCCACCGTATTTCGAATCAGCAAGCCACCAACAATGGCGATGAGGATTGGCGAAACCGGGGATTTCTCGAAGCCCAGAGCCCCGTCCCCGAGCCAAGAGGACACCCAGCGCCCCAAAAGCGCCAAGACGAAAGCCAATAGAAGGCCCGGTGCTATTTTCCCGATCTCCTCCAGCCACCTGTGGCCGGTTGCGCGCCATCCATCCCGAGCCGCACGCTCGGCAGGGGTCTCCGCCAGATCGAGGAAATCGGGTACCCCCTCCATGCTCCCCGCATACCGGAAAAGCTCCGGGTTTGAATAGGGATTACTTGAGGAGGGGATTTGATTGCTCACTGAGCCATGATGCCACAGGCAGGCGACCGTGCATCGGGCCCGTGCCCTGAGACTGTCCCGGCAGCCGATTTTCACGGATCGGCCCCACGCCCTACTTCGGACGACGCCGAACCAAATTCTTTCATTCAGGCTGCAGCCATTGGATTGGCGACCAAATGGTGACATTCTCTCGGCTCGCATCGAAATTTTACCCACAGAGGATGCCCATGGCTGACGGAATTGACTTCAACGAAGAAACCGCGCGAATGCTTGAGCGCACATACCAAACGCCAGATGTCCTGGGTCAACGCTCTCGGTTCCACCAACTCCTCGGGCTACGGCCCGGCGACAGAGTACTCGACATCGGTGTCGGGCCTGGCCTCTTGGCTCGGGAGCTCGGAGAAACCGTAGGAGAGAACGGAAAACTCAGCGGGATTGATCAAAGTGAAGCCATGCTTGCCATGACCCGGAAGCGGTGCGCAGATCTCGAACACGCAGATTTCACAATGGCCGACGCGTGCGAGCTCCCCTACCCCGATGCCAGTTTCGATGCGGTCGTCTCCACTCAGGTTTACGAGTATGTCGCCGACATGCCGCGCGCACTGGCCGAAGCGGCCCGGGTCCTCGTGCCTGGAGGCCGCATTCAGATTCTTGATACGGACTGGGATAGTGCTGTCTGGAGCACGCGCCACCCTGAACGAATGCGAAAAGTCATGGACGCCTGGGACGATCATCTCCACGATGCGCACCTACCCACGACCCTGGCTCCGCTCCTAGAAGCCGCGGGGTTCAGCGTCTACCTTCGCGAGGTGATCCCCTTGGTAAACCCGACTTTTCAAAAAAATTGCTACAGCTATGGAATCTCAGCAGCCATTCGGGGCTTTGTCGCCGGAAGGCGCGGGGTTGACGAGGACGAAGCCCGTGCCTGGCGAGAGGAATTCAGGAGCCTCGACCAGGCAGGAGCGTACTTTTTCAGTCTCAATCGGTATGTCTTCGCCGGAATCAAGCTCTGAAAAGTGATCGAGAGGGCTTTTCTCTTCCAGGAGATCCACGCCAAGAGGCCATCCGGGGCTGACTGCGAATCCGAAATCCAATCAGGGAGTGACCCCATGCAGGGAGTGAACTCATGAAAGTGGCCACATGGAATATCAATGGACTGCGTGCTCGACTCGACTTTGTTGGAGCTTGGCTCGCGGAAAGAAAGCCCGACGTAGTCGGACTCCAGGAACTCAAGCTCGAGGACGAAAAGTTTCCCCATGCGGTTTTTGAGGAACTCGGCTACCACGCCGTCTGCCACGGCCAAAAAGCATGGAACGGTGTGGCCATTCTGAGTCGGGAGAAACCCGAGGTCCTTGCCCGGGGCCTCCCCGGCCAAGAGGATTTCGGGGCGCGCCTCATCACTGCGAACGCAATGGGCCTCAATTTCACAACGCTCTATTGCCCAAACGGAAAAAATCTTGAGCATGAAGATTACAAAAGGAAGCTCGACTGGTACCGGGCGCTCTCGGAGCACCTTTCCCAGGAGCATGACCCCGCTTCCGCAACCATCGTGTGCGGTGACTTCAATATTTGCCCCACGCTTCTCGATGGCTGGATGGGCGAAGCCTCAGAAGGTGAGATTTTTCACACCGATGCGGAGCGTGTCCGTTTGCAGGCCGTGATGGATTGGGGACTGCATGACCTCTTTCGACACAAGTATCCAGAAGAGCGCACCTTTTCCTGGTGGGACTACCGGGGTGGCTCTTTCCATCGGGGGCATGGGCTCCGAATTGATTTCCTGCTTGGGACAGCGGGCCTCCGCGATCGACTGGAAGACGTGATGGTCGATCGCGAATGGCGAAAGAAAAAGGAGGGCTTGACCGCTTCGGATCATGCCCCCGTCATCGCCACACTGAACTGAATTGCATAGCCCTCACCCGGCGTCTGCCAACCTCATATCCCGAGTTTCCTTTTCCGATTGGTCCCTCTAATTCGGCGGATCCATGGCTCCACCGGCCCTTCGCCGCAAGAAAGTTCACTGCTAGAATTGGCAACCCCTCTTCATCAGCTCGCCGCCAAGCGCGAGCGGCGAAGCGCGTGGAAAAGAAGTGCAAGAAACTGAGTGCAAGAAACAGAGCGCGAGCAACCCCGCGCGAGGACCCCTTCCGTGAAATCCCAAACTCAAGCCGCCGCTCTGCCGATCACCGAGGACGACGGATTTATCGCCGAAGCGCTGGAGAGCGCCAGCATTCCGACGCTCATGATGGCGATGCTCCACATCACCGGAGACCTCAGTCTCCTCGAGGGAACCATTCGTCCCCAAAAGGCAGTAATGGGCGACACCCAGGGACTCCTCACCCTCGAGGACCAAGCGGAGATTCGGAGGCAGGCACTCGATGTGCTGACCGCGTACCGCGACGGTGATGGCCAGCTTCCCGCCCCCCCCTCACGAGAGACTATTCTCCGGATGATGCGCTTTTTCGTGGGCGAGGACGTTCCGGATACGTACGTCCCAATGATGCTCGAGGAGATGGACCTCGATAACGAAGACTCGAGAGCGACAGCCTGGAAGAAAAAGGATTCGTCGACGCGGAAAAGCGACTTCCACGTGCTCGTGATCGGATCGGGCATGTCGGGGGTGCTCACAGGAATTAGGCTCGAGCAGGCGGGCATCGACTACACAGTCGTCGAAAAGAATTCAGGCATCGGTGGAACTTGGTTCGAGAACACCTACCCAGGAGCCCGGGTGGATATCCCCAATCATTTCTACTGTTACTCTTTTGAGCCCAATTCCAACTGGTCTGAATTTTTTGCGCGGCGTGACGAGCTCCGAGATTACTTTGAGCACTGCGCCCAGAAATATGGGGTGCTGGATAATATTTGCTTTGAAACCGAAGTGGTCTCTGCCCGATGGGAAGAGTCGAACTCTCAGTGGTCGGTTCAACTCCGCGATTCCCAGGGTCTGGAAATAAACAAGAAATTCAATGCCATTGTGAGCGCTGTGGGTCAGCTGAACCGACCCAAAATCCCTTCGATCGAAGGGATGGAACTCTTCCAAGGCCCAGTATTTCATTCCGCTCGGTGGGACCATGACGTCGACTTGAACGGAAAGCGAGTCGCGGTCATCGGCACCGGTGCCAGCGCGCTTCAGTTGGTTCCCGAAGTTGCGAAGCAGACGAGCCAGCTTCATGTCTTTCAACGCTCGCCCGCCTGGATGTTTCCGAACCCGAACTACCATGCGGAAGTCAGCGAAGGCAAGAAATGGCTGCTCGCCCACGTGCCCTATTACTCTCGCTGGTATCGGTTTCTCTTATTCTGGCCTGGATCGGATGGTCTCATGCCATCCTTGATCGTAGACCCCGAGTGGCCCCACCCGGACCGGTCCGTCAATGCACTCAATGAGGAGACGCGGATCGCCTTTACGGAATACATGGAGTCGCAACTCGCCGGAAGCACCGACCTTCTGGAGAAAGTCGTTCCCCAATATCCCCCGTTTGGGAAACGTATGCTCCAGGATAATGGCAGCTGGCTGGCGACACTTGTTCGCGAAGACGTCGAGCTTGTGGACTCAGAGGCAAGGAAAATCACCGCCACCGGCGTTATCGGAGGAGATGGTCGTGAACGCGAGGTGGACGTCATCGTTTTTGCCACAGGGTTCCATACGAACAAATTCTTGTGGCCCATGGAAATCACCGGCAGGCAGAACAAAAATCTCGCGGAGACCTGGGGCGATGAGCCCAGGGCCTATTTGGGCATCACGGTGCCGGACTTTCCGAACCTCTTCTGCCTCTACGGACCCGCCACAAATCTTGCCCATGCAGGAAGCATCATCTTCAACTCAGAATGCCAGGTCCGATACATCATGGACAGTCTGCGGGGGCTTCTTGAAAGCGATTACTCAGCGATGGACTGCCGACAAGAAGTCCACGATCAGTTCGCCGAAAATTTAAATGAAGCTTTCGCTCGAACCGTATGGGCCCATCCAGGGGTGGAGAGCTGGTACAAGAACAGCAGAGGTCGCGTAACAACGACCTCCCCGTGGCTTCTGGTCGACTACTGGAACTGGACACGTGCGTGTGATTTCGCGGACTACACGTTGACCGACTGAGGCCGGGAGCGCCGAGTGCGCGCCGGGATACTCACCCCACGCACGGGCTCGACATCGGCGGGG
>DUCT01000046.1:2972-6345 GCA_012959665.1 Myxococcales bacterium | reverse complement strand
GCACGAGAGTCCTTGATGCCTGTGGTGTCGAGTTACAGACAGAGGTTCATCTGGTCGGGAGGTCGGAATGAGAAAATCGCGAACCCAACGCAGGAAATCCAGCCGGCGCCAGACAAGCAGAGGCAGTCGCTCGGTGGGCCGCCGGGGCGGGGCGGGAGCGGGCCGCAAGACGAACCGGTTGGCCCTCGGGACCGGTCGCCTTTCGGCCCTGAACAGTCCCACGCGCCTGCGCTTCCTGCTTCTTTTTACACTCTCCGTGGTGGCGGGGATCGCTCTGACAGGGCCCGTGGAACAGCAGATCGCCCCATGGACCGACAACGACCTAGGCCTACTGGAAACCATGGCGATCCAAGGCAATCGTCGCCTTTCCTTTGGTGAGATTGCGGCCCTGACCGGTATTCAGCGAGGCGCGCCTCTGGCCTCCGTCGACACCTCGGCGGTGGCCCAGAGGCTCAACCGACAGGCCTGGATTCGCGAGGCCGATGTACTCCGACTCCCGCCCTCAACCCTGCTCATTCGGGTGCAGGAACGCCGGCCCAAGGCCGTGCTGCTCCCTCGCGACCCGACCCCCGAGCCCGCCAACCCACGGCTGATCGATGCCGACGGACACCTCTTCAGCGCGTCGTTTCCCAGGGAATCGCTCCCCCACCTGATCGGTGGAGAAGCGCTCACGAGCAACGAAAACCATGCCGTTCTGCTGACCGCCATGACGCTTTTTGAACATCTCGAAGCGCCCGAACTCGCGCACCTCTGGAGCCAGGGTCACGGCCTGGAAATTCATCTTCCGCTCCAAGGCGCTTCCGAGGGATGGGCTCTTCGAGGGACCGTGGACGTTCTGCTCGGCCGACGTGATTTGGTCGCCCGCATCCAACAACTCGCCCAACTGATCCGCCGGGACGAAATTCTCGGCGCAATGGCGGGGGAACGAATTCTCATCGACCTGCGTTTCGCCGATCAAGCGGTTTTGCGCAGGGCGAAAAAGCTTGAACTCAGCGGGGAACTGAAGTCCTGAGCCCCGATCCACCAATCCAGAAGGAAGGAGGAAAAACCGGAAGCCACCCGAACGGTGCAAAGACCAATCCATTCTGCTTCGGCTAGAAGCAGAAGACAAGCGGCGGGACGATGCGGATGCATTGCCCGTCCAAACCCAGTCGGCCGAGGACTCGGCTGACTGAACCTTGGGGGGAACAAAAATGGCGCGCAACAATGAGCTCATCGTAGGGCTCGATATCGGCACCACGAAGATCTGTGCCATCGTGGCGGAAGAGACAGAAACCGGAATTGATGTGGTGGGAATCGGCACCCATCCGTCCACTGGACTCAGAAAGGGCGTGGTCATCGACATCGATGCCACGGTGGCTTCCATCAAGCATGCGGTGGAAGAAGCCGAGTTGATGGCCGACTGCGAGATCACTTCGGTCTACGCGGGAATCGCCGGTGGCCACATTCGGGCTTTCAACAGCCACGGGGTGGTGGCCGTCAAGGACCGGGAAGTCCACGAGATCGACGTGAAACGCGTCATCGATGCCGCCAAGGCCGTGGCCATTCCCATGGACCGGGAGGTCATCCATGTGATCCCCCAGGAATTCATCATCGACGACCAGGATGGCATCCGGGAACCGCTGGGCATGAGTGGTGTGCGGTTGGAAGCCAAGATCCACATCGTCACGGCGGCGGTCACCAGCGCCCAGAACATCGTCAAGTGCTGCAACAAGGCTGGTTTGAACGTGATCGACATCGTTCTCGAGCCCCTGGCTTCGGCGGAAGCGGTGCTTTCCAGCGACGAGCGCGACCTCGGGGTCTGCATGGTGGATATTGGGGGGGGCACCACGGATATCGCGGTCTTCTCCGACGGATCCATCAAGCAGACCTCGGTTCTTGGCTTGGGGGGCTACCACCTTTCCAACGACATCGCGGTGGGACTCCGAACTCCCTTCGATGAAGCCGAGCGGATCAAGAAAAAGTTCGGTATCGCGGCGGCCCGGTATCTCCCGGGTGATGACATCATCACGGTGCCTAGCGTGGGCGGCAGACGCCCTCGGGAGGTCTCGCGAAAGATTCTCTGCGAGATTATCGAGCCGCGGGTGGAAGAGGTACTCACCCTCGCCCACCAGGAACTCGTCCGTTCGGGCCTAGAGAATCGCATTCCGTCGGGGATCGTGCTCACCGGGGGGGCGTCCGCACTGGCGGGACTGCCGGAACTCGCGGAAGAGATATTCGAGGCACCGGTCCGACAAGGCCTGCCCTCGCATATCGGCGGCCTGCAGGATGTCGTGCGCAGTCCCATGTATTCGACGGGGGTCGGGCTGGTGCTCTATGGCCTCTCCCAGGCCCGCGCCCATAACCAAAGCCGCTTTCGGATTCGGGACGAATCGATTTTTGGTCGGGTGAAGCAGCGAATGCGGGATTGGTTCTACTCCGAATTCGCCTAGCGGCGAAGACTCCGACCGAAGTCGCTGTAGGGGACACAGTGCCTTTCGCCGGGATCAGCGATTCGATCTGTACAAAAACTGGAGCATCGTGTTACATTCAAAGTGTCTGCCCAAAGCAGGCACACCTTGGGGGGTGAAACGCATGGCCAAGACTGGCAGGAACAATGGGGGCCCGACTGGCGGCCGCCGGGATCAGAAAAACAAGCCCGAGTCCGTCGACTTGCTCGAAATCGGACCCGACGACGGAAACCAACTGCTCGAGTTCGAAGGTTCTTCCGGGCAAAAAGCACGAATCAAGGTCATCGGAGTGGGGGGCGGCGGCGGCAACGCGCTGAACACCATGATCCGATCGGGTCTCTCGGGGGTCGAGTTCATCGCGGCCAATACCGACGCCCAGGCCCTCGAGCACAACCAGGCCATGATCAAGGTCCAGCTTGGGGCGCAAGTCACCCGGGGCCTCGGATGTGGCGCCAACCCCGATCGCGGACGCGCGTCCGCCCTTGAAGCCCGGGAACGTCTCCAGGAAATCCTCGAGGGTTCGGACATGGTGTTCGTCACCGCGGGAATGGGCGGCGGGACCGGAACCGGCGCGGCTCCCATTGTCGCCGAGGTCGCCCGGGAAGTGGGCGCCCTCACTGTGGGCGTCGTGACCAAGCCGTTCCCCTTCGAGGGCAAGGTCCGAATGCGGCACGGCGAAAGCGGCCTGAAGCAACTGCACGGGGTCGTGGACACCCTGATCACCATTCCCAACCAGCGGCTTCTTGCCCTGGCGGGCAAGCAGACCGGGATGCAGGACGCCTTCAAGCTCGCCGACGACGTACTGTTGAACGCGGTTCGCGGCATTTCGGACCTGATCACGGTGCACGGCCTGATCAATCTCGATTTCGCCGATGTGCGCACCGTGATGAACGAGGCGGGCGTAGCGATGATGGGCACAGGCG
>DUCT01000046.1:0-2813 GCA_012959665.1 Myxococcales bacterium | reverse complement strand
AAATGAAGCGTCCATGCTGGTTCAGGAATCGGCCCACGAGGATGCCAACATCATCTTCGGTGCGGTCATCGACGACGAAGTGCCCGAGGGCGAATTGCGGGTGACCGTGATCGCCACCGGCCTCGAGGGCGAGGGCGGACGCAAGCGAACGGAACCCGCCCATACGGACCCGACTTCGCAGCCCCTGGAGATCCACCACGTAGCCAGAGGCACCGATATTCCCGCGACAGACCTGGAGCGTGTCACCAGCTTGGAGCAGATCGTGCCGCTGGGAGATTCACCGAGCAAGGAAGGCGAGTTCGCATCGCCCTACCCCGAAGAGCTCGATACCCCGGCATTCCTGCGCCGGGCCCAGGACTAGAGGACTCAAAAAAAAAGGGGCCGGGAAGCGCGACCATCCGGGCAAGAGCGGGCGCCGGCCCCGGAGAGTGCAGCGGGCGAGGGGCCAGTCCCCCCGCCCGCTTTTCCGTTGGGGCACCCGAATTCCGCTCACGAATCGGGACCGGGGCAGCCGGTTCGGCTATATCAAGCTCTCCAACCCCGACGCGCCCGGAGATCGATGCCCGGCCCGCATGCCAGCAGGAGTTCCTCGACCCCATGCCCGCCCCGGAAGACAAGATTCTCGAAGCACGAGACGCCGATGTCGTCACCCTCCGCTTTCACGATCCCGAGCGACGCAATGCCATGACGTTTGCCATGGGGGAAGCCTTCGCGTCCCGCATCGCCGAGATCGCCGGCGACGCCTCGATCCGAGCGGTGGTCCTCACGGGAAGTGGACGCGCCTTTTCGGCGGGGGGCGATCTGGAGATGCTCCAGGAACGCGCCCAACAGGGGCGGGCTCAGCCCGGCGTGGCCCGCTACCCGATTCGCGACGCCATGCGGGGCTTTTACAAGCTCTTTCTCTCGGTGCGCGATCTGCCCTGCCCCACCATCGCGGCGATCAACGGCCACGCCATCGGGGCCGGGCTCTGCGTGGCCCTGGGGTGCGACATTCGCCTGGTGGCCCAGGAGGCCAAACTCGGTCTGAATTTCACCAAGCTGGGCCTGCACCCCGGAATGGCGGCCACCTGGTCGCTGCCCCGATTGGTGGGCCCGGCCGTAGCCGCAGAACTCCTCTACACCAGCAGGCTCTTCTCCGGCGAGGAGGCGGCCCGGATCGGTTTGGCCAACCGAGTTCTGCCCGCCGAGCAGGTACTCGAAGCGGGCCAGGCCCTGGCAAGGGAAATCGCGAGCTGCGCGCCCCTGGCGGTCCGGGGGGTCAAGCGCGCCCTGGCCCGGAGCGCGGATTCGGGCATCGAGGACCAACTCAGCTTCGAGGCCCACGAGCAGGCCATCTGTTTTGAGAGCCAGGACGTGGGCGAGGGCATTGCGGCCGCCCAAGAGCGCCGGGAGCCGGCTTTCAAGGGCCAATGAAGGCCACCGGCCGGCCTGGGGCCCGAGTACGAGGCGGATCCCCCGGCGAGTGTCGGTCGGGCACGACTCGGGCGGCTATCGGGCACCTATCGGGCACCTATAAAGCGAAAGCATCGAGCGGGTATACAGATTCCCGGAGCGCGGCCGATGAGATAATGAAGCCGGCTGCATCCATCCTGCCCATGGCGCTTGAAGCCTCGATGGGGATGGGCGATGGATCCAGCACCCGGCGAACCCCACCCCTCAGACCCCCGGAGAAATCCATGATTCGCGCACTTCGAAGCAACCAGTTCTGGCTCACCGCCGCCTACCTGGGCAGCCTGCTCCTGATGGCTCGCGGATACGCGTAGGTCGCAGGCCCACGCACGGGCATGCCCCTCAGCCCACCGTCTCGGGGTTGCCCCGGGAACGAACAACCCCAAGCGATCGCCTCAGGGCAGCGCTTCCACCCGAGCCTGAATCTCGCCGGCGTTGAACCAATACGAGATCTCGAGCTTTGCGGTCTCCGGGGCGTCGGAGCCGTGCACCGCGTTGCGCTCGATGTCGGTGCCGAAATCGCCGCGCAGGGTTCCCGCCGGCGCTTCGGTGGAATTCGTCGGCCCCATCAGGTCGCGCCAGCGCGCGATGGCGTTCTCGCCCTCGAGCACCATGGCGACCACGGGCCCCGAGGTCATGAACTTGACCAGGTCGCCGAAGAAGGGGCGTTCCTTATGGACGGCGTAGAAACCCTGGGCCATGTCGTCGTCGAGTTGAAGGCGCTTGAGCGCGATGATGTCGAGACCCGACTCTTCGATGCGCGCGATGATCGGGCCGGCCGACTTGTTCGCAACGGCGTCGGGCTTGATGATCGCAAAGGTTCGCTGGGCTTCCGCCATGGGGAATTTCCTTTTCTATTTTCGCTGAACTCTCGGAGTTCATTCTGTGGCTGGTGTGATCGATGGGGCCCGGGCGCCGGAGAACGCGACTCCCAGGGTCCGGAGGCGGCGTAACTTAGCGGATCGTTCGCCAATCGCTGCCCTGTCCGGGCCGGGCCGCGCCCCGGGCGTAGCCACTCAGCCCACCCGGAGCAGGATCTTCCCGAAATGTTCGCTCGCCTTCATTCGGCGGTGCCCTTCGGCGGCCTCGGCCAGGGGCAGCACCTCGTGGATGATGGGCCGGAGAGCGCCGCTCTCCAGGGCCGTTCCGAATCGGGCCAGGAAGGCCTGGGCCAACGCGGCTTTCTCGGATTCGGGCCGGGCGCGGAGGGTGGAGCCCAGCACCTGGAGCCTTTTCATCAGCAGTGTGCCCAGGGGAATCTCGGCCTTGGCGCCACCCATCAGTCCGATCAAAACCAGGCGTCCGCCCAGGGCCAGGCTCGAAAGATTTCGCTCTAGGTAGGGGCCGCCAATTGAGTCGAGGAT
>DUCT01000045.1:4814-6463 GCA_012959665.1 Myxococcales bacterium | reverse complement strand
TCGAGGATTGCCGGTTTCTCAGTCATGTCTCACCGCCTCTGCGGGTCGCAAGCGTGCAGCGCGAATGGCCGGCCAGGCGCTGGCGAGCAAGGCGGTCAGCAGGGCGACTCCTGTGGGAATTGTGAAGTCCTCAAGGCCCAGGACCGGGACGATTCGCGTTCCCATCCCGTAGGCGTTCATTCCCTCGGCCCAGGCGCTGAGGTCGATGCCGTCCGAGAGCAGGAAGAGAAAGAGCCCGGCCAAGCCGAAACCGATGATCAGTCCGAGAAATGTGACAAAGAGCGACTCGGCGATCACCATGGTGACCAGACGTGAGCGCGAGAGCCCCACGGCCAGCAAAATGCCAATCTCGCGGATACGCTCAAAAATTGCCATCAGGAGTACGTTGGCGATCCCGAAGGCCATGGCGATGAAGATGGTCACATAGAGAGCCCAGGCCATCTGGTCCATGACACTCAAAATGGAGGCGAGGAGGGGTTGCAATTCGTCCCAGCGGCGAATTTCTCGCCCGGCCAGTGCGGTGGAAAGGCGTTTCTGGAGTTCGCCGGCCTGATCCCGTGAATGGGCCACGACGACGATCTCGCTGATGCCCCCGCCGAGGTCGAAGAGGTGGTCGGCTTCTTCCTGGGCGAGGAAGAGGGTGCTGCGGTCGAGTGCGGCCAGGGGGCTCTGGAAAATACCTCCGACTCGGAGGGCCTCACCCGTCATGTCCCCGTTCAGATCCTGAACCGAGAGCACGATTTTGTCGCCGACCTCGACACCCAGACGCCGCACGAGACCCCGGCCCAGGACGGCTGTTCGCGGTCGGGTGAGATAGTCGCCCTCCACCATTGAATCGGCGACATCCGAGACGTCGCGCTCGAGGGCGGGGTCGATGCCGATGACCCGGATGCCCACGCTCGCCGAGGGGGAGGTGACGAGACCTTCCCCGCGGATGCGCGGCGCATAGCCGGCGGTGACGGGATCCCCGGTAATGGCGCGGATTTCCGTTTGTCCGCCGGCTGGGAGAAGCAGGCCGATTGCGGGATCCTCGTCGTAACCCGGGGGGTGGATCTGAAGATGTCCGAGGTCGGTTCGGATCGCATTGTCGACCATTTGGAACATCATGCCGTAAAAGATCGCCATGGAGATCAGGGTTCCCGCGATGCCCACGGCGACCGCGGCAATCACGATACCCGTCCGACGCGGATTTCGGCCCACGTTGCGCCAGGCCAGGCGAAGCGTGCTCAGCATGGGGGGGCTCCTTTCAAATACTGCGGAGGACATCCACGGGTTTGCCCCGGCTTGCCCGAAGGGCCGGGTATAGGGCGGCCACCAGCGCGACCACGAGAATGGTCAGCCCAGAGAACAGGGGGTTGCTGGCCACGAGCTTGGCGGAAAGCAAGGGCTCCGCGCCCACCACTTCGAAGGCAGCCACCATTTCTTCGTTGTTGGCAAGGGAAATCGGGTGGGTCTGGAGGTAGAGAGCCAGGGGGATGGCGACGAGCAATCCTAGGACAAGGCCCACACCGGCAAGCAGGATGGACTCGATGTAGACGATGCGAAAGATCGCCCGGGGTCGCAGTCCCAGGGCCAGCACCACGCCGAACTCGCGCTTGCGCTCGAGCACGGCCATGAGAATCGTGTTGAATATCCCAAACGACACCACC
>DUCT01000045.1:0-4802 GCA_012959665.1 Myxococcales bacterium | reverse complement strand
ATCAGGATGCCAATCATCCCGTACATTCCGGCTTTGTCGAGAACGACGGACTGTGCGAGATCGGGCATGACCTCCTGCCAGGGATGCGCCTCGGCTCGCTTGGGGTCGAGGGAAAGCCCGAGTTCCTCGGCCAGATTCGACGAGGCGCCGGCATCTTGGGCCCGGATGGCGATTTCGCTCAGGCGATCGCCGTAGACGAAAAACGCCTGGGCGTCGGCGAGGGTAATCAGCGCCAGTCCCCGGTCCAGGTCAGAGTTAGGCAAGCCCATCAGGCCCACCACGCGGAAGAGGTCGTAGGCGCTCTCCAGGGAATAGGCGACGGAGTAGAGGAGCAATTCGTCGCCGACCCCAACGCCCAGAACCTGTGCGAGGCGCTCGCCGAGGACGATTTCATTGGAACCGTCGGTCTCAAGAAATCGCCCTGAGCGGATACGGTTGGGAAGGGTGGAGACTGTTTCCTCCCGTCGAGGGTCAAGTCCCATCACCATGACCCCCCGCGTGACATCGCCTTGGGAGAGCAAGCCGAAGGCGTTCACCCGGGGCGCAAAACCCGCGACAGCCGGGTTTTCCTCGAGACGCGCTTGGAGTGTCGCATCGAGATAGGTGAACTGCTCAAGGGTGCGGTCCTCGAGATAATTCGGCCCGGTCAGGGTCACATGGCCCGAAGCCATGCCGACGGTGTCGTCGATGATCTTGTCCCACATCCCGGTGGAGAGGGCAGAGGCCATGACGAGCAGGGCGACGGCAAAGACCGTGGCCGCCACTGTGAGCCCCGTCCGCCGGGGATTGCGCCACACGTTCCGCCAAGCCAGTCGCCATTCCAAACTCATCAGCGACGGGTCTGCCGGAGGTTTCGCTTGGTGAAGACCGAGGGGGCGATCTCGGCGTCAAAGACAATGGTTTTGATTTTGATGGTGGTGCTGTGCCCTTCTTTGTTCAGGGGAACCATGGACCAGAGATGAGGCACCTTTCGCTCGCCAACCGCTCGGATGTCCGAAAAACGCATCTGGCGAAGCAGTTCTCCGTCTTCATCATAGAAATCTTGCCGGAGCGGCGTTCCGTGTTCTTGTTCGATCCATGTGACGATCTTGCCCCAGACCACCGGAGCATCCTCGTTGGGAATGTATTCCACCACGTAGGCGGGCAGGTCTGGGTTGCCTTCGGGCGCGGGGTCAACACCGAGGAGACGATGGGTGTAGTCGTCCAGAGTGCTCGATTCCTTGACGAGATCGTCATTCGTCATGTCGCTGCCCATCCAGGACTGGAGCATCATCGAAGGGGGAATGCGGATCGTGCGCTCGACGCGCGGGACAAACATCCAAAGGTTCGGATGCAATTTGAGAAACCCGGTTCCCGCGTCCTTGGCCGGGCTCTGGATCCGGATCATGGAGCGTTTGGTGTCGCGTTCCTCCCACGACTGAAAACGAACGACCCGGGGAGCGGAGAGCCGAGGTGACACCACGGTCATCGCCGCTTCGAGTACCGTGCGCTCGCTCCGGAGGCTGTCCTCGGCGCGGCGCGCGATCTCGCGTGCATCGGAGTCAGGGGGGGCGGCCAGAAGTTCAGCCGCAGCGGTTGGAGAACCCACTGTGAGCGCGATGCAGGCGATGAGGATCAGGGTTCGGCGACTAGCACCAAGCATTCACCGACTCTCCTTCAAGGATTTCCGCGTTGATGGCAGGGAGAATAGGCTAAAGTGGGATCAGTTTCTGACAGTTCATGCGTCGATGACCATTATTTCTGAGGGAGGAGGCGCGCGTTGAGGGGGCACAAGACCGAGCCCCGTTCTCTCGATGTTCGACGCGTTCACGTGCGAGGCGCAGACCATCGCCCAGGGAGATCGGTGCCGCGATATGGGTGAAGACCAAGCTACCCCGACGCGACCCGGGGCAGAATACCTTGAACGGGACGAGGATCCTACCGAAACGGCGGAATGGCTGGATGCGCTGGATTCGGTACTCGAGCGCGGAGGCATCGAGCGCGCTCACTACCTCGTCGGTCGACTGGTTCGTCGCGCCCGGCGCCGGGGAGCCTACCTGCCTTACAGCGCGAACACCGCCTATATCAACTCGATTCATGAGTCGAGTCAGAAGCCGAGGCCCGGGGATCCGGGTCTCGAACATCGGGTGCGATCGATTATTCGGTGGAACGCCATGGCCATGGTGGTTCAGGCGAACCGGATCGATCCGTCCCTGGGCGGCCATATCTCCAGCTTTGCTTCCGCGGCCACCCTCTATGACGTGGGCTTCAACCATTTCTTTCGTGCGCCCAGCGAGAATCACGGCGGCGACCTTCTTTATATTCAGGGGCACTCGGCTCCGGGTATCTACGCCCGGGCTTTTCTCGAAGGGCGCATCAGCGAGGAACAACTGCTCCACTTTCGCCGGGAGGTGGACGGCAAGGGCCTGTCCTCCTACCCGCACCCGCGCCTAATGCCAGATTTCTGGCAATTCCCCACGGTCTCCATGGGGCTTGGCCCTTTGACGGCCATCTACCAAGCGCGCTTTATGAAATACCTCCAGGATCGGGGGATTGCCGAGAGCGGAAATCGAAAGGTTTGGGCGTTCCTGGGCGACGGTGAAACCGACGAACCCGAAAGTCTGGGCGCGATTTCCCTGGCGGGGCGGGAGCGTCTCGACAACCTGATTTTCGTGGTCAATTGCAATTTGCAGCGGCTCGATGGTCCCGTGCGGGGCAATGGAAAGATCATTCAGGAACTCGAAGCGAGTTTTCGGGGTGCGGGCTGGCGAGTCATTAAGCTGGTATGGGGCAGCTATTGGGACCCGCTGCTCGCCAAGGACAAGGACGGCATCCTGCGCAAGCGCATGGAAGAAGTCGTCGATGGGGAGTATCAGGCCTACCAGGTGCGCGGCGGCGCCTATACCCGGGAGCATTTTTTCGGGAAATACCCAGAACTGCGCGAGATGGTCGCGAACATGAGCGACGCGGATATCTGGCGCCTCAACCGGGGCGGCCACGATCCCGCGAAGGTCTACGCCGCTTATGCCGAAGCCGTCGCCCACCAGGGGCAACCCGTGGTGATTCTGGCCAAGACGGTGAAGGGGTACGGAACGGGGGAAGCGGGCGAGGGGCAGAACGTGACCCATCAAATCCACAACCTGCATGTCGCTGCGCTGAAGGCTTTTCGCGACCGTTTCAATATCCCGGTTTCCGATGAGGGCATCGCCGAGGCGCCGTTCTACAAGCCCGCCGAGGACAGCCCAGAGATTCGCTACATGCGCGAGCGACGGGAGGCGCTGGGAGGCTACCTGCCCGCGCGCCAAACCGACGCCGAGCCCCTGGAAGTGCCCGGCCTCGGCGAGTTTCAGACCCTGATTGAAGGCACGGGAGAGCGAGAAGTCTCCACCACCATGGCGGCGGTCCGGCTCCTACAGTTGCTGAGCAGGGATAAGAAGATCGGCAAGAATATCGTGCCCATCGTGCCCGACGAATCGCGTACTTTCGGCATGGAGGCCATGTTCCGCCGCTTGGCCATTTATTCCTCGGTGGGCCAGCTCTACGAACCCGTGGATTCGGACCAGGTTTCCTATTACCGCGAGGAGAAGAACGGCCAAATTCTCCAAGAGGGGATTACCGAAGCGGGCGCATTCTCGTCTTGGCTCGCGGCAGGAACCGCCTACGCAAATCACGGGGTCAACATGATCCCCTTCTATATCTACTATTCGATGTTCGGCTTTCAGCGTATCGGAGATCTGGCCTGGCTCGCCGGGGACGCCGGGGCTCGGGGCTTTCTGCTCGGGGGCACTTCGGGGCGGACGACTCTCAACGGAGAGGGTCTTCAGCACCAGGACGGACACAGTCACGTGCAGGCGGCGTTGATTCCGAGCTGCGTGGCCTACGATCCCGCCTACGCGTACGAAGTGGCCGTGATCGTCCAGGAGGGGCTGCGACGGATGTTCGCCGAGCAGGAGAACGTCTTCTATTACATCACGCTGATGAACGAGAAGTACTCTCAGCCGACGATGCCCGAGGGAGCCGCTGAGGGCATTCTGCGGGGGATCTACCGGGTGCGCGAGGCAAAGGCTTCTTCGGCCCGGGTTCAGCTTTTCGGGAGCGGTGCCATTTTGCGTGAAGTGCTGGCCGCCGCGGAGATACTCGAAGCGGATTTTTCCGTTCCGGCCGATGTTTGGAGCGCGACCAGTTACACCGAGTTGGCCCGGGAGGGCATCGAGGTCGAGCGCTGGAATCGCTTGCATCCCGAGGCGCCGCCGCGCAGCAGCTATCTCCAGCAGCAGTTGGAGGGGCATCCGGGCCCTGTGATTGCAGCGAGCGATTATATTCGTGGGTTTCCCGACCAGATTCGGGCTCACTTGGACCGACCCTATACGGTTCTGGGCACCGATGGCTGGGGGCGGAGCGATACCCGCGAAAGGCTGCGCGAATTCTTCGAAGTCGACCGGCACTCGGTGGTGATTGCAAGCCTCAAAGCCTTGGCGGATGCCGGGGAGATCGAGGCGGGCCGGGTTGCCGAAGCGATTGGCCGCTACGGACTGGATGCAGAGAAGCCCGATCCGCGAATCTCGTGATTTGCGGATCGGTGTGGAGGAGCGGTTGACTCAAGAGATCCTGATTCGGGTGCCGGATATCGGCGACTTCGAAGCCGTCGAGGTCGTGGAGATCCTAGTGGCCCCGGGCGACGTAGTCCAAGTCGAGGATCCCCTAGTCAGCATCGAGAGCGACAAGGCCACCATGGAGATTCCCTCCCCCGTGGCCGGGCGCGTGCACGAACTCCGGGTTTCCCTGGGCGACTCGGTTTCCGAGGGCAGCGTCCTCGCGGTTCT
>DUCT01000044.1 GCA_012959665.1 Myxococcales bacterium | reverse complement strand
AACATAGGTTCCGTCCCGGCGGTCGCTGACGAGTCCAGCTTCGCGAAGGATGGCGAGGTGACGGGAAACTCTCGATTGAGCCATGCCGAGAACTTCCATCAATTCTTGAACCATCAACTCCTCTTGGGCTAGAAGTCGAAGGATCCGCATCCGGGTGATATCCGAAAGCGTTTTGAAAATGCGCTGGAGTTCTTCGGCAGAAGGGGTGGGCATTTCAGCGAACGATGGGGTTCTGGACGGTGCCGCCTAGGTTGAAGGTGGTGTGTCCGCTGCCGTCGAATCCGAGACCGAAACCGGACAGAAGCATGCGGAGTGCGGGGTTCTTGACGTGCAGGTCAAAGTCGAGGTCCATCGTCGCTGGCCGGTTGGCCTCGGGCAAGTCTACGAATCCGTCGACCTCAGCAGAAAAAGTCGGCCCATCGATTTCCATGGCCTCCAGGACCAGGCCGAACTCGCTACCGAGTTCGATCCGGCCGCTGAACTTTTCGAACTCCAGAGGCATCGGGATATTGGAGTGGCTGGCGGATCCGGCGAGGGCTTCGAATCGGATCTCGCCGCCGGGACCGTTGCCGGTCAAACTCAGGATATCCAGGTCGACATCGGCTTGCATAGATCCGGCGAGGGCAATCGATGCGTCGGGGGGGAAGGGGAGGGAGGCCAGGTCGGGGATCGTGATCTGTCCCTTGACGTGGCGCGTTTGATTCCATGTCAGGACGCCGTTGGCCCCGCCCAGGGGGCTCATGATTTCGATGGCAAAGGCTGGCTCGCCACTGAGCCAACTCGTTGTCCATGCGGGTCGGACCTGGAGCTGGTCGAGTTCCACGAATTCCATAGGCCCGTCGCCGAAACTGACGCTGTAGACAGAAAAACCCGGTCCGCCCACGGTTAACCGCGGTTGAATATCGTCTATGTGAATGCCGTTGGCGCCGCTTAGGCGGTTGACAGCGGGAATCAAGTCCGAGTAAGGAAAGGTCAGAAAGACAAAAGTCAGAGTCAATACAAACGCGAGGAAGGGAGTCGCCGTCCAAAAGAGGGGTCGTGGGATGGGGCGTTCAAGGAATTCTTGGAGAGATGCCATCTGGATTCAAGCCGCCCGGAACGACGAGACGAAAAACGTGACATCGAGGGTTTCTTGCCCGCCGGCGGCTCCTCGGCCCCGGATTCGCAACCCCTTGACCGACAATTGCTGGTCCGAGGCCTCGATGTTGTGCAGGTACTTGATGGTCTGGTTCAGAGAAACGCTCTTCAATGAAACTTCCACCTTGCTCTCCACATACTGATCGTTCTTTCCGGATTGCCTTTCCTCCATGGAGGCGATGCGAACCGCCGACTGCTTGGCGAGGTTTTCGAGCAGGGTGCGGATATTCTGTTGGCCTCGCTGGTTTTCGATTCTTGACTCTACGCCCGAAAGGCGTGCCTGGATCTCGGCGTGTTCTCGTTCGAGCCGGATCATTCGCTCCAGCTGCATTTGCGCGCCCTCGATCCGATTGCCCGTATTGCTCGCCAACTCGACGAGGGGGTTGAGCACGCCCATGAAGGCCCCCGCAATGAGGAGCATCAGACCGGTTACGGAGAGCAGAACCCTTTCACGGGGCGCCAGTTTTACCCACTCTGCCTTGATTCGCTGAAAGAGTCCGTTCATATTTCATCCTTGGTTTGGTTGAGCGGTATGCTGAGTCCGAACGTGACGCTGCCATCCTTGAGGCGCTTGGCGCTCCCCGAAACATCCGCGGAGGCAAACACGGACTCGGATTTGAGCACGTTTTCCAGCCGATCCTGGGCTTCATAGTTCTGTGCGGCGACCTTGATCCGGATCACATTCTGATCGATGTTGATTTCGTCGAACTTGAGGGTCAGGTCGTAGGGGATGAGTTCGGACAACAGTGTCAGGAGATCGAGGGCGGAAAGATTTCCCCCATAGAGGCCGAGAAAGTTGGCTCGCTCGCGTGCCGAAGCCACTTCCAGGCTGAGAGCCGCCAGGGGGTGGCTGGGGACGGTCCGGTCGGGGAAGATCGCGGCATAGCGACTCGCCATCTGCCCCTCGAGCCGCATGGCCCGGCTCGATTCGAGTTGGAGAGAAACGATCCCGGCCAGCCCAGCGAGAAACAGAGAAACCAGGGAGAGCACCAGGGTGGGACGGAGTTCCGGCCCGAGCAGCCACGCATAGCTGCTGCGATAGCTGAACTCGTCCTGACGAAAATTGAATTGAGTGAGTGCCTGGGAACTCGACCGGAGGGACAGGGCCAGTGCAGGGCCAAAGAGCACCGGGTTGCAGCCCCCGAGCAGGCTGGATTTGGCGGGGTCATCGGGTGAGCTCAGGCGACGGGTCGGGACGCCGGTCCGGGTCTCGAGATAGCCTTCGATACCGTCCATTTGGGCCGTGCCGCCCAGCAAAACAATCTGGCTGTCGGGATGATCCATCAGCGAGCCTTCGGTGGGGTCGAGGGAGTCGAAGCTGCGAACGAGTTCTCGCGCAATGCGGTCGATGGCTGCCACTGCGCGGCTCCCCCCGCTGGACTCCGCTTCTCCGAGAAACCCGATCGCGCATTTCGCGCGCTCCGCGGCGTCATGGTCGATATTCATGTCCTGGGCGATCGCCGCGGTGATGGTGTTTCCGCCGATGGGCACTGTCCGACCCGCAGCCGGTTTGCCGTCGATACAAAGGCACACAGTGGTTTTTCGGTGGCCGATATCCGCGAGCAGTCGAATCCCGGGGAGGTCGAAGACCGCGGCGAGGTTGCCCAAAACCAATCCTTCTGCCTCGAGTATTCGGGGAGAGCAGCCTGCCGCCTCGAGGGTCTCAAGGAAGTCGCTTACGTCCTGCTTCTGGGCCACTGAGGTGGCGACGATCCCGTGGTTGCGTTCGCCCGCGACGAGTTGCCAGTCCACAATGGTGTCTTCGAAGCTGAATGGCATGTTTCCTTCGATCTCGAAGGGAACCGCCTGGGAGAGTTTTTTGGAGTCTCGGAAGGGGAAATCAAGTCGACGGTTTGCCACGCGCTGACCCGACAGTGCGCAAGCGACGTTGTCGGTAGAAAATTCGTGGGCTCTGAGGAAAGTGGGGAGGGTTTCTCCGTCGCTTGGGTCCGTGGGCTCAGCCGGGCAAGAGTGTGCCTGCACGAACTCCAGGCCCCGAAACCCCTGACGCAACTCCACGGCCTTGTGGGAATGGGATCCCAGGTCCAAGCCCAGCACAGTCTTGGTCAAAACCACGTCGATCCTCTCCTCGTTTTGGTCATAACAGCCGCCAAGATAGCAGTTGAGGGCTCTCCCGGTCGGAAATGTCGATGACTGCCTCGACCCGGCGGACCACGTTTTCGACGGTGGCCTCGGAAATTATGTGAAAAACTTGGGCCTCCTGGGGAAGTTCGACGGGAGGGAAGATCGATCCGGTTCCCAGGCCGACCTCGGAGAGGGAGACGCAGCGTTCGGAGTCGCTCTCGGTCTGGTCGCAAACGATCCGGTCCTCCTGGCGGTTTTTGAGGATCGAACGCACGATTTCTTCGTCCGCCAAGCGCATATCGCCACTGCTCCCGTGTTGGAGTAGGGCCAGTACGTAGGCCGGTGCGGTGTTCGCGTTGATCCCGGTTTCTCCGAGCAGGGGGTAGACGGTGACGTAGGGCTTGATCCTGCCTGCGATTCGGGCGTCGAACCCCTCGATCAGGGCAATCTCTTCGACGCTGAGCAGTGGGCCGTTGGCGGGCTTGTGGGCGGGGTGCTGATCGGCGTAGTAGTCGTTTTCATTTTTCCCGCTGATGCCCACATCATCCGGGTCCATGTAGTCGAGCAAGTTGCGAGCCATTTCCCTGGGGTCGTAGAGGCCGCCCGCGAGTTGACCCTGGGACTCGTCGATGACTTTTTCGAAAAATGCCACCAGAAATTCCTCAGCTTCGTCGCTGGGCTGGCTCTCTTCTTCAGTTTTGCCGACGGGAATCAAGGCGTTCAGATTCAGCCGGGAGCCCGAGTCTTCAATGGTAATTTCAAGCCGGCCTCCCCAACTTGTTTCCAGGGGAGAATCCTCGATCTGCGCCCAGAGATCAGCGAGGGTCGCCCCTGGGTTCTTATCGTTCATCAAGCCCATGAGCTTCGAGAACCGGTGATGGAAGACAACCGCCGTGGCCAAACTGACTCCTCCCCTCGCCAGGGTCTCGGCCGCCGCTACGTGTTCCAGGTTTCGTGCCATGAAGGAGTCCACCAGGCTCCGTCGCAGAAAACTAAAAATCGAGGCACTCAGGATCAGGCCGACGATGAGAACCATCGGCAGTACGATTCCCCTCTGATTGATTGTCTTTCGCATGGCTACGGATTGCACCAGGGTAGGTCGATCCCGAATGCGCCGATGGGGACCGAGTCGACGTTGGACCAGACGTCGCAGTTGCCTTCGCCATAGCGGTCGATACAGCGTTGCCAATTGCGCCGGACACATTCGGCTACGGAGCCTTGGTATAGGGATCGACTGCGCCTTCCTGAACCCGATGCGGTCGCCGCTTTCTCGCCCGGTGCAGCACGCTGTCGAGCCGGTTGTGCTTTCTGATGCATATTGCCTGACTTGTCCTCCTTGGGGAGTTTGCGGGCGCCATTGAGAACCGGAGCTGGGCCTTGGCTCGGCGCTCGATCGTTCAGTTTACCCAGGCGCGCATCGAGGGAAGCGTTTGCACTTGCTGGGCCACGCCGCCGGTTTCTTGATTGGGGAGCGCGGCGGGATGGGGCGACGGTTGAGACCTTGGGAGCCTGGGGATCCAGGAGGAGTTCTTCGCGGTGAGCGCCATTCTGGAGGACGATCCGACCGCGATCGATTCGGGTGACGACGACGTTGGCGAACTTGTCCAGCGTGTGGCCCACTCGAATCACCTGGTGAAGCCGATCTTGGGTGTTTTCGATTGCTGCGCTGGCCACGATCTGATCCTCGGAGGCGACGGTGCCGAGCAGCCTGACGGGCAGGCTGGTTTTCGTCAACGCCTGTTCGGGTTCGGGTTCGGGGAGGCTTTGTTCCTCGACGACCTGGGCGCCGAAGAGATTGCGATCCAGGATTTGCTTGCGCTCGGACCAGGGGCGGGCGGTGTTGGCCGCAAGGGGCAGCGGCCGCAGGTTGGGACTCTCCACCGGAATCAGGCCGAACGCGCCCACCTGATTGATGATGTTGGCCACGAGAAAGCAACTCAGCGTGAAGAGCAGCAGGTTGATGGCGCGGATGCCGAGAATGGACATTCCCTGCCTGCCTCTCCTCTAAGGTCGATTTGCCCTGCCTGGGGATGCGAGGCGGATTGAGGTTCCCGTGCGCCCTTTCTGGTCACAGTCCCCGGTTGCCTGATTCCTAGGCCCGGCGGGCAGCTCATGAGCCGGGGCTTCCTCCCCCATGAGGCTCCCAAGCTCAATCCTTGAACGCCAAGGTTCTTTCGGCTCGGCGCGCGGGTGGCAACATAGCCCCCCGGGCGCGCCGATCCTACAAAAACGTCTCGCAAATTCAATTGGGGTCGCTCCCGTCCTTCGAGGGTTCACCGTGGGCTCCCCGCTGGTTGGCTGCGAGGCCGCCCCTGGCTTAAGGGGTGTCCACAAGCCTCTGCCGCAGAAAACTGAAAGTCGAGGCACTGAGAATCAGCCCGACGATGAGGACCATCGGCAATACGATTCCTTTCTGGTTGATCGTCTTTCGCATGACTATGGGCGAAGGAGTGATAGGTCGATCCCGAATGTGCTGGGGGGCTCATGGCTTGTGGACATGAGGCCGCACCTAGCCGCGCCCACCGCGGCCACACAGAGCTCCCAATTGCCCGGTTTCTGGATTAGATCGCCCATGGAGCCCTTGGGTGGTTTCGCGCCGCCGAAAAAGTCGTTTGCATTGGGGTTATTGGGGTCGCTCCCGTCCCTCGAGGATTCACCGTTGGCTCTCCGCTGGTTGGAGGCGAGGCCGCCACCGGCTTGGTTGGCATTGGCTTCGGCTTCGTCGCGCTTGCGGATCATTTCGTTCAAATCGACGGGGCGCTGGTAGAGGACGACCTGCTTGGTAAAGTGTTTTTTGTCCTCGTCGTTCCAGTCCTCGGAGTCTTCCTCGTTCCAGATCGAGATATCGATTTCTACGGCAATCGGAAGTGCCTCGGAATTTTCGAGTTGAGATGAGTCCCAGGAAGACACCCACTCGCCGCCGCTGCCGAGGAAACGCAGGGTGAGCGAGCCCAGTCCCTCGCTGACGACAAAACTGCGCTCGTCGTCAACGGACGGGTAGCCGCCTTCGTAGGCGGCGGGCAAGCCGGGGGACGACCACCGAAAAAGAGTGAGGCTTCCGTCTTCTTCACTGGTCACTTGGTAGACGACTTGCAATAAGTCCGAGTCATGGAATGTGCCTTCGCCCGGGGACTTGCTCCGGGTATTGAAGCGAATGGTATCCGACCCGTCGAATGAAAATCGGCTCTCTGCCTGAAATGACCAGGGGTGCGTGAAGGGGTCGTCCTCCTCCGCTTTTAGCCAAAAGGCGGTATTGGCGAGATCGCGGCCAATTCGGTCGAGGGCGCTGGCGGCCTGAAGGTTTTCCCGGGTGCGCGCGATG
>DUCT01000043.1:5543-6549 GCA_012959665.1 Myxococcales bacterium | reverse complement strand
GATTGTTAGGCTCCACTGTTTATATGGTCTATGACCTGTCCACGAGCATGGCAGCCGCCAAAATTCGTCATGCCGCACGCCTGGATCCCACCAAGGCCGAAGCGGGCAGAACGGCGTCGGCTAACAGAGCCGGTGAGCTTGGTGTGACGCCAAAGAATCTTGTGGTTAAGACGGGTATCTACGTGGATCGGGTTTACGATTTTGCTGTGGCTAATAATAGTTGGAGCCTGGATTTTTACATTTGGTTTAATTGGAAGGGGAACGCCATCTACCCCGATAAATCCTTCCAAATGGTCGAAGGTGTGATTAACGAGAAAAAATGCGGAGCTCAGCTTGATCAAGGAGATGAACATTATGTTCTCTGCCGAGTTTCGGCCACGATCACTAAGCATTTCAATGTTTCGCGGTTCCCCCGCGATGATCACATGCTGACCGTACGCATTGAGGATACGGTCTTTCAAAATTTTGATTTAAATTATGTCGCTGACATAGAGGGAAGTGACCTCAGTTCCCGCGCTAAATTCATGGGTTACAAGCCGTACTACAAGAAATTGCTGGTGAAGGAGCATTCCTATAAAACCCGGCGGGGCGACCCCCGTCTGCCTGAAGGCTATAAGGCCACCTATACGCAGTTGATCTATGGTATCGGCATCAAGCGCGACGGCTGGGGCCTTTATTTGAAAATGTTCCTTGGCATTTTTTCATCCCTCGCCGTAGCTCTGATAGCCTTTTTCGTAAGGCCTAATGATTTGGACCCTCGCTTTGGCGTTGGCGTTGGTGCCTTTTTTGCCGGTGTGGCCAGTGCTTATCTAACGACGGGAGAGGTGCCGCAAACCAGCGCATTCGGCCTTGCAGATTTCGTTAATGGCTCGTCTCTGATCTTGATCTTGTTGACCGTGTTGACCTCGGCCATGTCTTTGGGCATCCACCGGGTTCATGGGTGCGAGACTATGGCCAGACGGTTCGACCTCTATGCCCTTGCTGTATTTCTGATTGGGGTGATCAT
>DUCT01000043.1:0-5312 GCA_012959665.1 Myxococcales bacterium | reverse complement strand
ACTTCACCCCGCCGATCTCCGCCCTGTGCGAAGAGCCAACGTCCGTTCCCGCGCTGGGCGACTGGGGGCGCGCGATCGTCAGAGCGGGTCGTGCAGAGCATCGACTCAAGGCTGATACGGAAGGAGATCCAGATGCCGAAGTACACCCTGGCAGCAGTGCGGCCCATCCTACACCCTCGGCCATGTAGGGTACAGGTTAAACAGGGGACACAGAGGCTCTCAATGCCGGGCTGGGGTCCGGTGACGGCAGCAACGGGGAAGGCACGGTCGAACGTCCTAGGAAGTCGTGTGGGGGATAGGACATTCAAGCCGGCTTTTGGCACAACGTCCGGGTAAGGGCGTTATGTAGTGTTCCCATCGGGAGGCCTGTGACGGGGCGACCCGATTTATCTGATGCGATTCAATAAACCAGGGGAGCACGGGGACCTGGCCGCCGCCCGTGGCTGGGAGCAGGGGATCGGTCTCGCCAATGAACTCATCGCCATGGAACCCGCTCGAACCGACTAGAGGGTCACGCCCGCATCACCCATTCGAATGGTCAAGAACTCCATCCCCTCTGGCCCGCACGTAAAGCCGTAGCGATAATTGGCCCGAATGACGATTGAATCATCCGCGCCCAGCGTCGCCAGCTCATCGTCGAATTGACAGCCGCCTTTGAGAATCACCAATAGCTCGTCGTGCGTATGATGATGCGGTGGCACCCGAAAGCCGGCCGGCAGTACCGAACGATTCATGAAAAATCCGCCTTCGCCCTTGACAAGCTTCTTGCGCCTTGCACCGCTGCCCCTGGCTTTCTCGATGAGTTCCTTGGGTGGCGCGACAACGGACTTGGCGCGCATGAGATTGTCCCAATCGATCTGATCGTAGATCAACACAGTCGGAGGCTTGGAGGGCGGCAGTTCGGGCTTGGCCATAGAATTGGCTCCTTTGATCGGACGGGCGAATTGGGTAGCGGGAACTAGCGCTTGCTTTTGGCCAATTCGGCCTGCGCGACTTTGACGAGGCGCTCAACTTCGGCAAGTGAGTCGTGAAGCGGCCCGGCATGCGCTTCGACTTCGCGCGCGAGTTTTTCCCCGCCGGCGCGCTTGAGCATGGGGACGACTCGATTGCGCAATTGCGCGATCGCCCACGGCAACATCTCTCCAAGTGCAACGCGATCGAAATCGATGATCGTCTGCTCTTGGCCGCCGAGATCGATGTAGTGATAGTGGGGGCCCTGCTCAAAGAGATCGAAACGCAGGTATTCATGACCATCCTCGCGGCCGAGCACATGAATCGATGCGCCATTATCCTCTACGACCGCGCCGTCGAGGGCGTCTTGGATCTCTGTCATCTGGTCGCCTTCGTAATTCGCCGCCAATTCTGCAGTGTCGAGCAACCGGTATTCAACGCCGATGCGCAGCGCACCAGCGTCGACATAGGTTGTATGCGCGTCGTCGGGCGGAATCGGGGGCACGCTATAGGTGGTACCGGTCATGCTGAATCCTCCTCTTGGTTCAGGACGCGGCCTTGGCCTCTTCGAACTGCGTCGGCAAGTGTGTCTCCGGGAAGCGATAGAAATTCATTGCATTGTCCCACAAGATCTTACGTTTACTCTCGTCGCTGAGACGCTTTTGGCCGAGGAAGGTAGTCACGGCATTCGGAAACTTCGAGTCCGGATGTGGATAGTCGGTCTCGAAGAGGATCCGGTCGTCGCCCATCTCGTCGATGACGTGATAAACGAGTTCCTCATCGCATTCAGTGGCCACCCAGCAGTTCTGCTTGAAGTACTCGATCGGTTCCTTTGTGCATTCCGGCGTCTCGAGCCAGCCGGCCAATTCAACGTGCTCCTCGATGCGATGCAGCCAGGATGGCAGCCAGGCAGAACCCGCTTCCATATATGCGACTCGCAAGCGTGGGAAGCGCTCATAGACCCCATTCACAATCATCGCGAGCATTGCCATTTGAGCTTCCATTTGATGCACACAGCTATGCCATTCGACGAAGGAAGAGAAGCGCTCGCAACCGGCGGAAGTGCCGGCCAGGCCCATGAACTCGTGGGTCGCGAAGGATACGTCTAGATCCTGCAAGACTTCCCAGAGAGGGTCGTAATAGCGATCGCCCAATGTGCGTTGGTTGAAGGGATTCGGTCGGGCCCAGAAGCAGCGCGTGCCGAGATGCTCATACGCGTAGTGGACCTCTTCGACTGCCCGCGTGATGTCGTTGAGCGGTACAGGTCCTGCTGCGAGAATGCGACCACCAGAGGTCTCGCGCATCTCTTCTGCCCAGCGGTTGTAGGCCCGGGCCATTCCAGCCTGCAGATCGGGATCGATGCCGTCGAGCCACATGTCGTAACCGGGGCCATAGAGCACAGCGAGATCGACGCCTTCGACCTTGAGAGATTCAGCGACGCTCGCGCCGTCGAACCCCCTATTCACGACATCACCGTACTTTTCGATCATCGCCTCAGTCGTCCAGCGGACGGCTTCCTGCTGGCGGCCATAGAGGGTTTTGTGGCTCTGGGTATAGCGGCCGTCGACGGTGGCGGGGCGAAAGCGATCCATTCCCTCGAAGGGTTGCTGCCACGAGACGCGGGATTGATAGCGCTTGTCAAGAAAGCGCTCCCAGAGGTTTTTGGGTTCGACGACATGGGCGTCGGCATCGAATATTTTGAATCCATCTCGCATGGGGGAACACTCCTGTAAGGGGCTGAGTAGGGTTGACTGATGGGGAGAGCGCGGCCGGTCATGCCCGCGCAACGAAGGGCGTGGTTATTGGCTACGTGTGTCTTCGAGCCAGGCCGGCAGATCGATCGGTGGATTTGGAAGCTTCTTCGTATTGCGTTCTCTCAGGAGCGTTTCGAATCCCTCGGGATCGGCGGGCCACGAACGAGGATCGCCGATCATGACTTCGAAGAGTTCGACGCCTTCTGGACCGGCAGTGAATGGACCAAAAGCCGCGCCGTGTTCCAGTGTGATGTGCATACCTTGCGTGCATTTGACATCGCCACACATCATCTCGCCCGCCAGCACGAAGAGGATGTGATCGCCATTATGACCGTGTTTGTGAATCATCATGCCGGGATCCCATTTCGCATAGAGCGAGAGCATCTTGGGGGTGAACTCCAACCATTTCTCGAAGACCGACATGCGTTTGCCATCGGATTCGAGTGCTCGCACCTCATGCCATTTCTCTTCGTGGGCCTGGCGGAAGCGCACTTCGGGCGGCTTCTCGGTGGTGTCGGCTTTGGCTTCGCTCATGGGGGCTCCTGATGAAACTGTTAAGGGTGGGGAGAGGGGGTGAGAGGGGCTGAGAAGAAGTGCGCGAATCAGGCAGGTCGATCACCGGCCAACGTGACGCGATGCATGACGCGTCGCTCTTGATAATCGGGTACGGCAAAATGTTGCGTCGAACGGTTGTCCCAGAACGCGAGCGAATTCGTGTCCCAGCGAAAGCGGCATTGAAAGGCTGGTGATCGCACGTGATCGATCAGAAAGGGCAATAATATTTGATTCTCGCGCGCAGAGAGCCCGAGCAGACGTGTCGTCGAGTTGCCGTTGACGAAAAGCGCCTTTTTTCCTGTCACCGGATGCGTGCGCACGGCGGGGTGTTGAACAGGTGGCCACTTCGCCTGGACCTCGCTGAGCTTGGCTTCGCTATGCCCGGCGTCGATTGCCTTTTGCAGGGGCTTGGTAATGTCGTGCTCCGCTTCCAGGCCGTCGAGCATGGTTCGAATCGGCTCCGATAAGGCCTCATAGGCCGCCACCATATTCGCGAAGCAGGTATCACCGCCGGTTTCCGGCAAGAGCACCGCCTTCAGGATCGATCCCAGAGGCGGTTCGGCCATGAATGTGTTGTCGCTATGCCAATTGTCAGCGCCTTCACCTTCCGGGGTCGTCTGGTCGAGCACGATGTAGTCGGGGCTCTTGCTGTATTTTGGGGTGAAGGGCGGCGTACTGATCTCTCCGAACTGACGCGCGAATTCCACCTGCTCTTCGGGCGTAATATCCTGATCGCGAAAAAACAACACGTGATGCTCGAGTAGGGCGGCCTCGATCGCTGCGCGAGCCTCGGATCGCAGCGGCTCCTTGAGCGAAACTCCGCTGATCTCGGCGCCGATCACGTGCGTAACCTTCTTGATCTGGAGGGCTTTCATGCGATCACCTCAGCGCCAAATTGTTGGATGCTCTCGATGTAGGTGGCACGATCGTCCCCCGGCACGCCAATACTCAGCCAGTCGACGCCCAATGCTTCGAGCTCAGCGATCTCTTCGCGAAAAGCGGGATAGTCGAACGCCTGCTTTGAATTCATGCCATGACCAAAGGGAACAAAGTTGATCTCGACACGGGTATTGCGGCCAATCTCAGCGGAGTAGCGGCGTAGATAGTCGAGTTTTTCTGCGAGGTCGGCGTGGGTCTCGATGGCCGAGGTGTGGACCGACCCGGCGTAGGCAGCCGGAAGCGGGAAGGGGCTCCAGCCCTGCGCGCTCGTCGCCGCTCTCCGAATCGCAATCCGACTATTGCCGCCCACCCAGAGCGGGGGGTGCGGTTGCTGTACCGGTCGCGGCAGTGCGGTATTGCCGGTCGCGTTGTAGCGCTCACCGCCGCGCTGCACGCTCTTGCCGCTCCAGGCCGCTTGCATGGCCGCGATCGCGTCGTCGGTGCTGTCATTGCGACTCGCGAAGTCGGCTCCGAGTGCTGCGTATTCTCCCTCGAGATAGCCTGCCCCGATGCCCATGATCACGCGGCCGCCCGAAAGGGTGTCGAGACTCGCGATGGATTTGGCCGTCAAGAAGGGATTGCGATAGGGCAGCACAATCAAATTTGTATGCAGGCGAAGGCGGCGTGTCACCATCGCCGCTGCCGAGAGCGATACAAAGGGATCGAGTGCATGGTGCCCGCTTGCCTCGAGCCAGTCATCGGCTGGGAAGGGATGCTCTGTGACATAACAGGCGTCGAAGCCCGCAGTCTCGATCGCGAGAGCCAGTTCGGCGATTGCATTGGCGTGCGTGAATTCTTCGAGCTGTTCGACTCGATCCGTGGGCAATTGGACTGAGAACTTCATGCCGGCACCGGTCGGCTGTAGCGGGGCGCCGTATCGCCGGCGCAGGACTTGGGGTCAATCATGTTTGGGCTCCGTGCCGGCGGGTCGCAGGACCTCGCCGGGCAGACAATTCTGCAATTTTCCACCTAGCACGATGGGTTGGCCATTGACGATGGTCGCGATGAAGCCGCGCGGGCGCGCACAGAAGCGCCCTTCCCCGCCAGGCAGATCGTATTCCATCCGTTTGGTGCCTGGACCGATGGTCTTCGGATCGAAGATCATGATGTCGG
>DUCT01000042.1:5812-38134 GCA_012959665.1 Myxococcales bacterium | reverse complement strand
AGTCGATGATCCAGTCTTTGTCCAATCCGCCCGACCTCTACCAGGAAGCACGTTGGCTTGCTCTTCTTCCCCTCTTGGCAAGGCCAGAATCCGAGCGAGTGCTGATCATCGGCTTGGGAGGAGGCCGGACTCTCAGTGCGGTGCCGCCCTCGGTTCGCGAGATCGATCTGATCGAGCTTGAGCCCGAGATGGTGAGAGCCAATCGAGAGGCTTTCGCCATACATGACCTTGACGATCCCCTTGACGATCCACGCTTGACTCTACGCATCGGGGATGCGCGGGGTGCCCTGATGCTTACGGGCAAGAACTACGATGCGATCATTTCACAGCCCTCGCACCCATGGACTTCGGGTGCATCGCATCTCTACACACAGGAATTTTTCAGCCTGGTCAAGGAACGGCTGAATCCAGACGGTGTGTTCGTCCAATGGATGGGGCTCGGATTTGTGGACGGTCCCCTCCTTCGAGGTCTTGTGGGCACGTTGGCTGCGGTGTTTGATCACGTCACGGTGCTGCGCCCGGGAGGCCCGGCGATCCTCTTTTTGGCGGCCAACCAGGAAATCGATCTTCTTGAAACAGCGGGACAGGCGATCGCCAAGGCGCCGGCGGATTTCGCCCGGGTGGGCGTTCATGATGTGGTGGACGTGGTGGCGGCGATTCGTCTGGAGAAGAAAGCTTCCCGTGCCTTTGCGGCGGGCAATCCCATCATCACGGATGACCACAACCACCTGGCCTGGGCGGGTGGACGCGTTTCCAGAGCCGACAAGGCGAGGAATCGAGCGGGAGACGAGTTGGAAGTGTTTGACTCACTCCCGGATCTGATGTCCCAAGTGGACACGGGAATGCTCATACGGCGGCTCGTTGGACGTCGGTCGATCCGACGCGCGAACTCGATCATTGATGAAGGACTCGGAGCCAATCGTGAATTGGGCCAGGGCTGGTTCCAGCTGGCCCGGGAACGCCCCCTCAAGGCCACCGTTTCCTTCGAGAAGGTGCTCGCCCGAGATCCCTCTTCGCTCTCAGCCCAGTACGGCCTGGGCCTGATCGATCCTGATCGAGTCGATCTGAGCGCGTGGCCGGCGCCCGAGGCTGGGGTCATCGAAGGTCGCCGCCAGATGGCCAAGGGAGAATGGCCTGCCGTGGAGGCGCTGGACGATCGCCTGGCTCAGGTGAGGCCCGGTAGTCTTCTCTTTTCCGAAGCGGTGCGGCTGAGGAGCGGGTGGAGGTTGGCGTCGGGGACTTCCCAGAACGGTCGGGCGGGTCTCGAGTTGATCGACATAGTGGTCGCACGCGACCGCAGGGCTTCGGACCTGTTGATGCGAGCGGAACTGGCTGCCCTGGCGGGAGAGCCGCAGTACGCCTGGGCCTCGCTCTCGCGTTTGTCGGGTTCGATCCGGGGAAATCCTCGAAAGCGCGCGCTCGCGCGCCGGGCGTTCGCCTTGGCTTCTCGGCTCCCTCCGGATGAGAACTCCGCTGATATTGCGCGATGGTTCCGATCCATGCTTCGCTAGAGAAGGTCTCTTCGCTAGATAAGATTTCTTCACGAGAGAAGGCCTCTTCAGTCGGGCGTGTCGTTTGATTCCAGGCGCCGGAAGCCCAGGCTGATTAAATTTTCGGCGGTTGCTTTCTCAAGGAACGGGTTGGCGGTTCCGAGGGCGCGCTTATAGGCGTCTTCGGCTCCCTGCAGTTGGCCGAGCCTTGCCCGGGCAACGCCAAGGTTGTTCCAGGCTCGGGAGAGTTCGGGATCAACCTGTGTGGCGATCTCGAACTGACGGGCGGCTTCTGGCCAGGGAAGGACTTGGTCGTGGTCGTGTGCCAGGCGGATCAGGTCGTAGCCCCTGTCGTTGTAATAGTGCGCGACGAGGGCACGGTCGCCCAGGCGCTGGAAGCGGACCGAGGGGTTTTTGTTTCGGGCGCCGCGAAAATCGACGATCAGGGGTCCATCCACACTGGGAAGCAGGACAGCAATATGGCTGGACCAAATATGAAGGTCGCCCACGTCCTTTCGTTCCGGGTGATCTTGAATTTCAATATACCGGGCGGCGGCGGAATAGCGCCGGGCGGTGCCCACCAGTACCGCGGCCAGGGAAAGGCAGTTGCCGCCTCCTTTTGCAAGGGTGATCTCGGCGCTTTCAGTCTCTCCCCACCGGTATTGGAGGCCGAGATACCGATCGTCGAAGAGTAGTTTCAGCAGGGCCTGGGCACCCCGGGAGGGGTCGTCGAGGTCATCCACCTTCGAGTGAATGAAGGCAAAGTGCTCGTCGGAAATTTCGTGCGGGATGACCACCGAACGTCGGGAAAGCCCGGGCGCGTCCCGCGCGATTTCAGCCCGGAGTTCGTCGGGGGGCGTCTCGTGAATGGGCGGAGGGGTCATGCACGCGGTGGGGAACCCAAGGGAAGCAAATACGGCAAAGAGGAAGCTGAATCGCCGGGTCCAGAATAGACAGGCGCCGAATTTTCGGGATCTCGAATTTCGGGTGCTTGGGTACGAATCGTTCGTTTGTCTCGTCACACCCCCCCCTCCAGGGTTGGTAACCCGAGAGTCTAGGCGACTGGGGATCTGTGCCCCATGCCCCATGCCCCATGCCCCATGCCCCATGCCTAGATGGGTTGTGCTGCCAGGTAAGCCAACACACGGGTGGTGCTGGAATCGGGAAGCCAGTGGGTCAGTCGGTTGCGGACCCGGCAAGCCAGTGGGTTCTTCCACTGTCCAACCCACCCGATTCTTCGCGACTGGTTCTGTATCCAACGAACTCGGGGTTCCCGCCGCCGGGCCCATTCGTCCAGAACTTGGGCAAGAGGCTGTCCGGCTACCAGTAATTCCGTGAGAACTGCGACGTCTTCCAGGGCCATGGCGGCTCCCTGGCCCATGTTGGGCGTCATGCCGTGGGCGGCATCTCCCACGAGAACCACTCGGCCCCGGTACCAGGGGCGGAGGATGATTTCGTGCAGATCGTTCTGGATCAATTCTTCAGGCTGGACAAGTTGGTCAAGGAGATGGGGCACCGGGCCGCCGAACTCGGAGAAATGCTGCTTTAGCCGCTGGATCCGTCCCTTTGCGGGATCGGGTTCGCCGGCCCCGGCGTTGATCACCGCAAAACAGTAGACGCGCTCCCCATCGAGAGGGACCAAGCCGAAACGTTTTCCCACGCCCCAAAGTTCCTGGGCGCCTTTTTCAGGAACGCCCCCGCCCCCACCCAGGCCCCCGCCCACGACCATTCGCCAGCAGGTGTAGCCCGAATAGCGGAGGGGACGTTGGCCGAAAGCCAGTTCCCGTACCCGGGAGTGAAGACCGTCGGCTCCGATGACCAGGTCAAAGAGGTCCTTGTCCCCATCGCTGAAACCCACGGCGACCGAATCCCCCCGGTCCTCAATGGAAGTCACTGTGGTCCCCATGCGCATGGGGACGCGCCGGGCACTTTCAAGGAGAACGTCGTGAAGATCCGAGCGGTGGAGAGCCAGGCTGACACCGAAGCGGGGTTGAAGGTCCGCCAGATTCGTGCGGGCAAGCCGGCGATTGTCGGCGTCTTTGATGGTCATTTTCTCCAGGGGCTGGGCTCCGCTCTCCAGGGCTTCGGCCAGCCCCAGGTTTCGTAGGGCCGCCATGGCGTTCACGCCCAGGATAATTCCGGCGCCGACCGGGGCCCAGGCCTCGGCGCGTTCGACGAGTTGGCAGGCCACTCCCTGGCGGTGGAGCGCGCCCGCCAGGGCAAGGCCGGCGATGCCTCCGCCGACGATCAGGACTCTGCCCGGACACCCATTGGGTGGGTTCGTCATGGCATTCCTCTCGGGGCGCGTGGCGCCCAGTGTTTAACTCGCAGATTGGGGCGTTAGGCGAAGCCAGCCGAAGAGGCGCGGGGCTGCGATCCCCACGAAGAGCATGAGGACGGCGCCATTGACGAAGGTGAGAAGGACCAGGGGATAGCTCGGCTCCGCTTGCCAGGTGTACCGGATGCCCTGGATCAAGAGGAGCAGTAAGGGCATGCCCAGGGCAAAGCGGGCCAGCTTGCGCCAGATCCGGTCGCGTCCTTCGAACCAGAGCTGGGTCGTGGGCGAGGCCAGGCAGAAAATCGTCCCGCTGACGGCACCGGCGATCATGTAGGTGCTGGGGTTGTCGAAGAAAAAATTGTGCACAGCCGCGAGGGTAAGGGGCAGGGCAACGCCCAGTAAGCCTCGCTTTTCCGCCGAGAGACCGCGGAAGATACTGGCGGTGGAGTCCTCCAGGGTGAGCCACAGGTAGAGGAGTCCGGCACCGATCAGCCATCCGACGATGACATCGTGGGGGTAGTGGACACCCAGGTAGGTTCGCGACAGACCCACCAGGAAGATCAGAACGCCCAGGGCGAGAGTGACCCCCCGTTGGGCAACGAAGGCGGCGATGAGTCCGTAATAGACCATGGCACCCTGGGCGTGGCCGCTGGGGAAGCTGAGTCCCCACTCCCCATCGGAAATGATGCGAGCATCCATCAGGAAGGGGCGGGGCTGCCCAAAGAAATCCTTCATGACCATGACCACGAATTGAGCCACCAGCATGGCAAGCAATGCGCGTAGACCCAGGCGAGGCGCGAAGCACCAGATCAGCATGGGGATCAAGAAGAGGTATGCCCGGCCGCCGAACTGGGTGACCAAATGGAAGAACTGGTCGAGTTCGGGGGATTGGAATGACTGAAGGAAGAGAATGAACTGGATGCCCAGTTGATGAATGGTCTGCATGAATTCGCTTCGCCCCTTCGTGGTTTCAATCTCGGTGGGAGCGGGCTTCCACGGTTGCGTCCGCTACGGCTCGGGGGAGGGTGCGCCTCTAGGCGACGGCGGCGATGGAAGCGAGGGAAGCGTAGACGGCTCCGGCGATGCCTGCTCCCCGGAGATCCCCAAGCAGGTCGGCCTCCATGCGATTCATCACGTAGGCGATGGAAAGCCGGGCGTCGAGGTCGACGATGGCGAGGGACCCTCCCCATCCGCCCCAGAAAAAGGCGCGGGGGTTCGGACTGATGGGAAAGGTCGGGTCGTTGAGACCAAATCCCATGCCGAAAACAAGGGGGGCGCCGAGGACCATGTCCTCTCCCCGGGTCTGTTCTTCGAGAATTCGGGACACCCCGGCCTCGGACAAGAGGGAAATGCCATCCACTTTGCCGCCGCACGCCAGGGCCGAGTGCACCCGGGCCACGGACCGCGCATTGCCGATGCCGCCGGCCGCGGGGATTTCCGCGCGTCGCCAAGCCGAGGTCTGGGGCTCGGTGGCATCCAGGGCTGCTCCAGCGAAAGTGCGGGCGGCGATGGAGTCAGGCTCCTGCATGCTGGCCCCCAAGGCGACGGTTGGGGGTACAAGTTCTCCCACCCGGGAGTCGTGGATGGGGTCGAGTCCGATGTGAAAATCAGCGCCCAGGGGTTCGGCGATCTCCTCGCGGAAGAAGCGGCCGATGGAACGCCCGGATACTCGGCGGACGATTTCGCCCTGGAGGTAGCCCTGGGTAATTGCGTGATAGCCCGAGCGGGTGCCGGGTTCCCACCAGGGCGCTTGGGCCGCCAATCGTTTACAGATGGCGTCCCAATCGTAGAGTTCCTCCACCGCGGCAAGGGGGGGATCGAAACCCGAAAGCCCGGCACTGTGGCTCATGACGTGCGCCACGAGAACCTCGGCCTTGCCGTTCTGGGCGAACTCGGGCCAATAGTCGGCCACGGGGGCGTGTAAATCGATTTCTCCCCGGTCGGCGAGGATGAGGGTGCAGAAGGCCGCCATGGTCTTAGTTGTGGAGTAGACATTGACCAGCGTGTCCTTCGCCCATGGGGCGCCTTCGGGGTTGGCATCGCCCCCCCACAGGTCCACGACGGGCTCCCCGTCGAGGGTCACGGCTACGCTGGCTCCCAATTCCGCTCCCTTGTCGAAGTTGGCCTCGAACGCGGCCTGGACTCCTTCGAAGCCCGGCTTGCAGAATCCCTGGGTGTTCATCGTGCTCGCCTCCTTGATTTGGGGAGGCGAATGCTATCGCAAGCGAGCCTTGAACGTTCCTGGCGCGGGAGTGCCTCGAGGGGGCCGTGGCCTCTGGCCCCGAGGTCGGTACCCTGTTCGGGTCCGGGTCGGCCCCGGAGCCGAGTGCCCAAGGAGGTGATTTCCGGCGTGTACGATCTGCTGATTCAAAACGGGACCTTGATCGACGGCAGTGGAAGCCCGGCCTTTGCCGGCGACCTGGCCATCGACGGCGATCGGATTGTTGCGGTGGGCGAGGCCGGGGGGTCGGCGCGCCGTACCCTCGACGCCCGGGGCCGCTTGGTGACTCCGGGTTTCGTGGATCCCCACACCCATCTGGATGCGCAATTGCTGTGGGATCCCCTGGGCACGCCCGCGTGTTGGCACGGGACGACCACCGTGGTGGTGGGCAACTGCGGTGTGGGCTTCGCGCCGGTGAAGCCCGAGCATCGAGGGCTGCTGGCAGAGACCCTCGAGTCCGTAGAGCAGATTCCCCGGGAGAGCATCATGGCCGGGGTCGACTGGAGTTGGCAGGATTTCAGTGGCTATCTCGACGCTCTGGGTGCGCATGCTCTGGGCGTGAACGTGGGCGCATTGGTGGGGCACGTCGCCCTACGGGTCGGCGCTCTGGGGGAGGGCTGCGGCGATCCCGACCGCGTTCCCACGACCACGGAGCTCGACGCCATGCGCGCCATGGTGGACGAGGCCATGGTTGCGGGTGCCCTGGGCTTTTCCACTTCGCGGACGCGAAGTCACTGCATGCCCGACGGGACGCCGATTCCGGGAACCTTCGCCCGGGACGAGGAGCTATCGGCGTTGGCCACCGTACTGGGTGAACACCGCCGGGGCGTTCTGCAGTGGGTGGCCGGGTTCGGCGAAACCGATTCCACCGCCGAATTCCCCGAAGCCTGCCGGGAGGTGGCCCGGATGGGAGAAATCAGCCGGAAAGTCCGACGTCCAGTTATTTTCAGCATGTTTACCCATGAACTGGTCCCCGCCCTTCACGGGAAAGTATTGGCCGCCGCCGACGCAGAACGGGCGGCGGGTGCCGAGATCTGGCCCATGTTCAATCCCCGGCCGGTGCTCAGCTTCGTGGGCCTTTTGAATCACTCGCCCGTGCGTGCGTCCGCGTGGAAGCGCCTTTACGAGAAAGCCCCGGAAGCGCGCCTCATGGCTTTGGAGGACCCGTTGGTTCGGCGTGGGCTTGTGGATGTCAGCCCCGAGGTAGACCTCCGGATTGGGTCGGAGTACACGCTCTTCGGTCCCGATCGCTGTGCGTATGAACTCACGGATGCGCCGCGCCTGGATGAGGTGGCCGCGGCCCGGGGCCAACGCCCCATCGAGGCCATGGTCGACCTTTTTCGCGAGACCGCCGGTCGCCAGATTTTCGCTTCGGCGGGCAGCAACCAGGTGGCCGAGCACATCGAGGACGTCTTTGGCCACCCCGGGACACTCTTCGGCCTGGGGGACGCGGGAGCCCACGTGACGGGCATCTGCGATTCGAGTCTCACCACCTATTTGCTGAGTTATTGGTGTCGCCAGCGGGGGAGCCTATCTGTCGAAGAAGCCATTCGTCGGCTGACATCGGCCCCGGCCGATGCTTTTGGGATTCGCGAACGGGGTCGGCTCGCACCGGGCCAGTACGCGGATATCAATGTGATCGATTTTGACGGCCTCAATATAGAGGTGCCCGAGTTTGTATTCGACTTCCCGGCGGGCGCTGGGCGTTGGACCCAGAAATCCTCGGGTTACGACTACACCCTGGTGAACGGGGAAGTGGTCGTCGAGGGCGGCCAACACAAGGACCGCTTTCCCGGCAAGGTTCTGCGGGGCGGATGAACGGGCGGCTGTGTCATACTGCTTCCTGGAGTTCAACGAGGAAACAAATATTGCTCGAAAGGGATTGGGGAAAATGATGCTTGGATCTGGATTGCTGGAGAGCGTGGTCCGAAAATTTATTTTGTTGAGTTCAGCTGTCGCTTGCACGAGCCTCTTGATGCTGGGGCCGGCTGGGGCGGATGAATTCGCCGGGCTCTCCGCTGGGCCCTCGGTTGAGAGCGAAGCCATTGACTCGGCGTTTCATGGGGTTGCTCCTCATGCCGCACTCCACACCGAAATTCATGCTGGGCATGGGAACGCCATGGCCCGGGATACCCTCGATCTGGAAGCGAGCGGGGGGTATACCAACGAGTACGTATTCGGAATGACCAAGGCCGTCATGGGGTCGACCCTGGCCCCGGCGGTGAAGCCCTTGGCCTTGATCTTCACGATTCCCCTCGACCTGGCCACGCTCCCCTTCGCCGTTGTGGGCGGCTTCATGCGGTGACCCCGCGCCTAACGGGGGGCGGTGACTACGACGGCAACAAAGTTACCGGATGCGACCTCGATTTCTTGTCGATACGACTCGTGGGGACCCGATCCAAACAGAACTTCCACTCGGTGTTTCCCGGGGACGACATTCGTTCTGTAGACGTAGACGCGATCGGGTAGAAAAAGCCATGAACGTGTGTCGGGTTTGTCCATGCCCACCATGGCGGCTTCGGTGACTAGGGCCAACGCCCAGCCGAGCCCACTGCTCGCGCTATCCCCCGCTGCTCGCATACCCTCGGCCGCTGCGGCGCGAACGATCATTCGCGAGAGAGCGGCGGCGATGATGGACGACTGGATGCTTTCGTATTCTTTGCGGATTTCGCTCCCCAGGCGACTGGCGAGGTCGGGTTCCACGCGCTGCCCGTCGACGAGCAGCCCTACCTTCGATTGCCCGCTTGGGCTTGGACTGAGTCCGGGGTAGACGACGACCTTGAAGACCGAGTAGCCGAGCACCGCCGGATCCCCGCTGATTAGGCTTCCCGCCAGGCCGACCGCGGCGCCAATCGGCATTCGCTCGGGAATTTTGTGAGGAACGCGCCCTACGCTGATCACTACAAGAATTTCAGCCGTGGCGTTCGGGTTTTTCTCGGACGGAAGGGCGCGGTCGGATTTGGAGTCGGCCAGGAAGGCCTCGATCGCCTTGCCCCGATAGGGGGTGAGGGACGAGAGTCGCCGGATCGGTTCCCGAAGAGATTTGAAATCGTGAATCGCCAGGGCCTCGTCGTAGTAGCGCATGGCTCCGGTATATTCGCCCATTCGCTCAAGGGTGAAGCCCGCCAGGTAGGAACCGAACGCGGCATGGGGTTGGCCCTTGGCGTACTCGTCGAGATACCGCTGCATTACACTGAATCGGCGACTCTCGACCCGAGCACCTTGCAGGTCGTCCAGGGCCAAGTAGTTCATCATGTTGAAGCCATTCAACGCGAGTTTTTCGGTAGGCGAGGAGCGGTATCGGGTCGCACTGTCGCTGAAGAAATATCGGCCAATTTCACCCGAGGTGTCATTGGCAATATCGAGCAACTCGAGTTCTCCGTCCGCTGCCCGGAAATCCTGGCTACTCGGTCCGAAATTCTGGAGTGCCTGCTCGAGGGTGGCCCGATTGAGAAGTCCGAGGGCGATGTCTGAATTCATTTCTTCGGGGATCCCGACGGCGGGAAGGCCCGAAGCGCTCTCGATCTGGCCGATGGCTTCCTGGTAACGTCCGGCGCCCACGTCCACTTGCGCGGTGGTCATGCGATCCGAGTAAGTGGCGCAGCCGGACACGAAGAGCAGGGCGAAGGCGTAGGCCAGGGCCGGATTCCGGGGAAGTCCCATTTGTCTCCCCGTTTTTCTCGTTATTGGAAGCCTGCCCATTGCGCGCCTCCCGATTGGACGCCGACCCAGCCGCTGCCTTGGCCACCGGGACGGGTGTCGGGATCGGTGTTCGAATCGGTGCCGGAATCGGTTCCGGGTTGAAGTCAGGGAGTTCAGCGCTTGAGGGCTTTGCTGCGGGTCGCTTCGTGCTGAAACTTGACCAGTCCGGTCTCGAGTTCGAGAACCTGGAGAAAGAGGCTGTACTGAACGCGTCGAGTCTTCTGCAACCTCTCGTCAACCCCAGTGATCTTCCCCGTGACGAAATAGCCGGCGCCCAGTTGCGCACCCAGTCGCGCGGCTCTCTGGGGATCGTAAATGGCTCCCTGTTGGATGCCGATTTCCCGGGCCAGCGCGTCTTGCCTGGACTTCGCGACGACCTGGACCTCCCCGCTATTGACCAGGCTCGTTTCGATGGAGGAAAGCAGAGTCAGCATCTGGTCTTCGAGATGCTCGGAGGTCGAATTTTCAATGGGCCAGATGGCGAAAATCGGAGGCGTTCCCTCGCCCACGACTTCTCCCAGCCAGAATCGGGATGTGTAGAGGGCCTCAATGTTCTGTGAAACCAGGTACTCAATATCGGCGCGGTCGAGGGTGGTGCTCATGGCCGGTGCATCCATCCCAGGATTTTCCGTGCCCGCGCCTCCCCGCATGGCGCGCGGTGCGCAAGCCGGGGACGCTCCCAACGCTGCGATCAGGCCGAGGGTCAGGACAACAGTCTCTATTTTGTTCATTTCAGGCCGCTCCTTCATTTCGAGAATCGGAGCCCGAGAGTCGCACACTCGTTCACGATCGGCCGCTGGGGCATCGCCTGAAAGATTTCGTTTCCAGGGGGGAAAGGTCTACAAGGCGCCTGTGATCGAGGCTAGAGTAAGATTGCATCTGGAGGGACTCTTTCGATGACGACCGAAATCCGGAAAGCCCGCTTTGGAATCGGCGACATTGTCCGCCATCGGATCCATCCGTTCCGGGGCGTCATCTTCGATGTCGACCCGACCTTCAGCAACAGCGAAGAGTGGTGGCTTTCGATTCCCGAGAATGTGCGCCCGGTAAAAAATCAGCCCTACTACCACCTGCTTGCTGAGAACGTCAAGACGACCTACGTCGCCTACGTGTCCGAGCAGAACCTGCTGCACGATGAGAGCGGTGAACCCTGTCGTCATCCCCAGATCGATGAAATTTTCGATGGCCCTGAACAGGGGCACTACCGGCCCAAGCTGCACCGGGCGAATTGACACGTCGGGGGAGCAGGAGCCCATCCTTCGATGCTGTCGTTCCTATAGCTCAGCGCGATAGCTCAGCGCGATAGTTCAGTGACGTAGTTCAGTACCGCAGTTGAATCGATGAGGGCCCAAGTGCCCGGGGCGGAATGTTTCGTCGCCCATACGATCCCGAGCAACCGAGGGATGATGAATTTCAGGGGAGGGCGCCGCGCCGGGCTAGGGGCTCGGGGGCTTCGGCCTCTCGCCCTGCCGACAGTGCCAAACCGCGAAGCAGTACGTTCCGTACCTCGCGCGGGTCGATGATCTCGTCGAATCCCATGGAGTCGGCAACTCGATAGGGGCCGCCGAGTTCCGCCGCGTCGAGCTCGGCCTGCTGGGTGAGGTCGGCCTTCGACGCCACACCTCCACCCCGGGCGGGCATGGCCCCGAGTGTTGCGCCCGGAAAGGCGACCGAGAGGGTTTGGTCGTCAAAGGGGTTCATGCCCATGATGCTGCTGCCGAATCCGAAGGCCTTGCGGAGGGTGACGTGGAGCTTCGGCCCCCGGAGCCTGCGCTGGGCGGCAAACATTCGGGCCGCAGCGCGCAGTGCACCGTTGCGTTCGGCCACCGTACCCGGCATGACACCTGGGTTGTCGGCGAGGAAAATTACCGGAAGGTGAAAGCTGCCGGCAATTTCAAGAAAACGGGTGCCCTTATCCGCTGCTTCACGATCGATACTTCCCGCCCTGACACTCGGGTTGTTGGCCACGATGGCCACCGACCGTCCACCGAGCCTCGCCAGCCCGGTGAAGAGGCTTTGGCCGTAGCGCGGCTGGAGTTCGAGGACGCTGGCTTCATCGGCAATTCGCGCCACTACTTTGCTCATCTTGTAGGGCTTGCGGTCATCGGCGGGCACTAGGGAGAGAATGTCTTCGACCCGGCGTTCGCCCGAGTCGTTTGTTTCCGCCGAGGGCGGGCGCTGCCAGGCGTTGCTCGGGAAGAATCCGAGATACTTTCGAGCCAGATCGAGGGCCGCGCGGTCGTCCTCTACGTCGTTGTGGGCAACACCGCTCTCGGCGACCTGGATATCCGGCCCCCCGAGTTCTTCCTTGCTGACCTTTTCGCCGAGGGCGGCTTCGACCAGGGGCGGACCCGCGGAGAAGAGTGCGGCTTGTCGGGTCATGATCGCGAAATCCATGAGTGGGGCGGCCAGGGCGCTGTGGCCAGCGGCGGGTCCAGCGACGATGCAGACCGTGGGAACGATCCCCGCCAGATCCACCAGACCCTGGAGATCGTTGGGCGAGCGACCGTGGCCCTTCAAGGCGTTGCTGATGCGATGGCCTGCGCCGTGCAAAATGAAAACCAGGGGTACGCGTTCGTCCCTTGCCAATTGCGTGAGGCGATAGCGCTTGTCCGCAGCGCCCAGGCCGATGGAGCCCCCCATGACGGTGAAGTCCTCGGCGCCCACCAGCACGGGTCGACCCTCGATGCTTCCCATGCCCGCGGGAAATGCATCCGCGGGGACTCCTTCGCTCTCGGCGCCCACCAAGGTCCCCAACTCGTGGAAACTGCCCCGGTCGACCAGCGCTTCGATGCGTTCTCGGGCGTTGAGTTGACCGCGACTCCGCTGTTTCTCGAGTTTCTCACTTCCCCCCATGGCCCGGGCGCTTTTGCGACGCTTCTCAAGATCGGTGAGTAGCGGCCCCCAGCCGTTCTCGGGTTGGGTCTTCTTCGAATCCTTGGCCATGGAACTCCTCGACGACTGGCGTGGGTCAGCTCAAAGGGTGCAACAGATTCCGAGCCAATGCCGGGAGCAGCCCGCAGCTTCCGTCCTCGCTTCATGCCGAGTCGGGCTGAGTGCCGGAGGGCTGGGGTTTTCACTGCCGACAGGTTGGCCCAGTCCCCAGCCGGAGCCCCGGTGCTTGTTAGAGGTTGCCCCGGTAGAGCTCGCTCAGGCCAGGTTCTCAGGACAGGTTGATGAGGGCCCGGGCCGCAGCCAGCAGGCCGAGTCCGAAGAGCAGAATTCCCATTCCCTTCATCAGGTTTTCGCGAGCCTTGGGTGAGATTCGCTTGTGATGGCGGTGCAGGAAGTAGAGCACGACGGTGAACCAACTGAGGATACCTGCACCGACCCCGAGTCCGAAGGGGATTGCGAACTGGGGTTTGGGCTCCACGAGGCCCAGGGAGTAGATCATGGTGACCGCCGCACCCCAATTGAAGATCAAGGCGGGATTCAGGGCGGTGATACTGAGGCCGAGAAGCAGGTGGCGTTTCGCCCCCTCGCCCTCGGTGGCGGTGCCTGTGGAGGATTCCTTACTCGAAGGGGGACGCAGGATCAGGAACAGGCCCACGCCCAGGAGTACCAGGACCGCGATGGCGTGGGAGGTTGGCCCGACCCATTTGAACTCGTCCACCAGTGCCCCGAAACCCCAGAGCGCAAGTGCGGCGTAGATGGACTCGGGCAGCGCCGAGCCCAGGGCGACCAGGGCAGCCTGGCGGATGCGCCCCTCGAGACCGTATCCCAGAATCAGCATGGTGATGGGGCCGGCCAGGGGAATGGATCCCCCCACTCCCATCAAAAATCCGATCAGGGCTGTGCTCAACATTCGTTCGCCGAGTTCCTTTTGCTTGCCTTACCGCCGCTGTTCGGTGTGCCCATTGAATAGCAGGCCCTACCCCGGGCGGACGCCAAGCTTTGGCCGAGTTCGGGTTGCTCGGGGTGCGCCGGAAATCCGTCAGTCGGCGAAGGGTTCTCCGATTTCCCTTTGGAAGGTTTCCAGGCTGGTACCCAGCGTCTCGAGATTGCCGCTCGAGGGGGAAATCAGGACGCGTTCCACGCCCTGTTTGGCCAAGCTCTCGATCAGCGCGGGCTTGGGCGCGCCCACGGCGGTCACGCCAATCTCCTCCGGGTTGCGCCCGGCCTCGCGGGCGGCCTCGCGCATGGTGGCGAGCAGCACGTCGAGTTCTTCGCCGAAAACGCCGAGAGGGTAGAAACCATCGCCGAGTCGACCCGCCCGGCGAGCGGCGGCCGGGCTATGGCCGCCGATCAAGATGGGAACGCCGGCTTCCTGGGCCGGCTTCGGCTGGCTGACCACCCGTTCGAACTGGACGTGCTCGCCCTTGTAGCTCGAGACCGGTTCGCGCCAGAGCGCCCGCATGGCTTCGATGTATTCGTCGCAGCGCTTGCCCCGGGTGTTGAAGTCCGTCCCTGCGGCTTCGGCCTCCTCGCGGACCCAGCCTACGCCGACTCCCAGGAGCAGCCGACCGCGGGAGAGCCGGTCCAAGCTGGCCACGGTCTTGGCGAGCACCACCGGGTTGCGCAGGGGCAGGATCAAGATGCCGGTGCCGAGCTTGATCCGCTGGGTATGCGCGGCGACCCAACCCAACCACGTCAGGGGATCGGGTTGGATGACGTTTTCGTGGAAGGGCGATCGCCCGCTGGGATCGTAGGGATAGCGGGATTCGTAATCCGGGCACATGACCGCGTGATCCACTGCCCAGATCGACTCAAAGCCCGTGTCCTCGGCGAGTCGAGCAAATTTGGCCGCGTACTCGCCGTCCTCTAGGGGCCCTTGGACATAAGGGGCCATGATGCCGAATTTCATGGGGTTGCCTCCTCGAAATGAACTGGAGGGTCAGTCTACGGCATCTGGCCGGCGGCCTGCAGGCGATGGTTTCAGAAGGTGGCTAATTTTTGGGCTCCGGGTGTGGTGTGAAGGGCCGCCGCTTGCCCCGGGTGCCGTGATCCGACTAGGTTCTTGCTATGGAGCACGCCACCGGATCCGGGCCCAAGGAGGTTCTCGATGCTCTGACCCCCTGGTCCGTGCTCCAGGGGGCGGGGTTCGAGCGCCTTGCTGGAGGACTCATCAACCAGAGTTGGCGAGTCGTGACCGCGGGCGGAGAGTATATCGCCCAGCGAGTACACGCGGATTTTTCCGACGGCATTCACGCGAATATCCAGGCGGTTTCGAGCCATCTCGCCCGCCGGGGCGTTATCGTTCCCCGGTTGCTGGAAACCGACCGGGGAGACCTTTTTTCCGATCGGGGCGTCGCCGGCCGCTGGCGGGTCATGGAGCGCTTGCCCGGAGTGAGCTTTAGCAAGTGCCAGACCCCCGCCCAGGCGCGCAGCGCAGGCGCCCTGGTGGCGAGCTTTCATAGCGGAATGCTGGACTGGAAGGGGGAACTCAAGCCCATTGGGTTTCCCTTCCACGACATGCCTCGGCACCTGTCGGATCTGGGTCGCGCTCTCCGGGAGCATCCCGACCATCCCCTCCGCGACGAGATCAAGGCGCTTGCCGGGGAGATCTTCGACGCTCAAGAGGAATCGCCGATTCCAGGCGATCTCCCCCAGCGGATCCTGCATGGCGATCTCAAGCTCAGCAATCTGCTCTTCGAAGGTTCCGATCCGCCCTCGCGGGATGTCGCCCTGTCGCTGATTGATCTCGATACGGTCTCGCGCCTACCCCTTTACTACGACATGGGCGACGCCTGGCGTTCCTGGTGCAACGTGGGCGGGGAGGGTCCTGGGGATGCTCGGATCGATCTCGAAATTTTTCGCGCTTCGGCAGAGGGCTATTTCGGGGCTCTGAAGCTTCGGCTCTCCGAGGCCGAAAGAGACTCTCTCGTGGAGGGCTTGGAACGGGTAAGCCTCGAGCTGTGTGCGCGCTTCGCGGCGGATGCCCTGGAAGAGAGCCATTTCGCGTGGGACTCGGAGGCCTTTCCAACGGCCGGGGAGCACAATCTCTACCGGGCCCGAGGGCAACTCAGCCTGCATCATCAGGCGCGGGAGACCCGGAACGAGCGGGCCCGTGGCTTGTTTGACTAAAGGGTTCGTGCTGAGTCCGTCTCGGGGAAAACTGGGCGAGGGCCGGGCTTGGAGCGCCTCGGCGAAGCGCCGAGGGGGTGTGGCTATCGCTATGGCGATGATGATGGTGGTGGCGATGGCGCTCGCTCTCGGACTCTTGGCGTCGGCTGGATCCCCGGCCTTTGGGGAGCCAGCATCGGGCGAGTCGCCTCGGGTGCTGCGCCCGGATCGGCGCTTCGACGTGATCCCGCCTCCGGTGGATCCGGAAAACCTGGCCCCGTCCCTGGGCTTCGCCGGTCGGCGCCTGGCGGATTGGTCGATTCAGTTGGCGGGGGTCCAATTCGATGGCCCCCGGCTGGAGGCGCTGGCCCAAGCGCCGGGCCCCGATCCGCTCGAGGTGCGGGTTCGCGAGGGCTTCGGCCGCCCGGTGGATTTGCAGGATTTCATTTTCTTTCTCGATGATTTGCTTCGTGACGGTCCCCTGGGTTTGCGTGGCGCTGAGGTCTGGGTGACGCCCAGCCGAGCCCGGCGGGCTGGGATTCTTCTGCACCCGGACGATATTTTTAAGGGCAGGCCGCGGCGTTACGGAGATCATGGCTCCATTTCCCTCGACCCTCCCCAGCCCCAGGTCGATCTGGCTCCGGCCCGGGACGGTGACCTCCTCGGATCGGCCTGGGCCATGCGCTACCGAAACCCATCCCAGGAGGAGCAAGCCCTTTCGGCCCTCGCCGGGATTCGCGTGGGCGCTTCATTCGCTTCGCGAATCCGTGGGCTGATCGATCAGCTTCGGGCTCAGGGGGCGCAGGTGTATCTCAATTCCACAGTACGCAGCCGGGAGCGCGGCTATTTGATGTGGGGTGCATTCGTTTTGAGTCAGGCCGCCGACGAAGAGGATTTGCTCGCGGGCATTGAGGTGCTGGAGCGCGCGCGAGGTGAATGGGAACTCGCGGTCCCGATCCAGTGGCAGCATCCCGGAGGCTGGCAGGCGACCCGGGAAGCGGCTCGGGCGATGGCTGAGACCTACGAGGTCGTCTACGCCACCGAGGCAGGTGCACGGGCCTCGGATCACTACACGGGAAGGGCCGTGGATCTGGTGGTCTTGGCGCTGCCCCGGCAACTCGCGTTGCTGGCGCCCAATGGGGAAATCGGGCGTTTCGATTTGTCCCCGCCGAGGGCGGCACGGGATCTGAGCCTCAGCCCCGAGGTGATCGAGTGGCTGGAGGAGAATTTCGATTTGACAAAGCTTCGTTCGGACTACCCTCACTGGAGCGACGCGGAATGAGTGGCGCGGAATGAGTGGCGCGCAATCCACGCCGAACAAGCAATCCCGCACCCTCAATCAATGCCAGGTTTCGAGTTGCCCGTATCGGGAGGATCCGTGAAGATGTGGGCGGCCATGGCTTCGCTTGGGTTTTTATCCGGCCGTGATCCTCACGGGAGGTGACATGAGCGAAGGGCTGGACGGCGAGAAAAATCTGCGGGGAGGCGCCGATCCTCGGCCGAACGCGAGTCCCGTCTCCCTGGCGCGTATCGTCGACTACAACCTTCCCATGGTCACGACGGGGTTCATGTTCCTGCTTGTGAACATGTACCTGATGAAGTTCGCTACCGATGTTCTACTGATTGCGCCCGGTGTGATCGGACTCATTTTTGGGGTGTCGCGGATCTGGGACGCGGTGACCGATCCCCTGGCGGGCTACTGGACCGACAAAACTCGGAGCCGACTCGGCCGACGTCGCCCCTGGCTTCTGGCTTCCATTATTCCCCTCTCGGTGGCGTTCTACATGATATGGAGCCCGGCGGATGGGCTTTCCGAGGGGGGCCTGATCGCCTGGATGAGCGTCGGCATCGTCCTGTTTTTTACTGCGATGACCGTTGTCGTCGTTCCCCACCAATCAATGGGCGCCGAAATCAGCGACGACCCCCACCAGAGGACTCGAATTTTTGGTGGCCGCCATATCGCATGGATCCTGGGCTCCTTTGCGGCTCTGGGCGCAATGTTCCTGATGATCGAAGCCGAGGATACGCGAGAAATGGCTTCGCGGATCTCGATCGTCACGGTCTTTGCGAGCTGTCTCTGCACGCTCTGGATGATTGTCCGAGTCAAGGAGCGAGCGGACTACCAGGGCCGAGGGGGTAGTAGTCCCTTGCGGGCGTATGGGGACGTTTTTCGTAACCGCCATGCCCGATTGTTACTGATCGTCTTCCTGGCCGAGAGCCTGGGGGTGGCGACGATCAACGCGCTGACCATCTATGTCTCCGAATACGTGGTGGGGACACCGGAACTCGCACCTCTCTATATCCTGCTCTACATGATCCCCTCGGCCTTGTCCGTGCCCTTCTGGGTTTGGGCTTCGAAGAAGATCGGCAAGAAACGAATTTGGATTCTGTCGATGCTGGTATCGGCCTTTGGTTTCGGTTCGATGTTTCTACTTGAAAATGGAGATTCGGTCCTGATCAGCGTACTGGCGGCAGTTCTGGGATTTGGAGGTGGAGCGGGTGCGGTGGTTGCCCCCTCGATTCAGGCCGACGTGATCGATTTCGACGAACTGCAGACCGGGGATCGCAAAGAAGGCACCTACTTCGCTGCCTGGAATTTTGTCTACAAGTTCGGCGTCGGTTTGACGTTGATGCTGACGGGCTTTGTTCTCGAAGCGTCGGGATTTGTGGCGAATCAAGTCCAGAGCGAGTCGTCCCTGTGGGCGCTCAAAGCGCTCTACGGTCTCTTTCCCATGGGATGTTATCTGATCGCGACTCTTGTCTTGGCCCGCTTCAGTCTGGACGAGGCCGAGCACGCCAGAATTCGCGACGCGTTGGATCGGCGGAAGGGGTGAAGTTCGCCGGACATGGGCCTTGGGCCTTCTGGTAGACTGGGAAGATGCCGGGCAGGGTACGCTGTGACATCGAAGGTGCTGTGGGCTGGATCATTTTCGATCACCCCGAGCGCCGCAATGCCATCTCGTTGAATATGTGGAAGGAGCTTGCGCAAGCGGCCGAGGGGCTGGGGTCGGACGACTCGGTGCGGGTCGTGGTCATGCGGGGCGAGGGGGGCGAGGCCTTTGTTTCCGGCGCCGACATTTCGCAATTCGACGGCGCCGATGGAAAGCGCACGTCTCAGCGGCTTGATTCGGGAGGGGCCAATGCGTTCGAGACGCTCAGTCGCCTCGAGAAACCCCTGATCGCGCTGATCGATGGTTTCTGTATTGGAGGTGGTCTGGCTGTCGCACTCTGTGCCGACCTTCGGTACGCGTCCGTTGATGCGAGCTTCGGGATTCCCGCGGCTCGGCTCGGGGTGGGCTACGGGCTGGAGGGGATCGAGAAGCTGGCCGATGTGGTCGGACCTTCCCATGCCAAGGAAATTCTTTTTACCGCCCGGCGTTATTCGGCATCGGAAGCCCTGGCCATGGGGTTGGTCAATCGAGTGATTGCGCACGACGAATTGCGCCTCACGGTGGAGACCATTGCGGAGGAAATCGCGGCCAACGCGCCACTCACCGTGCGCAGCGTAAAGGTTCTCTCGCGTCAACTGCAGCGGGAGCCCGCCCGCCGGGATTCCAAGCGGATCGCCGAAGTGCTCGAGGCCTGCTTCGCGAGCGAAGACTTTTCCGAGGGCGTGAAGGCATTCCTCGAGAAGCGCGCACCGATTTTCAAGGGACGATAGCGCTCGGAGTGGAGGGGAGTCGAGATGGCAGAGGGCATCTACCACCCGAGGGATGACGAACCGGGTGCTCTGGAGGGTATCCGGGTCATCGACCTGACGATTGCCCGGGCTGGGCCCACCTGCGTTCGGCAACTCGCAGATCTGGGCGCCGATGTGATCCGGGTTTCAGCCCCGGGCCGAGGCGACCTTTCCGGGTCGGATGCCTACAACCTTCACCGCAATAAACGCTCTTTGGTGCTCGATCTAAAAAGCGAGCGGGGGCGGTCGGTTCTCTATCGATTGATCGAGGGTGCGGATGTCTTCGTTGAAAATTTCCGCGCGGGGGTCAAGCACCGCTTGGCCGTGGACTACCCCACGCTTTCGAAGCTCAATCCCCGGCTCGTCTATGCAAGCCTTTCGGGTTTTGGGCAAGACGGCCCCTACGCTCAGCGGCCAGCACTGGATCAGATCATTCAAGGCATGAGCGGGTTGATGAGCGTCACGGGCCCGGCTGGAACAGGTCCCTGGCGCACGGGGATCGCCATTTCTGATACGGCCGGGGGAACTTTTCTGACCCAGGGGGTGCTGGCCGCTCTCTATGCCCGAGAGCGCACGGGTCGAGGGCAGTGGGTCCACACATCGCTTTTTGAGGCCATGGTGAATTTCATGGATTTCCAGGCAGCCCGTTGGCTGATGGACGGCGAGGTCCCCTCCCAGGCCGGCAATGACCACCCCACTCTCTTTCCCATGGGCTTGTTCGCGACCCGGGACGGATCGATCAATATCGCCGTTCTTTCGGGATGGACGCGCTTTCTCGAGGTGATTGGTGCCGGCGAGCTTGCCGATGATCCTCGCTTCGTCGACTTCGAAGCACGGCTGTCCAACAAGGAAGCCGTACGAGAACTGGTTGAGGAACGACTCGTACAGCGCACGACGGACGAGTGGCTGGAACTCTTAGCGGCGGCGGAAATTGTTTGTGGCCCGGTTCTTTCGGTGGACGAGACTTTCGCCGATCCCCAGGCGCACCACTTGCAACTGACGCGCACGGTCCACCACGACCAGGATGGCGACTTGGAACTTCTTCGTCATCCGGTCACGTTCACGGACACGCCTACGGGGGTGCGCACTCCCCCGCCCTCGCTCGGTTCCGGAACCCGCTCCATTCTGGGCGAACACGGCTACACGGAGGTCGAGATCGATGAACTCTTGGAGGCGGGTGTGGCGACTCAGGGCGCCCAGCAGTAGAAGCCCCAACAGTAAAAGCCCCAACCCGGAAATGCCCTCGATGCCAAGACGATCAAAATCGGTCGAATTCCCATAGGCCCTGGGTGACTTCGAAGCTTTGCTCGCGGCAGTCGGTTCCTCGCGGTAGTTCGAGCCGGGTCGTGCTCTCGCCGTAGGCAGGAATCGAATCGAGATTAATTTCAAAGCGAGAGTTCTTGCACTGGAGGTCGATGGCGGCGTGCTGGATTTCGTGGTGTGAGTCATTCATGCCAGTGACCCGAAGCTCCACGCTGGCATCCCAGTTCTCGGTGATTTCGGACCGGATCCTCAACCAGTTTCGGATGTCTAGAGTCCTGTTGTCCCTGCTTGCTCGTGGCCGCAGGCTGATCGACTGCCGGTCGTGGTCGAGAGAGACCTGGAATCGTTGGGAGACATTGAGGCCCAGCAGGCCAACGGCTGGAGGATTCGTGCAGCTGTCGCAGACCGCCACCGTGACCCACTCGACCGGGGCGCCGCCAAGCCAGACCGCATCCACCAGAACCAGCGCGGCCTCGATGGTTCCGTTGGCGGTCAAAAGCGTGACCCGAGGTGCATCGCCCTCGACCCGAACACCAATCGCGCTGAGGCTCGCGTAGTCGAGGGTTGTGAACGTGGCGCCGGTATCGAAAATCATCGTGAACTCTTCACCGGTCACGGGGCCGTCGATCTCGACCTGGATGTGCAGGGAACTCGAATCTCCCTCGTAGGGGAGTTCGACCCCCTCGTCCAAACCGCCGGGCCAGGAAGCCACGGGCTCGGGCCCGTCGATGGAGAGAGGGACCCGTACCGTGGGGGTGGGTGCCGGCGCGGGTGGGGGCTCGGGGGGGAGAGGCACCGCGGGGGTGGGGTCGGTGCCCAGGAGCGCCACGGTCCACGCCCCTGCGGCCCCCATCGCCCGAGAAGTTTCGGAACCAAGAAAGGCGCTGAGGTTACCCAGACCCACGCGCGCCGCCTCTTCGCGCTCGCCTGGAAAATAAAGCGGCAGGCTGGTTAACAGGAGGACGCACCAGAGCCAGCAACTCAAGGTGAACCGCCGAGAGAGCAGGCGCGCGACCCCAAGGGAGGGAACGACAGTCATGACGAGGGCAACCAGAGCCGCGGGGCCAAGGGGGACACCCCGCAAAAGCCCCAACCCGGTGAGAGTGCCGGCTGCCAACACAAGGGGCGGGGCGGCCAGAAGAAGTGGAGCCGAGAGAGGAAGCGTGCGCTCCGGGTCTGGCGTCTGGATTTCCCGGTTCGCCGGGTCGGCCATGCTATTTCCCGTCAGCCCAATGGGTGGGCTGCTTCCCAATGCGGATTCCGCGGTCGATCGGAGTCAAAAATGCTCCGGCTGAGACCAGATCCTAGCGGGCTGGCAACGCATTCGCGTCGAGCAGGATTCCCCGCCTTGCCGCAACCTTCAGACCAACTCCTGCTAGGATATTTCGTTATGCGATTGGATGCCGCCCGCTTGATTTGCATTCTAATTTTCTTCCTGCCCAATTTGGGCTGCACAATCCTTGTCAGTAACGTGACCAGCGGGTTGGCGGACAACGTTTCGGCGGCCCTGGTGGATCAGTCGGATCCTCTGCTCGTTCGTGATGGGGCGCCGGCGTACCTGATTCTCATCGATGGCCTGATCGCTGGGAATCCCAAGAACCAAGACCTCCTGCTTGCAGCGGCACAGCTTTACTCCGCCTATGCCTCGGCCTTTGTCGATGATCCAGCGCGAAACGCCGCGCTCAATGGCCAGGCGCGGGCATACAGTGAGCGGGTGCTCTGTATGAACGACGAAGCGCTTTGTGATTCGATTGTGGGCCCGTTTGATGTCTTCGAGGCCCAGCTTCAGAAGACCGACAAGGATGAACTGCCCGCACTCTACGGATTCGCGAGCGCGTGGGCGGGTTGGATCCAGGCGAATTCCGGGGACTGGAACGCGGTGGCCGAATTGCCCAAGGTACAGGCCCTGATGGAAAGGATCATTGCCCTGGACGAGTCCTACTCCGACGGTGGAGCCCACCTTTACCTGGGAGTTCTCTACACCCTGCGCCCGGCACACCTGGGCGGACTTCCGGAGATCGGCCGCACACATTTCGAGCGCGCCATCGAAATTTCCCAGGGGAAAAACCTCATGGCGAAAGTGTTCTTTGCCCAGAACTACGCAAGGCTAGTGTTTGACCGCGATTTGCACGATCAACTCTTGACCGAGGTCATCGAGGTGGACCCCGTCGCGCCGGGCTATACGCTCAGCAATACCCTTGCCCAGGAGCGGGCCCAGGAACTGCTTCTGGATGCCGATGATTATTTCTAGCAAGGTTGAAAAGCCGCAGACCCTTAGAGCTGTGAGGGAGTGCAAGAGGAAGAAAGCATGATCCGCCCTTCGACTTCGAACCGAATTGTCGCGATCCTCGCGCTCAGTTTTCTGCTCATGGCGGCTGCCAGCGTTTCCGCACGGACCCTGAAAATTGCAACCATTGTGCCCGATGGCAGTAGTTGGTTGGTTGAGATGCGGAAGGCGGGCGAGGAAATCACAGAGAGGACCGCGGGCCGTGTGAAGCTCAAGTTCTACCCCGGCGGCGTCATGGGTGGCGACAAGACTGTGCTGCGAAAGGTTCGCGCGGGCCAACTCCACGGCGGCGCATTTACCAGCGGTGCCCTGGCAGGCATCTACCCCGACATTGAACTCTACAGCCTTCCTCTTCTCTTTCGAGATTACGATGAAGTCGATTTCGTTCGCAAAAAGCTCGATGCAAAGCTTCGGGCTGGTCTTGCCCGGAATGGCTTCGAGGCCCTGGCCATCACGGACGGGGGCTTTGCCTATATGCTCTCCCAGAAGCCCATTCGCAAGGTGGAGGATATGGAGGGCACCCGTGTCTGGTTGGTCGAAGACGACAAGATGACGGATATGGCTCTTCGAATCGCCGGCGTTGCGCCGGTTCCCCTGCCCATCGCCGATGTTTACACAGCCCTGCAAACCGGTCTCGTGGATACGGTGGCCGCACCGCCGATCGGTGCCATCGCGTTCCAGTGGCACACGCGAGTTCGGTATCTCACCGACGTACCCATCATGTATCTGGCAGGCGTTTTTGCGGTGGACAAGAAGGTGTTCGCTAAAATTTCGGCCAAGGACCGCAATGTGATCCGGGAGGTGGTCGAGGCTGCAGCCAAGCGACTCGATCTGGCGAACCGGGCCGACGAAGCGAATGCTCGGGAGGCCCTGAAAAATCAGGGGATCGAGTTTGTCTCGGCCTCGTCCCGGGATGAGGTCCAACGGTGGCGGAGTATAAGCTCCCAGGCGACCACGGAAATGCGCGGGACAGGGCGTTATTCCGATGCGTTGATCAGCGAGATTCTGATGCTTCTTCAGGAGCATCGTGCCGGAGCGTCCCCAGAGGAATGAGCGAGTTCCGGGACGAAACCGAGCCAGGCCAGATATTACGGGGGCTTCACCGGCTCGAGGACGTCTTCCTTGCCCTGCTTCTGGGAGCGATGGTTGTACTGGCTCCCCTCCAGATCTTTCTGCGGAATTTTTTCGATGCGGGCATCGGCTGGGTGGACCCTTTGCTGCGGGTCCTTCTGCTCTGGGTGGGGCTCATGGGCGCGGTCGCCGCGAGCCGCTCGGACCGTCATATCGGGATCGATGCCGCTTCGAAAATTCTCCCCGAGACCCTGGCCCCGGTGCTCGGACTGGTCACAAGCGCCTTCACCGCCGGAGTCGCGGGGATGGTCGCCTGGCACTCGGGGCGCTTTGTCGCCGACGAGTGGAAATTCGAGAGCACGGCCTTTTCTGGAATCCCCGCCTGGATGTTCGAGAGCGTGATTCCTGTGGCGTTCGGTCTGATTGCGATTCGCTACGGGCTTCGCGCCTGGGCCCGGGCGAGGTGGCTGCTCTCGAAGCGCCGAGGGCGTAACGACCCTGCTTCCCGTGCGAGCGGCGGAGGCCCAGCGTGATCTCGATGATTCTGCTCGCGCTCCTCGCCCTGGCGGGGGCACCCCTTTTCGCGGTGATCGCCGCGAGTGCAATGTATGGCTTCGCGGCGGAAGAGGTCGACCTCCAGGTCATCGGGATAGAGATCTATCGGTTGGCGGAGACCCCTGTCCTGCTGGCGATTCCCCTCTTCACCTTCGCCGGTTACCTGCTCGGCGAAAGTGGCGCGCCGGCGCGACTGGTGCGTCTCACCCAGGCTCTGCTGGGCTGGCTCAGCGGGGGCCTGGCGATCGTTTCTCTGGTGGCCTGCGCACTTTTTACCGCGTTCACGGGAGCTTCGGGTGTCACGATCGTCGCCTTGGGTGCGCTTCTGTACCCCGCATTGCGTGAGGCGCGGTATCCCGAGAATTTTAGTCTGGGCTTGATCACGACTTCGGGAAGTCTGGGTCTGCTCTTTGCTCCGGCCCTTCCGTTGATTCTTTATGGAGTGGTTGCCCAGCAGATGAATCTCGATCAGGCCGTCCGGATCGATGACCTCTTTGCCGCGGGTCTGCTCCCAGGGCTTCTGATGGTGACTCTTTTGGGCGCGTACAGCATGTGGCGGGCTCGAGGTATTGTTGAGACGAACAAGGAGTTCTCCTGGTCCGAAGCCTGTGGAGCGGTGCGCGAAGCGGCGTGGGAAATCCCGCTGCCCGTCGTCGTGTTGGGCGGAATCTACGGTGGTTATTTCGCCCTGTCCGAAGCGGCCGCAGTGACCTCTCTTTACGTCCTCATCGTCACGGTGGTGATTCGTCGGGAGATTTCCCTGGCCGAGCTTCCCGGCATCATGCGGGAGTCCATGGTTCTTGTGGGCGCAATCCTGATCATCCTCGGGGTTTCTCTCGCCTCAACCAACTACCTCATCGATACCGAGGTACCCACCCGGCTATTCGACGCGGTTCGCTCGCAGATCGACAGTAAGCTGACGTTCCTGATTCTATTGAATGTATTTTTGCTGGCCCTTGGAATGATATTGGATATTTTTTCCGCCCTGGTGATCATTGTTCCGATCATCCTTCCGATCGCGATCGGATACGGGATCGACCCCGTGCACCTGGGAATCATATTCCTGGCCAATATGCAGATTGGCTATATCACGCCGCCCGTGGGAATGAACCTCTTCATCGCGAGCTATCGCTTTGAGCGACCGGTTCTCGAGGTCTACCGGGCAACGGTCCCGTTCTTCGTGATCCTGCTGGCTACCGTGCTGCTGATCACGTACTGGCCGGCGCTGAGTCTCTACCTCGTCAACCGCTGAATAAATCGGCGGGATTGTGAGGCTAGACTTGGTCGAATGCCTTGGTTAAATGCCTTGGTTAGAAGACAGTCTGGCCGTGGGAAGATTCGCAGCGACCAATGGAATTGGTCAGGTCTCGTTGTTGCGATTGCGGGTTGTAGAGACCATCGCAGTCGAACGGGATATCCTCGGTGTCGCCATCGGCCGCGGGCTGCACGTAGCCCCAAATCTGGGGAACCAAGTCGCCATCCAGATTGGCACGGGCCGCCGCGGAGAACGCATCCGTGTCCGCGGATACTTCGTACTGGAAATAGATTCGCCCTTCGGGTTCCCATCCCAAGGCCATGAAATTTTCCCCTGGGTCGCCCTCGTCGACGAAACTTCGGGATTGCGGGCCGCCTAGGCCGGCAGGAGAGGCATCGGCCTCGATGAATTGGCCGAACTCTGCCGAGTAGGTCAACTCGGCGGTCCTGATCGATGCGAGATTGACTTTGGCCTCGCTGGTTTTGCTGCGCAATTGAAACTTCTGATAGCCCGGAATCGCAGTCGCTGCGAGGATGCCAATAATCACAACGACGATCATCAACTCGATGAGCGTAAACCCGGAATTTTTTCGAGGCATTGGTCTCTCCCTCTGTGAAACTCAGAACCGTGCGTGTTGAACGTATCGTCCGATCCCTATTTCCGCTGAAGTGAATACCCATCTATTACTGGGGAATATCCCTAAATTGCCGATTTTCCTCATCAAGAATGCCAACTGCTAGCCTCCTCCTTACAAGGGCTGACGGGGGTAGAAGACCGCAGGGGGCGACGCGATCAGGGTGGCAGAACGCTTCCAGGCAGCGACGCGCGCATGGGATTAGGAGGAGAATCAAATCCATGGGATCGAATGAGAAGGGCCAAGTTGCGGTGGTTGTGGGTGTGGGGGCCAAGCAGGGGCTGGGGGCTGCTCTGGCTCGCCGCTTTGCGAGGGAGGGACTCCACACGTTTGTGGCCGGCCGGACACCGGAACGGCTCGAGGCGGTGGTCGAGGAAATCGAGGCCAGCGGAGGGCGGGCGACCGCGGTTCCCTGCGACGCGACCGAGAGCGCCGAGGTGGTTGCCCTGATCGACAGGGCTATCGAGGAAGGCGGCCGTCTAGACCTGGTGGCCTACAACGTCGGTAACAACCAGTTCAGCTCCCTGCTCGATATGACCGATGAGTTCTTCGAAAACCTGTGGCGACTCTGCTGCTTCGGAGGCTTTATTGTCGGCCGGGAGTCCGCCCGACGAATGCTCGACCAGGGGTCTGGGACGATTCTCTTTACCGGAGCCACCGCGTCGGTTCGGGCTCGACCCCCATTCACCGCCTTTGCTTCGGCCAAGTCGGCCCTTCGATCCGTCGCCCAGGGGATGGCGCGGGAATTCGGCCCCCGCGGACTCCACGTCGGCCACGTCATCATTGATGGCGTGATCGATGGCGATCAGGTCAATGGACGCTTCCCCCAATTGAAGGAAGCAAGAGGGGAGCAGGGCATGCTCAATATCGACGCCATCGCCGATGCATTCTGGATGCTCCATACCCAGCATCCCTCGGCCTGGAGCCAGGAACTCGATCTCCGCCCCTTCAAAGAAGAGTTCTAAGGAAGAGTGCTCAGGGAAAAGTTCCAGGGAAGAGTTCAAAGGAAGAGTTCTAAGAATCCGGCCTTCCTGAAAAATTATCGCCAGACCCACAGCTTGAAGCTCACGATATTTTCATCGTAGTTGAGCACCTGGATATTCGATCGTGATTCGATTCGGATGTAGTCCAGGGAGGCTTGGGTGGGGCCGAAGAGGGGGAGAGCCGCCCCGGCCCAGATGACATGCCGCTCGTCTTGTCGGACGAATCCCTGGGAACCGTCGACGCTGTCGTAGTCCCGGGACTCGAACTCGTAGGAGGCCCCCACCAGAAGTCCCTTCAGCCAACTGTCCAGGAAAAATGTCATCCCCCCGCGAACGATCTGCGCCTGGTAGTTGAAGGCGTCGCCCGTCGCGTCCTGCCATTGGGGTTCCCAGGTGAGCGAGAAAGCAGCCAGGCCTTTCCAGAGGAAAGTCTGTTGCCCCACAAGGAGGGAATAGCGGTCCGAATCTCTTTCGGGTGTCGGGTCGAAACGGCGGTGCTCGAATTCGCCGCCCAAGAGCCCGCAGGTGTGCCGCCAGAGGCACAAGGTGAGGTCAAGATCCACGATGTGCGAAGCCAGGTAGTCGGCGCCGCCGTAGCTCTCCCGGCGATACGCGTAGGCGAGGACCGGTTGCAGTGCATCGAGGAAACCATAGAACTCGATATGGGTCTCGTTGCTCTGGAGGTCGAACTCCTCCAGGTCCTGGTGGAGGCTCTGGAAGAAATCGTATCCCACGGAAATTCCCAGGAGCCCGCTTTGGAGGACTCGGGCTTCGATGCCGGCTTCCAGGGTGCCGGCGAAATCTCCGATCCCCGTGCTCAGGTCCTGTTCGCTGACCGTCAAATTGTCGTCGTTCTCGATCCCCACCGCCGCGCGTAGCTGAATGCGGGGTTCGCTTGTCTCACTTTGGGCCAGGGCGCCCAGGAGTTGGGCCGAAGCGACCTTCCAGTCCGCGGGCCCAACTGCCAGGGCCGCTCGCTCCAGGAAGCCCATGGCCGCGTCGAGGTTGTCGCGGTCGAGTTCGTAGTTCGCGGCGTGGTAGAAGGCGAGGGCGGCGACTCCAGGATCGAGGGCGGCACTTTCTTCGAGCATTCGCTCGCCGCGCTCGTAGTGTCCGTTTTCCAGGTCGATGAGGCCCAGGTGCAACAATACGTCGGCATCTTCGGGACCCTGGAGCAGGGCTTCGAGAAGATGCTCTTCGGCGAGACTGAACTCGCCCAGGCGATAGAGGCTGATTCCGAGGTCGGCCTGGACCCAATCGAGTTGCGGATCCAGGGCGGCTGCTTCGGCGAACGCAGACACCGCGGCAAGGTCATCGCCGCTGCTGGCCGCCGCCACGCCGACGTAGTAGAGCAGTTCGGGTTCGTCTGGAAATTGCGCGTTGAGATCGTTGAAGATCCGGGCTGCGTCATGCCAGTCGCCGGATTCCAGAGCTTCGAAGGCCTGGTCCAATCCCTCGGCGGACGCCTCGGGATTCGGTTCTAGCAAATCGTGGCTCGCGCGTACCGGAGCGCAGAGCGCAAGAAATCCCAGGAGAAGATATATCCCAAGTGGCCACGGCCTTTGAATGAGAGGCTTCATACTGCTGGGACGAGGATACTCGGATGAAGGCGGGAGCGGGAGAAGCCCGGGACTTTTCGCTGCCCGGGACTCTGCCCCCTTGGCCGGATGAGTGGGGCCCTCACTGGGCCTCGGTCACGCCACTGAGCGCGCCGGATCGGCGGCGAATACTAAAACCGGTAGCTGAGCCCGGCGCCAAAGGAGAAATAATAGAGGTTGCCGAGAGCCTGATCGAGTTGGGTTTCGGTGGGGTCCAGGGCGGTTGTGTTCAGGACGGCCACGGCCTCGGCATTCAGGGCGAAGTGGTCGCTGAGGTGGAAGTTCAACCCGAGACCGGCCCGCCCGGTGAAGCCCTTGCCCGAAGAATGCTGCGCGGGAACCGCTCCCGGTCCCGATCCCAAAGCCAGGGTATCGAGTTCCCAGAAGCCGATGCCGGCTCCGGCCAGGAGGTAGGGCTGCAGCGCACCCGAGGGCAGAAAGAGTTTGACGTTGGCGGTCACGGTCTGGGGGTTGTACTCGGCAAACTTGCCCTGGGCCGCATTGCTGAAGTTCACGGTATCCAGCCACTCGTATTGAATTTCGAGGGCGATCCAACTCATCGCCCGGTAACCCAGGCGGGCGCTGACGCCCGCGGAGTCGCTGACCTTGGCGACGCTCGCTGGCAGGCCGCCATAGCTGAGAACTTCTTCCTGGAATAGGCTGGCGGTGTAGACGCCCGTCACGCCGAGGTAGACACCGCGGTCGCTGAAATCTGCGGCTTGGGCCGGTGTTGCCATGGCGAGCAGAAGCAGAAAACCGGCTATTCGGGCGCGAAAAGAGTTGAAAGAAATGCGCATGTGAAATCCCCTTTGAGTCAGCGGCCAAGAGCGGGCCGGTCTAGGAGAATCGGTCGCGAGCCCGCAGGACTGAACCCCGAATTGATCTTGGAAGCGGAAGGAATCGCCCCGTAGCGGCTCAGTAGAGTTAAAGAATCGATTTTTTGGAGTAAAGCCCGTCTCGAACGAGGGTGTTGGAGGCAAGCGGCCGCGAAACCCGAAAAATTACGTATTCTCAGCCCAAGGCCGAACGGGCCTGGGGGGTTGAACATGAAATTGATGATTCAGATTCCGTGTCTCGACGAAGAGGCGACTCTTCCCGCAACCCTGCAGGCGATCCCCCGGAGCCTCGAAGGAATCGATTGCATCGAGATCCTCGTGGTCGACGACGGAAGTACCGACCGAACGGCTGAAGTGGCGCGTGAGCACGGCGTGCAACACGTGGTGCGCTTTGCTTCTAATCGCGGGCTCGGTCACGCCTTTGCTGCGGGTATGGACTATTGCTTGCAGCAAGATGCGGACATCATCGTCAATACAGATGGCGATAATCAATATTGCGGCGAAGACATTGCGAAGCTCATACGCCCGATCATGGAGGGCCGAGCCGAACTGGTCATTGGAGACCGACGGCCGGGAGAGATAAGTCATTTTTCGCCCACCAAGAGACGGCTCCAGAAGCTGGGCAGTCGTACGGTGAGCCGGTTGGCCAACCTGCATGTCCCCGACGTCGCCAGCGGCTTCAAGGCGTATTCCCGGGAAGCCGCATCGCGAATCAATACGTTCGCCGAATTCGACCACACGGTGGATCACGTCATCCAGGCGGGACGTCGACGGATTCCTACGGTCAGCGTTCCCATTCGGACCAACGAGTCGCTTAGGGAGTCTCGGCTCTTTTCAAACGTCGGCGAGTTCATCGCGCGCTCCGCCGGCGTGATGCTGCGTGTGTATTCGTCCTATGGCGCGATGAAAGTGTTTGCTGCGGTGGGCGGTCTGGTGATGTCGGCGGGGGTCTTCCTTGGCCTGCGCTTCGTCTATTTTTTCCTCTTCACCGAGCACCATTCCCTTCACGTCCAATCGTTGATTCTCGCGGCGATTCTCATGCTGGCGGGCTTTCAGATGCTACTCACGGGGATCGTGGCCGACCTCATCAACGGCAGCCGCAACCTGCTGGAGGACGTTTCCTACCGGCTCCGCCGGCTCGAAACCGGCGGTCGTTCGGCGGACAAGAAAAACCGGGGCAGGGCGAATTCGTCCCCGGGTGCCGACAGCCGAGGTGGCGATGCCTGAGCGGCCGCTTTTGGAAGAGTGCGAGGGCTCCGTTGCGACGTTGACTCTCAATCGCCCCCAAGCGATGAACGCCTTGTCGAGGGCGTTGCGCGATGCCCTGGCCACGGCCTTTCGTCGATTGGAGGCCGATCCCGAGGTCCGTGTCGTGATCGTGACGGGTGCCGGACGGGCTTTCTGTGCGGGATACGACTTGAAGGAACTGGCTGCGGGTACGACGGGGGATACGGCCGCCTCGGCGGCCAGTGATCTCGCCGACGCCATGGCGGATTTCCGAGGTCCGATCATCGGGGCGATCAATGGCCACGCCATTACCGGCGGTTTCGAGTTGGCATTGGCCTGCGATGTGCTGATTGCTTCGGAGAATGCAAGCTTTGCCGATACCCATGCCCGGGTGGGCATTCTGCCTGGCTGGGGGCTCAGCCAATTGCTGCCGCGGCTGATCGGGGTTGCTCGTGCCAAGGAAATTTCCCTTTCCGGAAATTTCATTAGAGCCCCCCAGGCGCTGGACTGGGGCTTGGTGAACCGGGTTGTGGCCGGGAGCGATTTATTGCCGGCCTGCCGCGAACTCGCCAAGGACATGGCATCTTGCGTGCCCGATGTCTTGGAGGCCTACAAGCGCTTGATCGATGAGGGCCTGCGCATGCCTCTGGGACAAGCCCTAGCGATGGAAAAGGACCGGGCAGTGGCTTCGGCGGCGGCAACGGGTTCGGAGGAAGTGGCCTCCCGGCGCGCGGGTGTCATGGCACGGGGTCGCCAGGGCGACGCCTCCTAAGGATCCCGGAGTGGTCCAAAGGGCCGCCCGGGGTGTGGGACCGTTCTCAGTCCGCTTTCGAAAAGCCGGGGGCCGGGGGCAGGGCCATCCAGTCGTTGACCGGTACATCCACTGGCGTCTGGATTCGCGTGCCGGACTTCGCACAGTGGAAGACCATGGCGGCCCGGATTCCCTGGCTCCGGTTATCGCTCGAGCAGTGCATGAGATGGCTATGAAAGACCAGCAGATCACCGGGCTGAATCAGCACGGGAGTGGCCTGGGACATGTCGTGGTCGACGATTTCGACGTAGCCGAGGTTGGCGCCCGGCCGTCGATCAGGGATGTGCTCGTGGACCGGTTCCCGATGGGATCCGGCGAGCACCCGTAGGCAGCCATTTTCCAGGGTGGCTTCGCTGATGGCCAGCCAGAGTCCGATCTGGGGCGTTTGGTCGAAGGGGAAATAGAACGAGTCCTGGTGCCAGGGCTGTC
>DUCT01000042.1:0-5681 GCA_012959665.1 Myxococcales bacterium | reverse complement strand
ACCTTCGAGACTCGGTCTTCGGCGGTTTGGGAGATCCGGTTCGCCAGGTTGTTTTCGGGCATCACCAGAGCCCCGTCGGACAGCCCTGCGCCGGCCGCCGCCCGGCTGATCTCGACCGCATCGTCGAGCATGGCCTTGCGGGTTGCCGGGCTGGCGAATTCGCGCCGAAGAAAAAACCCCTTCTCTTCGAAGTCTTGCCGCTCGTTTCCGGTCAGCATGGGCGAATGCTAGCCGACGCCCTTTCCTTTGAGAATTCCGCGGCCTGGGCTCTTGGCCTAGTCACGGAGTTCCTCGTTGAAAAGGGAGAGGGTTCGTGTCCAGGCATCGGTCGCGGCGTCGGAGTTGAAACTCGCCCTTTGGTCGCAGTTGAATCCGTGGTCGGCGTGCTCGTAAACCCGGACATCGTGGCGAGTCTCCGCCTCCGCGAGGGATTTGCGGACGGCTTCGACCTGACCGCCCGGGATCATCGCGTCCTGGCCGCCGAAATAGCAATGAATGCGGCCTTGAATTCCGGGGGTTCGGCTCAGGGTAGACGGACCGCCTCCGGGGCCCTTGGGTGCTGCGATTCCGCCGCCGTAATACGCCGCCGCTGCGCGAATGCCGGTGGTACAGGCGGTGAGGTAGGTCATGTGCCCGCCGATGCAGAACCCCACGGCGCCGACTCCCTTCCCGCCCACATCATCGCGTCCCTCGAGTGCGCCGAGGGTCGCCTCGGCGTCGGCGATCATCTGGTCGGCGTCGAGTTGGCCCAGGTGCTTCATACCCTCGGCCAGTCCTGCGTCGTCGTAGCCGAGTTCGATACCGGGACCGGTTCGGTGAAAATAGTCTGGGGCCAGGGCGACGAAGCCCTCGGCCGCAACCCGCTCGGTGACTTCCCGGATATGGGAGTTGATCCCGAATATTTCCATGTAGACGATGACCGCGGGCAGGATCTCGTTGCCCTCGGGCCTCGCCAAGTAGCCGCGCATGGTGCTCGACCGGGTGGGAATATCAATGAATTCGCCGGTGACGTTCATCTGGGTGTCCTCGGGGTCAGCGCGAAGTGAAGATCAAGTGCAGGTTTCGCAGGGCTTGGGGAAGTGGATGTACTCATCGACGAGGATCTCGGCCAGTTCTCGGTTGGAAGGCCGGCCGTCCTGGAGGCGACCCCTTTCGCGAAGGTCCGCGCACAGGGTGTCGAGCACGGTTTCCACGTTCAGGTCTTCGCTGTGAGTGTGCCAACGCTCTTTGTCGGCGTTGTCGATGAAACAGTAGGCCTTCCAGGAAATCGAAAAACGCATTTCCTCCCACCGGTACCGGCCGATTTCCTCGGCACCGTCCAGCACCGCCCAACGGCGGTGGCCAATGGCATTTAGCCGCATTCCCGAGCGGAAGGCGGGCATGGGCGAGTCGAGTTCCTGAACTCGGTCGACACCGTGGAAGACGCTGTCCGTATCCATGATGACCGCGCTGTTGAAGCGCACCGAATGGGTTCGGGCCGGCTGGTCCGCGCCCTTGGGATAGAACGCGAAAGCCCCTCCTTCGGTGTCCTGGTACCACGAAACCGAGGTGGCGATGGGCATGCGCCAGGAATCGAAAAGTCCGGAGTGGTGCATGACGACGAGCATCCACTGGGGGTGCAACCGCCGGTTGAGTCCGCGGAACTCGGGCACGTCGGTGTGTGTGGCGAGTTCCTGGCCGGGCAGCAGGATATTCGCGTAAACGATGGCCGGTTCGATGACGGGCCGATCAAAAATCTTCTTTGCTTGTTCGATCAACTCTACGTTGCGATAGAAAAATTCGATGCCCGGGGCGGCGACCTCATCCCCGTACGCGTAGGTCTCGCGAAAATAATTGGTTCGCGCGGCCAGGGTCGCGAGATCTTCATGGGCCTGGCCGAAGCGGCCCCCGGTCTTGATGAAGTTGAAAGCCGCGTCGAAGCGTTGGGGCAGCCCTTCACCAATCCCCTCGTTGAGGGATTCTTCCGAGTAGAGGCCGTAGCTGCCAAATTTCTCGCACAGATCGGTCAAGCCTCGGGCTTGTTCCTCCTGAAGAAAGGGGTCGAATTCGTGGTAGTTCGAAAAGAAGTGCGGCTGCATGGAAGGCTCGCTGGATGCGGTCGCCCGGAGAGAGACCGGTGCGGAGCACCGCATAATAGCGGAGAAGTGCGGGGGTAGAGCGTGTCAGTGGCGCTAAGATCGCTGGATGGAGACCCCCGGAAACCCTCCCTCGCCCTGCGAGGGGCTTCGCGTGTTGGATTTCACCAGTGTGGTTTCCGGCCCCTTCTGCACCCAGGCCTTGGGCGATTACGGGGCGGATGTCGTCAAGGTCGAGAGCCTGGTCGGTGATATGTCGCGCTCTACGAGCGGTCCTTTTCATGCCGGGCTCTCGGGCTTCTTCAGCCAGTTCAATCGGAACAAGCGAAGCATTGCGATTGATCTCAAGAGTGAGGCCGGCCGGGAGGTGGTCTTGCGACTGGCCCGGGAAAGCGACGTGGTGGTGGAGAATTTTCGTCCCGACGTGATGGATCGGTTGGGGATCGGCGACCGGGTTCTAAGGGCGGCGAACCCCCGGCTGATCTACGTGTCCATCAGCGGCTTCGGTCCCGATGGTCCCTATGCGCCGCTGCCGGCGTATGACCACGTGGTCCAGGGTCTGGGGGGGATGATGCCCGCTCAAGGCGCAGGGGCGACGCCCCAGATGTTTCGGACCGTGGTGGCCGACAAGGCGGCGGGTATGACCGCGCTGGCCGCGATCATGGTGGCGCTCTTCGCCCGGGAGCGGGCGGGAGCCGGGGGCGGTCAGCGCATCGACGTCCCCATGCTGGACGCCTACGCGGCCTTTATTTTGCCCGAGATGATGGGCCCAGTTTCATTCCCGGATTCGGATTCCGGCATCCCGCCCTTCGATCTCTTTCGGGTGTATCCCACTGCGGACGGCCACGTGGTGGGCATGGTGGTTCAGGATGAACAGTTCCTGGGCCTATGCGACTTCCTCGGGCGGGATGATCTGAAGAACGATCCACGCTTCGTTCGCATGCTTGAGCGTTTTAAGAATATTGATTCCCTCTCGGAGATATTGATCGAAGAATTTCGCGAACGCCCCACCGCGGCGCTGGTCGCCGGTCTTCGTCAAGCCGGGGCGCCCTTTGCGCCGGTCAACGATTTCGAGGCTTTCCTGTCCGATGAGCAAGTCAAACACAGCGGTGTGGTGGGCGTGATTGAAGATCCTCTCGCACGGGTTCGGGTTCTCCGCGCGCCGGCGCGTTTCTCGGAAACCCCCCTGGCTCCCCCGCGTCGCCCACCTCTTTTGGGCGAACATACCGATGCAATTCTTGCCCAGGCGGGACATTCGCCGGGTGAAATCGCAGATCTGAGAAAACAGGGCACAGTCGCTTGAACAGGGCCCAGTCCCTTGAACAGGGCCCAGTCCCTTGAACAGCACAGTCCCTTGAACAGCACAGTCCCTTGAACAGGCCAGTCGCTTGAATAGAGCACAGTCCCATGAAACAGTCCCATGAACAGGGAGGAGAGCATGAAAGCCTGGCGGGTCAAAGTTCACGGCGGTCCAGAAGAGGTTCTGGTTCTCGATGAGGATGTTCCCCTGCCCGAACCCGCCGCCGACCAGGTGCGGATCCGGGTCGGCGCTGCGGCGCTGAACTTTGGCGATGGTCTGCTCTGTCGCGGCACCTACCAACTGCGGCCTGAACTGCCCTTTACCCCGGGGCTGGAGGTCGCCGGGGAAGTGGTGGCGGCCGGGTCCGAGGCGGGAATCGCCGAGGGAACCCGGGTGATGGGGGTGCCCGCCCTGCCGGCGGGTGGCTTGGCCGAGTACGCCCTGGCGGACGCACGTAACTGCTACGCGATCCCCGATAGCCTGCCGGATCGCGATGCCGCTGCCATGTTGATCCCATTCCAGACCGGCCATATTGCCCTGCACCAGCGGGGCGGCTTGCAATCCGGCGAGACCCTCCTCGTGCACGCGGGCGCAGGCGGGGTTGGCTCGGCGGCCATTCAATTGGGCAAGGTCGCCGGGGCTCGGGTGATCGCCACGGCGGGGGGACCCGAGAAGGCGGCGATCTGCCGGGAGTTGGGGGCGGACCTGGCCATCGACTACCTCGAAGAGGATTTTGCGGAGAAGGTGCTGGAGGCCACCGGGGGCGAGGGGGCCGACGTGATTTACGATCCCGTGGGCGGCGCGGTCTTTGACGAGTCCCGGAAATGTGTCGCCTGGCACGGGCGCATTTTGGTGATCGGATTCGCCGGGGGCAAAATGGTCGACGCGCCCATGAACCAACTTCTCCTTCGCAACTACTCGTTGGTGGGTGTCTACATGGGTGAGTATAGTCATCGCGACCGGCCCTTTCTCGACCGGGTGCACGCGGAACTGTTGGGCCTCTACGCCGAGGGCCGGATCAAGCCGCTGATTCACGGGGTGGTTCCCCTGGAGGCTGTCCCCAGCGCCATTGCGGGACTGGCTGGGCGCGCCACTGCGGGAAAGGTCGTGGTTCAGGTGGCGGAGGGAGCCGGGTCCTTGGAATCGCCCGGCCAGGAGGACGTTTCATGATGATTGAAGGTGCCCATCATTTTTCCCTTGCTGTAGCCGACATAGAGAAGGCTCGGGCTTTCTACAGTGATTTGCTCGGCCTGCCCGAACTCGAGCGCCCGGACTTCGGCCTGCCCGGGATCTGGTACCAGGCCGGTCCCGTGCAATTGCACTTGATCCAGACGCCGCCCGGGGTTGATGTGGGGAGCCAGGCCGCGTCGCTGACGCCCCTGGCCCAGCACATCGCGTTCGCCATTGGTGACTACGCGGCGGTGCACAGCCGACTGGAGGAGGCGGGCTTCGAAATGCTGGCCTCCGGCGCCGATGTGGGGCAAATCTTTGTTCGCGATCCCGATGGCAATACCATCGAGTTCATCGAGCCCGGAGGTCGCTTGGGAAGGCGTTGACCCAACCCAACCCAACCCGCGCCCCGAACCCGCCCAGCGCTATGCTGGAGCCATGGTCTTGGGATCGCGAGCCCTCGTACTGATTGCTCATCTCGGTTTTCCCGTAGTGATGGGGAGCGCCATCGCGGGCGCGATTTTCGGGATGAACCGGGGCGTTGACCCGATCCTGGCGGGCATTGGGGCCCAGCTTCCGGCCTTCCTGGCGGTCATTGCCCTCGAGCGTCTGGCCCCGTATCACCGGGACTGGAACCGCAACCATGGCGATCTGGGGGTGGACCTCCGCCACATCGTGACCGTGACCCTGACCAGCGGAATGGCCGATCCGGTCCTGCGCGGCTTGGGGGTCGCCCTGGGTGCCTGGCTGCTCGGGGGGCACGCACTGCAAGTCTGGCCCGGCGATTGGCCCCTGGCCCTTCAATTGGCCCTGGCTCTGGTCATCGGCGAACTCGGCCAGTACTGGGTGCACCGGATGCAGCACGAGGTGCCCTGGCTTTGGCGTTTCCATGCGCTCCACCACAGTGCGCCCCGGCTCTACTGGCTCAATGCCGCGCGCTTTCATCCCCTGGACATCCTGCTCAACAACCTTGTCGCCACTGTGCCGTTGGTGGCCCTGGGTGCGGGTCAAGATGTGCTGGTGCTCTGGGTCTTGTTCGCCGCCGTTCACGGGATCTTCCAGCACTGCAACGTGCCCGTGCGCCTGGGGCCGCTGAACTGGATTTTCAGCATGGCGGAACTGCACCGGTGGCATCA
>DUCT01000041.1 GCA_012959665.1 Myxococcales bacterium | reverse complement strand
GTGGAAGAGTGTGTGATCAACGAGGAAGTGATCCTGCAGGGAACAATGCCCCTGCTGGTCTTCAAGCGAGAAGCGGAATCGGCCTGAGAGCCGGCTGTATGGAAGGGAACTTGAATGGTTTTTTCCGGCGATGATGAAGAGAGTAAGTCGGGTGCCTCAGGCGAACAGGCCGGGGTCGTGCCGTTGCTCCCCCTGCGGGATATCGTCGTCTTTCCACAAATGGTTGTCCCGCTCTTCGTAGGGCGCACCAAGTCGATTCAAGCCCTGGAAGATGCCATGGCGGGTTCCAGGGAGTTGATGCTCTCGGCCCAACGTCAGGCCGGCCAAGAAGAACCCTCCGCCGAGGATATTTACACGGTGGGTACCTTGGGCACCGTCATCCAGTTGCTTCGCCTGCCCGACGGCACCGTCAAAGTTCTGGTGGAGGGCAAGTCTCGCGCCCGTATCCGATCCTTCCAGAGCAATTCGCCGTATTTCTCGGTCCGTGTGGAGAGCTTGCCCGATGCCGAGGTTTCCTCCCCGGAGTCCGAGGGGCTGGTCCGCACGGTGCACGCGACTTTCGAGGCCTACTCGAAACTGAACAAGAAAGCGCCGGCAGAACTGCTCAGCACGATTTCCGCGATCGATGAGCCGGGGAAATTGGCCGACAGCATTGTTGTTCACCTGAATCTCAAGGTCGAAGAGCGTCAAGGCTTGCTCGAAATGATGGAGCCAGTTGAGCGGCTTGAGGACGTTTACTCGCGTATGCAGGCGGAAATCGAGGTGCTTGAGGTTGAGCGCAAGATTCGCGGCCGGGTCAAGAAGCAGATGGAGAGCGCGCAAAAGGAGTACTACCTCAACGAGCAAATGAGGGCGATTCAGAAGGAATTGGGCGATCGCGATGAGTCCAAGGGCGAACTCGGCGAACTCGACGAACTGCTTCAGGCGAAGGATATGCCCGGCGACGCCCGGGATCGTGTTGAGAAGGAAGTCAAGAAGCTCAAGATGATGTCGCCCATGAGTGCCGAGGCCACCGTGGTGCGGAACTACATCGACTGGATGCTCGAGCTGCCCTGGAACGAATGCAAAGATGAACTCAAGGACCTTGATGAGTCCGAGGCGATTCTCGATGCAGACCACTATGGGCTCGCGAAGCCCAAGGACCGAATTCTCGAATTCCTCGCGGTTCAGACACTGGTCGAACGGATGAAGGGCCCGATTCTCTGCTTGGCGGGCCCACCGGGTGTAGGGAAGACTTCTCTGGGCAAGTCGATCGCACGGGCCACTGGCCGAGATTTTGTCCGGATTAGTTTGGGCGGTGTACGGGACGAGGCCGAGATTCGCGGCCATCGGCGCACCTATGTGGGGGCACTACCGGGCAAGGTTATCCAAAGCCTCAAAAAAGCGGGTACCAGCAACCCGGTTTTTCTCTTGGACGAGGTCGACAAGATGTCGATGGACTTCCGTGGAGACCCTTCTGCGGCGCTGCTCGAAGTTCTCGATCCCGAGCAGAATCATACCTTTAACGATCACTACCTCGATGTTGACTACGACCTCTCGAAGGTGATGTTCATCTGCACGGCGAATGTTCTGAGCGAGATCCCCAGGCCCTTGCAGGATCGCATGGAAGTCATTCAGATCCCGGGCTACATCGAATCGGAGAAACTCGAGATCGCCCGGCGTCACTTGCTGGAAAAGGTTCGCGAAGCCAACGGCCTGACCAATGAGCAAATCGCGTTCACCGATGGTGCGATTCTTGAGGTCATTCGTCACTACACCCGGGAATCCGGGGTTCGTAATCTCGAACGGGAACTGGCCTCTATCCACCGCAAAGTGGCGAGGGAAGTTGTCAAGGCCGGCGACGACTGGAAGATGTGCCGTGTGACGCCGCGTCTGGTTAAGAAGTTTCTCGGAGTTCACCGCTTCCGCTTTGGAAAGACCGAGTCCGAGGACCTCGTCGGCGTGACCACGGGCCTGGCCTATACGGAGGTCGGAGGCGAATTGCTTCAGACCGAGGTGTCGGTTACGTCGGGGCAGGGCAAGCTCCAGATCACGGGTCGACTCGGCGAGGTCATGCAGGAATCCGCCGGGGCGGCTATGTCCTACGTTCGCTCCCGGGCGAAGCAATTGGGCCTGAAACGCGACTTCTACACCAAAGTAGACCTGCACGTGCACGTGCCCGAGGGCGGTACGCCCAAGGACGGACCCTCGGCGGGTATCACCCTGGCGACGACCATCGCCTCGGCGCTAACTCGGGTCCCGGTCAAGTCGAACGTGGCCATGACGGGGGAAATTACGCTGCGGGGGCGGGTGCTGCCCATTGGCGGATTGAAGGAGAAACTCATCGCTGCCCACCGCGGCGGCGTGGATACGGTGATCATCCCCAAGGAGAACGAGAAGGATTTGAAGGATTTGCCCGCCCAGATCAAGAAGAGCCTCAAGATCATTCCCGTCGAGCACATGGACGAGGTGCTCTTCCATGCCCTGGCGGTGGCCGATCCCAGAGATTTCCTCCAAGGCGGGGTTCACGATCTCGACGAAATTTACGAAGTGCCCCGAACGCCCGCGGCTTCCCCGACGGACGTTCCCCACCCGGCCGGGGTAAACTGAGACGCGAAGCATGAGGCGGCCGAGGCCGCCCCGCTGTCCGGGCGTGTAGCTCAGTTGGTTAGAGCATCTCGTTTACACCGAGAGGGTCCGCGGTTCGAATCCGTGCACGCCCACCAGGCACTTCCTCCGGCCGTCCACCGGGTGCAATCGGTCCCTCTCTGGGACTCCTTTGGGATTCTTCTGGGTTAGACTGGACTGCCTTCGCCCACCCGATTCATCCGTGCGAGACCGTCGCCCGGTGAATTCCCAGGAGCCCATCCAATGCCCAAACTGTCCAACGAGCCCATTTCTCCCAAAGAATTCATGGAGGAGTTTATTCCCTCGGTCATCGCCGAGGCGACCCTGGATGCCGAGATGGATATCAAGCTCGGGGTAAAAATTGACGGTGGGGGGGGCGGTGAATGGCTGGTGCACATTTCTGGCGGAAGCTGCAAGGTCGATGAAACGGCTCGAGACGAAGCGGCCTTCACCCTGGTGCAAACCGTCGAGGATTGGCGGGGGGCACTTTGGGAGGGGCGGGGAGGAGTTTTCGGCCAACAGGCCAGCGCGCTGCTCACGTCGGGTGCGGTTGGGGGCGAGAACGCGCCGCCCCCGAGCACCCAAGTGATGGAGCAACTCGCCGCACTGGGCGGGTTGATCCAGGTCACCGTGACCGAGGGCGAAGGCGGCGACTGGAGTACTGGGTTCAAACTCGGTCCCGGAGTGCTTCCCGACGCACCTACCACCGAGGTCAAGATCGCCGCGGCCGACGCCGAAGCCATGCAGAGCGGCACCCTGGATCCCATGCAGGCCTTCATGAGCGGGAAGATCCAGGTGATCGGCGACATGGCCCTGATGATGCAGATGCAGGCCATCGCCATGCAGGCGGGGTCCTGACCGCTCAAAACGGTGCTCAGCGGAGTATCATTGGGATACCCTGTCTGGTCCTGAGGAGTCTGACCGCTCGGTATATCGCCCCCCCGCTGTCAAGTAACGAGAGGGGCTCTCATCGGGCTCATAACCCGGAGGTCGCGGGTTCGCCAGCAAGTGCCCAGTTGTGTTCGCTACCGTTAACTCGAGACACAACAACCAATCGGGAAGGAAGAGTAGATATGCGAACGCTATCGGGTGCTGTTCTGGTTTTGGTTATAGCTTTGGGCACAGGAGGCATTGGGTGCTCGGACGTAGACTCAGGCAGCCCGGTCGTGCCGCCGCAGCCCGGGCGTTTCGTGGCGTGTGCCGATGGGGTGACGGTCGAGGACACCGCGACGGACCTGCTCTGGGAGCGGAAGACCGGGGACCCGAGCGACCCTGATGTGATCTGCAGTACCGCTCCCGGAGGCTGCCCGGACCGGCACGATGTGAACAACCGCTACGAGTGGTCGAACACGGCGCTACCAGAGGATGGCAACGCGGATGGCAACGCGTACACGGACTTCTTGGCAGCCATCAACGTGGCCAGCTTTGCGGGGCATACGGACTGGCGTCTGCCCATCATTTCGGAACTCCAGAGCATTCTGGTGGGTTTGGGTGTGGAAACAGTTGCGAACGCGGACCCCGCCGATGCCAACTCGGGGCAGAATGCGACGGGTCAGGCGACGACTTGTGCCGGGCCGCCTTGCATCGACCCGGATTTTGCCGTGGTCGGCGGCCCCACAGCGTCGTTGGGCTATTGGTCGGAGTCGAGTGTCGCCAGCGATCCCCTCTACGCGTGGGGCGCGAGCTTCGTCAATGGCCTCGTGAACTTCAACGGCCTCACCAGTAAGACGAACGACTTCTTCGTTCGTGCAGTTCGCGCCGGCTCGTGCAGTTCTTGACTCTTGGGTGCTTTGATTGATTTGATCCCTTGACCGGGGGTGGGGGGAGTCGCGAGCCTATGCCGACTCTCGGGACCACCGTCGAAGGAGTTCTCTTTCTTAAGTTCCACTCCGCCCAATTTAAAATCGAGTGCGTCCCCAGGGCAGTCGGGGAGCGAGAGGAAATCGAACCGCAGAATCGCGGACTTCGCCCAGTCGCCCCGCAGTCGCCCCTCAGTCGCCGGATCTGACCCGGGAATTCGCCTTATGTTGACCTTCCCATTGGACACGGTGTCGAGCGAATTCAAGCTGGCTTCTGACACAACGTCCGGGTATGGGCGTCATGTTAAATCTCTATGGGGAGCCCCATGGCGGGAAAATTCTGTCCGGCCCCATATCAGTTCGGCGAGTCATTCGGCGGTGACCAGGTCATCGAGTGATCCGGTTCCGGCGGTATCTCCCACTTTACCCAGCCGATCTGGTCGAGGGAAACGGAGTCCCGGGACAAGAAAACCACCAGCCGAAGACCGTCCGTGTAGTAGGGATCCAACGTGTAGTTGCGGCGCGGAGATGCGGGGGTGCTCAATCCGACCCCCTTCACGAAACCGATGCGTTCCAATGATTGAGATGCTGCGGTGTCCATGAGCAGGGAGAATCGTGATTCGTCGATGATCGGATCGACCCTATGGGTCACCACTGTTTTGCTGGAGAGCTTGACACCGATGTCTCGGCTGATCTGGCCCACCCAGATTTCGCGGCCCTCGAACGTGACGGGGGCCAGCCACAGCCTCATGTGATTGCGCTGATCCACCGTCCCTCGAGCCTTTTGCAGCGCGACATCCTGGCGTCGGCCATAGACGTAGAGTGGTGAGACGGGTGAGGTCCGGTACTTCATTCCGAATACCGAGGACTTGATCGTGCGCCAGACGCTGCCCCGGGTGGCGGTCTCGGTCATGTCCCACCCCTGGCGAACGAAAACAGCCAGCATGTGCAGGCCTTTGCCCAGAACCACGACATTGAGGGGATCGCCGGGCGTCTCGCGATCCCCGCCGAGTACGCAGCAGGGCAACGTTTCCAAATACGCACGCAGTGCGTCCAGATCCAGATCGCGAATCTCACCAGGAGGGTACAGATTCGCGAAATCGACGTGCATCCAGTCCATCTTCAAGCCCGGGACCTCCTGGACGAACTCGAAGCGCCTCACGTCCCGGTCGCCCACCAAAGTGGCCCCGAAAGCCTTTCCGCCGGGATCGAGATGGGTGTACACGAACCCCCTCGCGGTGCTGTTGGGAGCGATGACCGGCGAGATTTGCTGCTCGAGGAAATAGAGGATTTTCTCCTCGGTCCCCGATTCGCCGAAGCTACGGCTGATCCAGGCGGCTTCAGAGGGCGAGAAGTAGCCCGGGTCGATGCTGTTCAGCATGAGAATGAATTCCTGGTCACCGCGATTCTCGATCTCCAGCCAGATCGGCTGTATTCCTTTCTGGGCCAATCCGGTCCCGAATGCGCGCTCACTTTCCTCGGCGCTCAGGACCACTGCCGAGGCCCGAACGTTCCCGTCGCTCTTGGACTCGATGCGAACGAGATAGCCCGGGGTGTCCACCGACTTGGGCGGGGAATAGCTGGCGCAACCCATGATCAGCGCAAACGCAGCAGAGAGGGCTCCTGCAGTTCTTGCTCGCACAGCAATCGTCTCCCGGGTTGTCGTTGAGGTCAGAGTCGAGGACCCCTGTGTCCCCTCTCTAGCCTATACCTTACATCGCCCAGGGTGTAGAATGGGTCTCTGAAATCCCTATCCGCCTCGCCGGCGCTTTAGGCGAGTAGGGGTGACCTCCTCAAAGGCCAGTCGCTCATCATGGGAGACCTCAACACGGGAATTCGAGGCGTCGATAAAACCGGCGAAAGCTTCTACGCCGAGGAATGCTTCATCGGCCTCCTCGGCCAAGGCTGGATTGATCGCTGGAGGTCGCGGCACCCCTCAAAAGCCGAGCTCTCGTGGTACAGCCGGAAGGGGGCAGGATTCAGGATCGACCACGCCCTAGCCTCACCGATGCTTGACGAACGAATCTCGTCGGCACGCTACGAACATTCGGTGAGGGAGGCCATCGCCATGCAGGTGGGGCGCTGAGCCCCCCCCGCGGCTTCTCTTGCCCGGGACTCAAGAGGGAAGGCCCGGCCTAGCGCCGTCCTCGGCCCCGACCTCGACCCCGACCCCGACCCCCGTGTCGCCCCGACCGGGATTCCACCTCGACGAGGATGCTTTCCCGGGTGACGAGCCCCGCTCGGGTCTCGGCCGCAAAGGTGAAGAT